>DASSOX010000097.1:0-2484 GCA_035700125.1 Gemmatimonadaceae bacterium
CCCGCTTCCGCGGGAATGACCCTGGATGGTGTGCCGTTTCCCGTTTCCTGTTCCCCGTTTCTTTCTATCTCTCTTCTATCTCTTCCCCAGCTCTTCGCTCCTCACCGTCAGCCCATCCACCCTGTCCATATCTACGGCGACACCGATGCCCGGTCGATCGAGGGGGACCTTGACCATGCTGTCGGAGCCCATGGTCCACTCCGGGGTTACGACGTCCCTCTCCCAGTAGCGGGCGCTCGGCGAGAGGTCGCCCGGGAGGGTGAAGTTGGGGAGCGAGGCGAGGGCCACATTGTGCGCGCGGCCGACGCCGCTCTCCAGCATCCCGCCGCACCACACCGGTATTCCGTTCTTCTGGCAGACGTCGTGGATCGCCTTCGACTGGGTGAAGCCGCCCACGCGTCCCGGCTTGATGTTGATGATCCGCGCGCTCTTCAGCGCGATCATGTCTTCGGCGCGGTCCACGCTCGTGATGGACTCATCGAGGCAGAGCGGCGTGCGCAGCTCCGCCTGCAGCTTCGCGTGGCGCAGGAGATCGTCGTGCGCCAGCGGCTGCTCGATCATGATGAGATCGTACTCGTCGATCTTTCTGAAGAGCGGGATGTCGTCGAGCGTGTACGCCGAGTTGGCATCGGCCATGATGTGCGCCTCGGGGCCGAGCGCTTCGCGCACGGCGCGCACGAAGGGGAGGTCGGAACCCGGAGCGATCTTGATCTTGACCTTGCTGTAGCCCGCATCCCGTGCGGCGAGCGCGCGGCTCGCCAGCGCCTCGGGGTTCGCCTGGATGCCTATCGAGATGCCGGCGGAGACGCACTCGCGCGTGCCGCCGAGGAGCTTCGCGAGCGGCACGCCCTGCTGCTCGGCCGCGAGCGCCCACGCACCCATCTCGACGGCGGCCTTGGCCATTCGGTGGCCGCGGAAGTCGTGCTCGAGCGCGGCGTTCACCGCCTCGGGGCCCGGGAAGTCACGACCGAGGACGCGCGGCGCCACCCACTCGCGGATGGCGAGCCAGGCGGTGTCTATCGTTTCGGCGCTGTAGTTGGGATACTCATCCGCCACGCACTCCGACCAGGCGGCGGGTCCGCCATCGGGTCCGTGCAGCTCGAGGAGAGTGATGCGCCGCTCGCTGACCACTCCGGAAGAGATGCGGAACGGTTCCTTGAGCGGCAACCGGATCTCACGGAGAACGATCCGTTCTATGCGGAGCATCTTGTCACCTCTATTTATATGGAAGAAGAGAGAGAAGCGGTCAGGTCTCGACTCGATACATTTTCGGGCCCCGGCCCGAGAGTGTATCGAGTCGAGACCTGACCCCGTCGTTCACGCCGCGTCGTTGTTGAAGGGGAAGCGGATGGTGGAGGGCGACGGTGCGCGCTCAGCGCGCGGCGCGGTGGTCATCACGTAGAAGCCGCTCGCGGCGAGGTCGTCGCGGTAAAAGCCGAGGATGCGGTAGCCGTGCTCGAGACCCCAGAGGATCGCGCGCCGCGTGCTCTCGCGCCAGCGGGCAGCGAGCGAGATGTCGGCGCTCTGGACCTTCTCGATGTCGAGCGGGATCGCGATGCGGTACACCGGCTCGTCGGGAGTGCTGCGCGGTGCGAGGATAGCGGGTGTGCCCGTTCCATCCACCTTGTTGAGGATCCGGCTCCCTTCTCCCACCGAGGCCACCACCTCGGCGCGGTGGCGCTCGAGGGGCACCACGTCGCCCTTGCTCGCGGCCACGGGGCGCACGACGATGAATCGGTCGCTCCCCAGTCCGCGATGCAGGACGCTGTCCGTCTCGCTGCCGTACATGTTTATCACATACTCGGCGACGTCCACGTTCAACCGGTTGAAGTTGAGGTGGGCGTTGCGAGCGACCAGGGGATCGAAGGTCCAGTAGATGCGGGCCACGCCGCGTTCGAGGAGCGTGTGGAGCTGGAACTCCTTGAGGATGCGCCCGATGCCGTGATCGCGGAGGTCGGCGCGGACGGCGAGCATGTCGGACCAGTGGACCAGCTCACCGTTTTCGACGCCGGTCATGCCGAAGACGAAGCCGACGATGTCGCCGTTTTCATCGAAGGCGCCGGCGGTGACGCCGCCTATTCGTTGGGAGACCTTGAGGATGGCAGCCGGCACTCGTTCGCTGAACCCGGCTCCCCAGATTTTGTGTTGGAGGTCGACGCAGGCGACGAACTCGTCGTGAGTGGCGAGGTGCCGGACGTCCACGTCGACCCGTGGATGTTCGGGAGGGACCTCGAGGCCGGCATTCGCTCTGCCGCCGCTCGCATGGCCAGGGGTCGTCATTATGGCTTCGGCGTAGTGGTTGGGTTGAGGCACGGTCGCCGGTATGGTATCGGATGTATCCGAGGCCAATATGCGGTCCGCGAATGTATCCTGCAAGGTATACAAAGTTGTGAAGCCGCGCTGGCGCTGGTTGCGGCAGCGCCGAGCCCGGTGATACATTGGCGCTCATGGTGCCTATTTTTGTATCCAGGCGCGTATCCGAGC
>DASSOX010000098.1:0-9541 GCA_035700125.1 Gemmatimonadaceae bacterium
CGTCGGGGTGGTCATGGTGGTCATATGCTTCCTCGAGAACCGTGTTCGCGCCACGGATATCCGCTGTGGACTGAAGCGCTGTCTGGAGACGTGGAGATCAGGTGAACGGTGCCCGCCCCATCGAGAGCCACCCGGAGGGCATGCGGCGGGCGCCGCGCACCGAAATCTGCAATTACGCGAAGCGAAATTCCATTGGCACGCGCCGCAGGCGCGCCGCATTCCTTGCCGCTCGCGTCTCACCAGCGCTATCCTTCGATGGCAGCGCACGATGCGGCTGCCGGAAGTCCCTTCCGAATCGGACTCGGTGTCGCCTCCTCCCTCTTCTCCCCCTCCCCCCACGGCGCTCGATCGCCAGTCGCCTGCAGCAGATGCCACCCCGGGCGTTCGCTGGCGCGTCCTGGTATCCGCTCCCCTCGACGGGGCGTCGAACATGGCGCTGGATGAAGCGCTGATGCTGAGAGCGACCCGGGGGGACGAGGCGGTGCTGCGCATCTACGGCTGGTCGCATCCGACCCTGTCGCTCGGGCGGAATCAGACCGCGCGCGGCAAGTACGACATCGAAGGAGCACGTGCGCGAGGGATAGACTTCGTTCGACGTCCCACGGGCGGGCGGGCCGTGCTGCACCACCACGAGGTGACGTACAGCGTCACGGCACCCGTTTCCCTTCTTGGGTCGCTCCGCGAATCCTACCGTGCCATCAATCGTCTACTCATACATGGGTTGCGTCTTCTCGGGGTGGATGCGAGCGAGGCGGACCCGCACGATGTCGCACCGCGGCCGGGCGTCCTGCCCTGCTTCGTGCTGCCGGCGAAAGGCGAGATAGTGGCCGATGGGAGGAAGCTCGTGGGGAGCGCACAGGTGAGAGAGGGCGGCGCATTGCTGCAACACGGTTCCATACTCGTGGATGACGATCAGGCGCTCGCGAGCTCGCTCCTGCTCTCGCCTGCGGCAGCGCCGCCTTCGGCCGCCACTCTCCACGGACTACTTGGTCGTGTTCCGACCTTCGATGATGTGGCGGGCGCTCTTTCCGGAGCGCTCCCCGGTGCGGAGCCATTGGAGATGGACTCGCGCGTAGAGGCCGATGCGCGACGCGCGAGTGCGCACTATCGCGATCCCCAATGGACCTGGCGCCGCTGACCCGCAACACAACACCCGAAGATCTCCTGCTGCACCACATGCCTCTGGATATCCGCACCGTTCCCAATCCCGCATTCCCCGAGTGAGATGCGAGCAACTGCCCCGGTAATCCTCACCCTTCTCGCCACCGCCCTTGCGGGCTGTCGGAAAGACGCCTCGGCCGCGCGCGACGCCGCGAATGGCGGCACGCTCGTGATCTCGAGCGGCAGCGACGCCACGCTTCTCTTTCCGCCGCTCACTGTCAACGTGACCAGCGCACAGGTGGAAGCGCAGATCTTCGAGCACCTCGCCGAGCCCGGGCCGGAGCTCAACATGATCGGCGATGAGGGGTGGGAGGGCCGCCTGGCGCGCTCGTGGAGCTGGAGTCCCGACTCGCTCTCGATCGCCTTCCGGATAGACTCGATGGCGCGGTGGCAGGATGGCCCGCCGGTGCGCGCATCGGACGTGGCGTTCACCTACGGCCTCTACACCGACTCGCTGGTGGGGTCCACGGTGGCGCCGCTCCTCTCGGAGATCGACTCGGTGGTGGTGCGCGACTCGCTCACGGTGGTGTTCTGGTTCTCGCACCGTTCGCCCGAGCAGTTCGCGACGGCGGCGATGCAGATGCGCATCCTCCCCGAGCACCTTCTGTCGAGGGCCGACAGGAAGGAGCTGGCCAGCTCCGATTTTGCCCGCAATCCGGTGGGAAGCGGTCCGTTTCGCTTCGTGCGCTGGGTGCCTCGGCAGCTGATCGAGCTGGAGGCCAACACCGAATACCACCTTGGCCGCCCGCACCTCGACCGCGTCATCTGGAGCATCGCGCCCGACTACAACGCGGCGTTCATGCGCCTCATGTCGGGTGACGCCGACATCCTCGAGTACATGCGGCCCGGCGATTTCGAGCCGTTGGCGAAGCACCCGGAGATCAAGACCGTCCGCTACCCCTCGCTCATATACGGCTTCCTCCTCTTCAACGAGCGCGACCCGAACGACCGCAGCCGGCCGCACCCGATCTTCGGCGACCGGACGGTGCGCCGCGCGCTCACGATGGCCATCGACCGCGTGCAGCTCGTTCGCAGCGTGTACGATTCGCTCGCCGTCCCGGCGATCGGTCCCTTCACGGAAGCGTTGAGCACGTACGACTCCACCATCCGGCAGATTCCTTACGCCCCGGACAGCGCGGCGGCGCTGCTTGATGCCACCGGCTGGCGCGATGCCGACGGCGATGGCTGGCGTGAGAAGAACGGGCGACAGCTCCGCTTCACCATCATTGTCCCGAGCTCCAGCACTCCGCGGATGCGAGCAGCGGTGATAATGCAGGAGATGTTCAAGCAAGTCGGAGCGCGCGCCGAGATCGAGCAGATGGATTTCCCCACGCACGGGAGCAGGCAGGAGGCACGCCGCTTCGACGCATCGATGAACACGATGTCGTCCGACGGGGTACCTAGCACGATCCGTCAGCTCTGGAGCACGGCGGCCGTGAAAGAGGGAAGCAACTACGGCTCGTACGAGAGCCCGCGCTTCGACGCGCTCGTGGACAGTGCCGCCTCGCAGATGAATCCGGAGAAGGCGGGCGCGTACTACCGGCAGGCGTATCAGCTTCTGGCCGACGACGCGCCGGCGATCTGGCTCTTCGAGCCGCTCAGCTTCGCCGCCATGCAGCAACGCATCCACCCCGAGGGGATGCGCGCCAACGGCTGGTGGCTCAACCTGAAGGACTGGTACATCCCGCAGGGCGAGCGCATCGCGCGCGACCGCGTGGGGCTCTCGCGCGAGTCGCCCGCTGGCGGGTGATCGCCCTCCTGCTCCGCCGCCTCGCCCAGGGGGTGGTGATAGTGTGGCTCGTGGCCACGCTCACCTTCCTCCTGTTGCACGCGGCTCCGGGCGATCCGGTCAGCGCCACGCTCACCGATCCGCTCACGCCGCCGGCGGTGCGGGAGTACTGGGTTCACCGACTTGGGCTCGACCTGCCGCTTCATCAGCAGTACTGGCACTACCTGACGAGCGTGGCGAGCGGCGGCTTCGGCTTCTCCTTCCCGCACCACCGGCCGGTGAGCGCGGTGCTCGCCGAGGCGCTCCCCAATACGCTCCTGCTGATGGGCGTGGCGATAGTCATCGCCTTCGCTGCGGGAATCCTGATAGGCGTGGTGCAGGCGCGTAGGAAGGGGAAGCCCGTAGACTGGGGACTCGGTATCGGCTCGCTCTTTTTCTACTCGATGCCCGACTTCTGGCTCGCGTTGATGATGCTGCTGGTGTTCGCCTACTGGTTGCGCCTCTTCCCCGCCTCGGGGATGTTCGATCCGGTCATGTATGGCTTCATGGGGCCGTGGGCGCGCGCCGCCGACCGGCTCTGGCATCTCGTGCTTCCCGCAGGCACGCTCGCGCTTCTCGTGACCGCGGCGGTCGCGCGCTTCCAGCGCTCGGCGCTGCTCGAGGTGGCACAGCAGGACTTCGCGCGCACCGCGCGCGCGAAGGGACTGGGCGAGCGCGCGGTGATCTGGCGGCACTCGCTGCGCAACGCGCTGCTCCCTGTCATCACGCTCTTCGGTCTCGCGCTCCCCGCGCTTCTCGGCGGGTCGGTCTTCGTGGAGTCGGTGTTCTCCTGGCCGGGGATGGGGACGCTCACCGTCAACGCGATCGCCACGCGTGACTACCAGCTCCTCACCGCGGTGGTGATCGTGACGAGCGCACTCGTGGTGACGGGCAACCTGGTGGCCGACCTTCTCTACGCGTGGGCCGATCCACGCGTCCGCCTCGGGGAGTGAACGTGAGCCGCGTGGTGGCGTGGGCGCTCTGCGCCGCGATCACGGTGGTGATCTGCGCGTGGCTCGATCGCGCTGGAAGGCGCGCCAGTACGGACACCGGACCCTGGCGGCGCGCCCTCGCGCGCTTCCACCGCAACCGCGCGGCGGTGGTGGCACTCTGGATGGTGCTGGCCGCCTGCGTCGTGGCGGCCCTCGCGCCATGGCTCGTCCCCTACTCCCCCACCGCCACGCCCGATATCGTCGCACTAAAGAATCTTTCCCCGTCGTCCGCACATCTCCTCGGCACCGACTTCGCTTCGCGCGATGTCTTCAGCCGGCTGCTCTACGGCGCGCGCGTTTCGCTCTCGATAGCGATGCTGGCCATCATCCTCTCCGCCACCGTAGGGACGCTCTACGGAGCCGCGGCGGGCTACTACGGCGGCCGCGTGGACGCCGTCATGATGCGCATCATAGACGCCGCGCTCTCCATCCCGCGTATCCTCCTCCTCATCACGCTCCTCGTGCTCTGGGGCACGGTTCCCATGGCGGCCCTCGTGCTGGTGCTCGGCTTCACCGGGTGGTTCGGCGTGAGCCGCCTCGTGCGCGCGGAAGTGCTCTCGCTCAAGGAGCGCGACATGGTGGTGGCTGCCCGAGCGCTCGGCGCGCGCGATCGCGACATCATCCTCCGGCACATCCTCCCCAACGTTCTCTCCCCCGTTGTGGTGGCAGCCACGCTGGGGATCGCGAACGTGATAATCATCGAGGCGGGACTGTCGTACCTCGGGATCGGTGTGCGGCCGCCGGTCCCGAGCTGGGGAAACATGATTCAGGACGGCGTGAGCCAGATGGCGACGGTGTGGTGGGTCTCGCTCTTCCCCGGTCTCGCGATCGTGGCGACGGTGATGGCCTTCAACATCATCGGCGATGGCTTGCGCGATGCATTGGACCCTCGCCAGCTTGACGGGTGATGACAGCGCCCCTCCTCTCGGTTCGGGATCTCCGAACCTGGTTCCACACCTCCTCCGGAATCGCTCGCGCGGTGGATGGCGTCTCCTTCGACGTGATGCCGCACGAGACCGTGGGCGTGGTGGGAGAATCCGGCTGCGGCAAGTCGGTGACCTCGCTCTCCATCCTGCGGCTCATCGACCGCCCCGGCACGATCGAGCCGGGGAGCGTGATCGAGTTCGAGGGACGCAATCTGATGGCGCTACCGGAGAAGGAGATGCGAAAGATTCGCGGCAATCGCATCTCGATGATCTTCCAGGAGCCGATGACATCGCTCAATCCGGTTTTTACAGTGGGCGATCAGGTCGCCGAGGTGGCGCGCGTGCACTCGGGCGCGTCGAAGCGCGAGGCGTGGGAGCGCGCGGTCGAGATGCTCACTACCGTGGGGATGCCCGCCGCCTCGGAGCGCGCGAAGGAATATCCGCACCAGCTCTCCGGCGGCCTGCGGCAGCGCGTGATGATCGCGATGGCGCTCATGATGGACCCCGCGCTGCTGATAGCCGACGAGCCCACCACCGCGCTAGACGTCACGATCCAGGCGCAGATCCTCGAGCTTCTCGCCGAGATGCAGGAGCGGATCGGGATGTCCATCCTGCTCATCACGCACGACCTGGGAGTGATAGCCGAATCGGCCACGCGCGTGCTGGTGATGTACGCGGGGCAGGTGGTGGAGGAAGCGCCCGTGAGCGAGCTGTTCGCGGCGCCGCACCATCCGTACACCGAGGGACTCCTCGCCGCGATGCCGCGCGTGGGCGCGGAGCGTGAGCGGCTCGCCGTAATACCGGGCTCGGTGCCACCGCCAACCAACTGGCCTTCGGGGTGTCGCTTCCACGATCGCTGCCCGTTCGCGTGGGAGCGCTGTGCTACCGAGCCGCCGCCGCTCTATCGGATTGGCGAGCGACACGTATCGCGCTGCCACCTTGCCGACGAACCCGAGCGGCGCGCCGAGCCGCACGAACCGCTCGCGGCAACGCGAGCGTGACGTCCACCATGGCCTCCGCCCTGTCTCCTGCAGCGAGCGAACAGCGTCCACTGCTCTCCGTTCGCGGACTCACGAAGTACTTCCCGATAGTGCGCGGGCTCCTGCGCCGCCAGGTGGGAACGGTGAAGGCGGTGGATGGGATCTCTTTCGACGTGGCGCCCGGCGAGACGCTCGGGCTCGTGGGCGAGTCGGGGTGCGGGAAGACCACCGCCGGGCGGAGCATCCTCCGCCTCATAGAGCCCACCGCCGGCGAGATCATCTTCGACGGCCAGGATGTGCGCGCTCTCTCGGGCGAGGCGCTCCGGCGGCTCAGGCGGCAGATGCAGATCGTCTTCCAGGACCCGTTCTCGTCGCTCAACCCGCGCATGTCCGTTGGCGCGATAGTGCGCGAGGGGCTCACGATCCACAAGCTCGCCGAGGGCGCCGCGGCGGACCGGCGCGTGCGCGAGCTGCTGGAAGAGGTGGGGCTTCGCGGAGAGTACGCGTCGCGCTACCCGCACGAGTTCTCCGGCGGGCAGCGCCAGCGGATAGGGATAGCGAGAGCGCTGGCCGTGGAGCCGCAGTTCATAGTGTGCGACGAGCCGGTCTCGGCGCTCGACGTGTCGGTGCAGGCGCAGGTGATCAACCTGCTTCAGGATCTGCAGCGCCAGCGCGGCCTCGCCTACCTGTTCATCGCGCACGACCTCTCGGTGGTGGAGCACATCGCCGATCGCGTGGCCGTGATGTATCTGGGAAAGATCGTTGAGCTGGCCAGCGCGGCCGATCTGTACCGCGAGCCGCTCATGCCATACACGCAGGCGCTGCTCTCTGCCGTACCCGTACCCGATCCCACGGCCAGACGCCAGCGGATCGTACTCTCGGGCGATGTGCCGTCGCCCGCGAATCCACCCTCCGGTTGTCCCTTCCACCCGCGCTGCACGCATCCACGCAAGGATGCCGCATGCGCGCGGATCATCCCGCCACTCGAGGAGAAGGAGCCTGGCCACTGGGTCGCGTGTATCAAGCAAACGCCCACCAGCGTTGGCTGGGCCGACCAGCAGGCTGCCGGCGCCACGCTCGAGCCCGAGCGCTTCATCCCGCAAGCCGCATTGCACGCGCCGCGTCCCGCGGAGAGCGCGCCCCACCCCTCCAGCTGAGGAGTCACGTGTCGTCCATAACCGACATCGCAACAACCGCCACCGACCGCCCGCCGGTCCTTGACGATCGGGCGCTGCTCGGCCACCCTCGCGGGCTCGGCCTCCTCTTCATCACCGAGATGTGGGAGCGCTTTTCGTTCTACGGGATGCGCGCGCTGCTCATCCTCTACCTGGTGAACGCGCTCCAGTGGACGACCGCCGACGCGGCGAATCTCTATGGCACGTACACGATGTCCGTGTACGTCACGCCCATCCTCGGCGGCTTTCTCGCCGACCGCTTCATCGGCACCAGGCGTTCGCTGGTGATCGGCGGGATAATCATCGCGCTGGGCCACTTCGCGCTCGCCTTCCCCGGGATGTCGATGTTCTACACCGGGCTCACGTTGATCGTGATAGGGACCGGCTTCTTCAAGCCGAACGTCTCGACGATGGTTGGCCAGATCTACCGCGAAGGCGATTCGCGGCGCGACGCGGGCTTCACGATCTTCTACATGGGAATCAACCTCGGCGCCTTCCTCGGCCCGCTGGTATGCGGCTACCTCGCGCAGACGCCCGGCTACGGCTGGCACTGGGGCTTCGCGGCCGCTGGTGTGGGGATGGTGCTCGGCCTCATCGTCTACGTGACGCTGCGCGACAAGTACCTCCCGGGAATCGGACTGCGCGAGAAGGAAGCGGCGAGACCGGGCGCGTTGAGCGAAGCGATGGATCGCCAATCGCTCTTGCAGTCCGCGGCTGGCGGTGCGGCGGGGCTGGTGATCGGCGGCTTCGTCACTGGGTGGAGCGTGCTCGGCATCGTGATGGGGCTGATCATTGGCGCCGCGCTCGGCCTCGCCATACTCGGCTCCCACGGCGAGGAGCGCCGCAGAGTGATCGCGCTCTTCATCGTGGCATTCTTCGTGGTGTTCTTCTGGGCCGCATACGATCAGTCGGGAAGCTCGATGAGCCTGTTCGCCGATCGCAACACCGACCTGCAGCTCGGCTCCTTCGAGATCAGATCGAGCTGGTTCCAGTCGGTGAACCCCGCAGTGATTCTGATTTTCGCGCCGGTCTTCGCCTGGCTCTGGCTCTGGCTTGGCAAGAAGGGATGGGAGCCCTCGACAGCGCTCAAGATGGTCATCGGCCTCACGCTGCTCGGGATCGGCTTCGTCTTCCTGGTGATCGGCGGCCGCAGGGCCGACACCGGGGCTCTGGTGAGCCCGATGTGGCTCGTGGCCGCGTTCACCTTCCACACCTGGGGTGAGCTCTGTCTCTCGCCGGTGGGGCTATCGTACGTGACGAAGGTCGCGCCCGTGCGCTTCGCATCGCTGCTTATGGGAGTGTGGTTCCTCGCCAACGGCGTGGCTGACAAGATCGCCGGATGGCTCGCGAGCTTCACACCCACGGAGGGCGCCGTGCGCGCGCCGATGACCGGGCTATCGGGAGTCATCCAGGGCTTCAGCTCCACCCACGCGGGCTTCTTCACGATGTTCGTCGTGATCGGAATCGGAGCCGCGTTGTTGATGCTGCTCTTCGTCCCCGTCCTGAAGCGCCTTACGTCGAGTGTGCATGCATAGCGGGAGAAAGAAAGCAGGAACCGCCCACCTTCCACCGTCACCCCGCGAAAGAGGGGGTGACGGCCTCAGAAGAAGTTCACTGCCTTCTGCTTCCTGCTCTCTCCCCTCCCCCTCTACCTCCCCATCCTCCTCTTCAACTCGCTCAATTGCCGCTCCGCCTCGGCTTCGCGGGCGGCGCGGTCCATGTTGCGACTCAGGGAATCCGGCTCGGCCCCGAGTCCCTCGCCCGCATGGGGCGGCCCCACGGTGGGTGCGCCGCCCGTCGCGCGCATAGCACTGTACTGAGCGTTCATCTCTTCCAGCTCGCGCTCGGCGAGTGCGAGCTCGCTCTCCTGCGCAGCGATCTTTCGCTCGAGAACGCCGATGCGCTCCACGTGGCGCTTCTCGAAGCGATCGGCCACTTCCACCGTCTCGGTATCGCTGATCCCGGCGGCGAGCTCGCGCCGACGGCGCACGGTGGCGAGCTCCTTCTGCTCGTGCGCGAGCTGGGCGCGCGATTCCCTCAGCGCGTCGCGAACCTCGTGCACTCCCATGCGCGCCTGCACCAGCGCGTCCCGCATCATCGCGAGCACGGCACGCCCCTCCTCGGGCGAAGAGGCGCGGCTCATGGCGTCGCGCAGCGACTGCCGCAGCCTCTCGAACATGACCTAGGCGTCCGCACGCATCACGACTTGCGCGGGGTGCGTGGGTAGAAGGCGCTGATCACGCGCTCCACGTCGCGTGAGCGGCACTCGGGACAGACGGTGTTGCTCGCGCTGTGCTCGTCCATCCTCTCGCGAACCGAGAAGCTCCGGTCGCATGAGCGGCAGTGATATTCGTACGTCGGCATGGTGCTGGCCCTCCCTGGAATACGGCTGATCCTTGGCAGGAGTGTCCCCCTTCCAGGCACATTCGGCAGGCCCTGCCGAACGTGCGTTCGACATCGTGGTGGGGACCCTTAGGATACGCGTCGCCGCCCGTCGGGCGCAAGCGAAGAAAGGGAGTCAGGCCTTGCATCGTGCGGC
>DASSOX010000099.1:0-13861 GCA_035700125.1 Gemmatimonadaceae bacterium
GAGGTGCACTCCGGCTCCGCTCCGCTCGAGCTGCGCTGGAACGACGGCAACGGAAGCTCCGCGCGGCTGCGCTCCCGCAGTCTGCGCATCGCGGTTACCAACACTGCCCTTAACGACCTTCGGGCGCTGCTCGGCGAAGACCGGGTGCGCCTGGTGAGAGGAAGCTGAGAATGGCCAGCCCCACAATGGATTTCGAGAAGCCGATCGTGGAGCTCGAGCGGCAGATCGAGGAGCTGAAGAAAACAGCCGGGAAGCGCCAGCTCAGCGTGGACGTGGAGATCGCCCCGCTCGAGCGGCGGCTCGCCGAGCTGCGTTCCGAGGTTTACAAGAACCTCACGCCCTTTCAGAAGGTGCAGGTCGCGCGGCACGTGCGGCGCCCCTTCACCCTCGATTACATCCAGCTCGCCTTCACCGATTTCATCGAGCTGCATGGCGATCGCCTCTTCCGCGAGGACGCGGCGATAATCGGTGGCTGGGCGCGGCTCGATGGCGAGACGGTGATGGTGATCGGTCAGCAGCGCGGCCGCGACACCAAGGAAAACCTCAAGCGCAACTTCGGGATGCCGCACCCCGAGGGCTACCGCAAGTCGCTCCGTCTGATGAAGCTCGCCGAGAAGTTCCACGTGCCGGTGATGACGCTCATAGATACCACCGGCGCCTGGGCGGGACTCGGCGCCGAGGAGCGCGGCCAGAGCGAGGCGATAGCGCGCAACCTCTTCGAGATGAGCCGCCTCGAGGTCCCGGTGATCGCCACGGTGATCGGCGAGGGCGGTTCCGGCGGCGCGCTCGCTCTGGGCGTGGCGGATCGCGTGCTGATGTTCGAGAACTCGGTGTACTCGGTGATCTCGGTGGAAGGGTGCGCGGCAATCCTGTGGAAAGATGGCAAGAGCCCGGAGATGAAGGAGCGCGCCGCGTCGGCAATGCGCATCACCGCGCAGGATCTCCTGGAGCTGGGCGTGATAGACGAGATCATCCCCGAGCCGGCCGGCGGCGCGCACGCCGACCACGAGGCTGCCGCTCGCTCGCTGCAGGAAGCACTCATGCGCAATCTCGATGGGCTGCGCCGCTACAAGCCCGACAAGCTCGTGCGCCGGCGTCGCGAGAAATATCTCAAGATGGGGCAGTACTCGGAGTAGCCATGACGCATCTGGTGGAAGTAGCGTTCAAGGGGAACCGCAAGGAGTTCTACCTCTGGGACGGCGAGGAGCTCCCGCGACCCGACTCGTCCGTGATCGTGGAAGCCGATCGCGGCGAGGACCTGGGACGCGTACGCTCGGTGGGTGAGCTCGCGGCCAAACGCTGCTCCGGCTGCGCTCACGGATGTGGGAACGAGCAGCCGCGACTCCGCATGCTGCGTCCCGCCTCCAGCGACGACGAACGCCGCGCCGCGGAGCTGCGCACGCAGGACGAAGAAGTACGCCGGAAGGCCATGGAGCGCGTGAAGGCACACGGCCTCGTGATGAAGGTCTCCGACGCCGAGTGGCAGTGGGATCGCAAGAAGCTGACATTCTACTTTACCGCCGAGAAGCGCGTGGACTTCCGCGCGCTCGTGCGCGATCTCGCCTCCGCGTTCCGCACGCGCATAGAGCTCAAGCAGATCGGCGTGCGCGATGAGGCCAAGCGACTCAGCGGGATCGGCCGATGCGGGCGGGAATACTGCTCCGCGTCGTGGCTCCCCGAGCTGCGCCCGGTGAATCTGCAGGTTGCCAAGGACCAGCGTCTCTCGCTGAATCCGTCGCAGATCTCCGGCGCGTGCGGACGCCTGATGTGCTGCCTCCGCTACGAGCACGAGTTCTACGTCCAGAGCCGCAAGCGCTTCCCCAAGGAGGGGAAGATTCTCGTCACCGCCAACGGTGAGGAGCAGGTGGTGTCGAACGACATCTTCGGCGACCGCGTGACGCTGCGAAACTCGGAAGGCGACTTCCGCGTCGTCCCGCTCTCCGAGCTGAAGGCGGGGATGGAGCGACGCTCCGGCGGAGCAGCTCTCCCGCCGCGCAGGCTGCGCGCGGAGGCGGAGCAGCATTCCACATCGGATCCGGACGTGGATGAAGCGCTCCCCGATGATGACGACGCCCCAGGCTCCGCGTCCGCGCGCGAGACGACGGGGCAGCGCCCCGCTTCGCTCGATGACCGCGCTTCCGACGACCACGCCTCCGACGATCGCCGCCCGCGCCGCACCCGCGGCCGCCGCGGCGGCAGACGCCACCGCTCCACCGACGCCGACAGCGCGTCTCCATCCACCCCTCGCAATCGCGGCAGGCGGCCCGACCGCGGAGCGAGCGAGTCCCCGAACGAGGATTAGTGTCCCGCTTCTTCATCACCACGGCGATCGACTACTCCAACGGCGAGCCGCACCTCGGCCACGCCTTCGAGAAGATCGGAGCCGATGCGATCGCCCGCTATCACCGACTGCGCGGCGATGACGTCTGGTTTCTCATCGGGATGGACGAGCACGGGCAGAAGGTTGCGCAGACGGCGGCCGAGAAGGGGATGACGCCGCCAGAGCTGGTGGAACGCATCGCTGGAATTTTTCAGGCGATGTGGAAGCGCCTCGGCATCTCCAACGACCAGTTTATCCGCACCTCCGCACCCGAGCACCACGCTGGCGTGCGCGAATTGCTCGACCGCATCTTCGCGCATTCGCCCGACGACTTCTACGAGAAGTCGTACGAAGGGTGGTACTGCGTGGGATGCGAGTCGTTCAAGCAGGATGCGGAGATCGTGGACGGCAAGTGCGTCCTCCATCCCACGCGTGAGATGCAGTGGGTGGAGGAGCGCAACTGGTTCTTCCGTCTCTCGCGCTACCGCGATTTTCTCCTCGATCATATGGAGAAGAATCCGGACTTCCTGCAGCCGGAGAGCAGGCGCAATGAGATCCTCAGCCTGCTGCGCCAGGGACTCGAGGACATCTCCGCCAGCCGGTCGCGCTTCACCTGGGGAGTGCCCTTCCCCCGCCCCACCAGCGACGGCGAGAAGCAGACCACTTACGTGTGGTTCGATGCGCTCCCCAACTACTGGACGGCGACGCGCTTTCCGGGTTCGCGCGCCGCGTGGCCAGCGCAGCTCCACGTGATCGGGAAAGACATCACGCGCTTTCACACGGTGATCTGGCCCGCGATGCTGCGCTCCGCGGGGCTCGCGCTCCCCGAGCGCGTCTTCGCGCACGGCTTCGTGCAGTACGCGGGGGAGCGCTTCAGCAAGAGCGCGGGAGTGAAGCTCGACCTCTCCGAGGCGATCGACCGTTACGGCGCGGACGCCTTCCGGTATTTCCTGCTGCGGGAGGTCCCCTTCGACGCCGACGGCAACTTCTCGTGGGAGCGCTTCGAGGAGCGCTACACAGCCGATCTCGCGAACGCTTTCGGCAACCTCGCCAGCAGGACGGCCGCGATGATCGAGAAGTACACCGGCGGCGTGATCCCCGATGTGGACGTGGAGCAGATCGCACGCTCGGCGCCGTGGATCGAGACCGCGCAGAAGGAGTACACGAACGCCATGGACCGGCAGCTCCTGCACGAAGCGCTGGCTGCCGTGTGGCGAGCGGTGGCCCGGACCAACGAGTACGTGGACCGGCAGGCGCCGTGGAAGCTCGCGAAGGACCCGGCGCAGCGTGCGGAGCTGGAGCTCACGCTCGCCACGCTCGCCTGGACGCTCGCCTGGTTCGCGGTGATGACCTCCCCCTTCATGCCCGACAAGTCGGAGCGCCTCTGGGAGATGCTCGGCGCCCCGGGCGCTGTGGCCAACCTCGCGTGGCGGCCGGGCGATGCCATCACGACCATATCCCCGGCCGGCTGGCGGGTCACCAAGGGCGAAGCGCTCTTCCCGAGAGAGGAGAAGAAGTAAGCCGCTCCGTCGCATCCGGATCGGGATGCGCGACGGGCCGGGGCCGCGGCAGCTTGCACCCGCGAACTTTTCGCCTTACCTTGAAGTAAGGACCAAGACCGGAGGTAAGGAATGCCCAGAAGCACGATCACGAGCAAGGGCCAGATCACCGTGCCCAAAGCAGTGCGCGAGGCACTCGCCGTGCATCCAGGTGATACCCTCTCCTTCCTCATTCAGGACGATGGCACGGTCATCATGGAAGCCGAGACCGTGAACTTCCTGGAGCTCCGCGGCGCCGTGAAGCCAGCCAGGCGCGGTATCACGGTAGAGGACATGAACGAGGCGATCCGCCGCGCCGCCGCCGGGAAGTGATAGCGCTCGACACCAGCGTACTCGTTAGCTTCCTCGTCGAGGACGACGAGCCGCAGAGTGCCGCCGCCGCTGCCCTCATAGAAGAGACCCTCTCGCGAGAAGAGGGTCTCTTCGTCTCCGACATAGTGATGTGCGAGACGGTCTGGGTGCTCGGCAGAGCGTACCGCGTGAAAAAATCCGGGATCCTTGCGATTCTTCGCGATCTCCTGCGCGCCAGGCAGCTCGTCTTCGCCACACCCGACTCGCTCTCGCGCGCGCTCGCGGCGTATTCATCGGGGCGCGGCGACTTCGCCGACTACCTGATCCGCGAGCACGCCCGAAGCGCGGGGTGCGACCAGACAGCTACCTTCGACCAGGCGCTTCTGGAAGAGCGCGACTTCACCGAACCGAAAGCGCCGCGACGCCGACGCTAGTCGCGCTGATCCCCCAGCAGCAAGCGCGCGGTGAAGCCGTCTATCCTGCGCCCGCGCTTCTCGTTCTGACCGTTCACCCAGAGCAGCTGCAGTGCGCCGCCGCCGCTTCCCTCGCTCGAGAGCACGTACATCTCACGCGGCGGGACGCGTTCGCGGAAGCCCTCCAGTCCTCTCGCCGTCACGCTCGAGTCGAGCGACTCGAGGATCGGCGCCAGCGCGAAGGTGAGCGTAGCGCGTTCGCCTCCGCTGACCGTCACTCGCAGCGCAGTGCTGTCATACGCCACTCGCAGTGTGTCGGCGCCAATGGTCACTACGCTGTCGTGCATGTTGATGGTCGCCATCCACGCGAAGCCGCGGATCGGCACCGCCCCGCTCTCGTCGGAGTGGTAGCTGAAGAAGCCGGGGCGCGGTGCGCCCTCCAGCCCCCAGCGCGAGTAGTCGAGCGACGCGGCAGCCATGATCGCCTTTCCGAGCGAATCCGACCGGTAGCGCAGCGAATCGGGGAGCACCACGCCGCCGGGTAGCGTTCCGCCGAAGGCCCGCGCGATGGGCGCACGGGCGTGATGCTCGATAAGAAAGTACAGCGCCGCACTCGCCTGCACCTCGGCTGGCGTCACCACACCGGGTGATGCCGGAGTGCGGGCCGCCGCCAGCTCGCGCTCCAGCCGCGCCGACTGGCTCGCCACTGCGCGGTGCGTCGCACCGAGCGGACCATAGAGCGTCACGAGCAGGAGCACGGCGAGTGAGAGGGGGATGATGCGGATCCCGTGCTCGCGTCGCACTGTGAAGAGCACCGATATCGCGAGCAGCCAGATGCCGAGCAGCAGCCCGAGGTAGCGAAGCTCCGTGAGTCCGTACGGCGCGATGCGCTTGAAGAACGCCACCAGCAGCATGATCGCCGCCGGGATCAGCGCTATGAAAAGCCATCTGCGATAAGTGCGTATCCACCCCTCGCCCGGGTCGTCGCGCAGCGGATGCACCAGCAGGAAGCCGAGGATCCCCGCCACCGAGACGCTGCTCACGAGGTAGCCGATCCATCCGCTGGGCCAATCCCTCGTGACGATGATCTTCACCAGATACGCGAGCAGGATGAGCAGGTACACCGCGACGAGCGGCGTGAGGACGTACTGTGTGAAGATCTCGAGCGCGCGCGGATACTCGCGATCGGATGCGAGAGCGGCGATGTCTTCCGGGATCCCCGCGAGGAAGATCCACGTATTGCCCACGAAAGCGATGATGAACCAGAGGCGCAGGTAGGTGTCGTGCGGCACGTCGAGCCCGAAGAGCTTGTCGAGCGCGGCGAGCGCAATTGAAAGTCCGGCGAAGAGCACCGCCGAGAACACCACCGCCCGGAGGAAGCTCAGGAAGAGCTGCCGGTTGTACTGCCAGAACCCCGCGTTCTCCGGCATGCCGACGAACGGAAGGAATGCCACCGCCAGGTGGAGTGCGGCGCTGAACTGGAAGTAACGAATCGCATCGTGCTTCTGATCGAGCCCCGGCCACGCGAAGAAGAACGCGACCAGCAGCGCCGCACCCGCGAGCGTCGCCAGCGTGGTTCGCCCGAACGACCACCCATGCAGCTCCCCGAGCAGCGTGAGCGCGAACGACAGCGGAAGTCCCAGCGCGATCACCAGCGCGGCGCGTGCCCACGCATCGCTCGCGCCATGAGTGCTGGCCACTATCGCGCACGCGGACGCCGCGACCCCCACCAGGAGCGTGTATGGGAAGCGCGCGAACACCTCGCGAGCACGCGTGACGAGCGTAGAGAGCGATGGGAATCGCATTTGGCCGCCGGTTGAGGTAAGCGTAATAATCGCACACGGCGACAGCGGCCGGGAGCGGTTGCGCCAGAGCTACAGCTGCCAAATTTCTTGGCATTTCGGCGGCGTTTCGGGCTCGCGCCGATGGCGTTACATCGCGTGCGCGCCACCCGTCTCTAGGTGGAGCACGAAGCAAACCTCAGCACCGGAGCCCACGCATGCCACCGCAGCGCCGCTGGACCCTGATGTTAGTGCCCGACGGATGCGGCAACGCACGTACTCTCTCGTTCACCGAGCGTACCGCGCGCCGCCTGCTCGCGGTGGCATCGGCTGTAGGCATCGTGGCCCTGATGGGGTCCGGTGTGTTCGTGGGCCGGCTCTCCGCGCGCATGACGCACGACGGCGAGTCGGCTGGTGGTGAGGACGCCGGTGTTCTCGGCGCGCGCCTCGACTCGCTGGCCGACACCATCAGTGCACTGGCTCGGCGCGACGAGCAGATCAGACTACTGGCCGGCCTCCCCACCGGAAACGAAGTCGAAGACGACGAGAGTCTGCGTGGCACGCTCACTGGCTCGGGAGGTACCTCCATGGGCGCGCTCGCGGTGAATGCCAGGCCTGACGTGGACAGGATGATCCGGCGGGCCAACCTCCTCGCAGCGAGCTTCGCGGAGGTCACCGACACGCTGCAGAGGAACGTGGAGAAGTTGCGGAGCATCCCTTCCATCATGCCCACCGCCGGCTGGCTCTCGAGCGCTTTCAGCCGCTCGCGCTTCCATCCGATCCTCCACCACGCGCGGCCGCACGAGGGGATAGACGTTGCCGCTCCGATGGGTGCTCCGATCGTGGCGCCCGCGGCCGGAACCGTGACCCTGGTTGCCCGGCAGAACGGCTATGGCAACGTGCTGGAAATAGACCACGGCAACGGGATCGTCACCAAGTACGCGCACTGCTCGCGCATCGTCGTCAAGAAGGGACAGCGCGTGCAGCGCGGCGAAGTGGTGGCGAACGTCGGTAGCACTGGTCTCGCAACCGGCCCGCACCTGCACTACGAGATTCACGTGCACGGGCAGGTGGTGAACCCGCTCACCTACGTCCTCCCCGGGGGCGCGATCCCCGACTGAGGTCGCGCGGCCGACGTCATGCGGCCGACGTCATGCGGCCGACGTCATGCGGCCGACGTTATGCGGCCGACGTTATGCGGCCGACGTTATGCGGCCGACGTTATGCGGCCGACGTTATGCGGCCGACGTTATGCGGCCGACGTCATGCGGCCGACGTCATGCGGCCGACGTCATGCGGCCGACGTCATGCGGCCGACGTCATGCGGCCGACGTTATGCGGCCGACGTTATGCGGTCGACGTTATGCGACTGGCCACCGTGCTTCGCCGCTAACGACGCGCAGCGAGAGCCGCCCTCAGCGATGGCGCCGGGTCGATGGCGCTTCCCCACTTCCCTGTGTGAATCTCGAAGTGGAGATGCGGCCCCCACTTCGCGGCGTTCCCCGAATCTCCCACGTAGGCAATGACATCTCCGGCGGCCACACGGTCGCCGTTCTTCAATCCGCGCGCATAGGCGTAGCGCGGCTCGCCGGCATCATCGCGAGTGCCCGGATTGTCGTTGTTGAGATGCGTGTAGAAGTACAGGTTGCCGTCGTCTCCGCGCAGGAGGAGCGAATAACCCTTCTCCTTCGACGGGCGCTTCGTGGAGATCCAGTCTACAGTTCCACTCGTTGCAGCGAGAACCGGCGTCCAGCGCGGACAGAACATGTCCTGTCCCTGGTGCAGGCGGCCGCCGTCTCGTCCATCTCCGAAGCCGCTGGTGAAGCGCACGCTGTCTATCGCGAGCGGGAAGACGATCTTCATCACGCGCGGCCGCGGCGCCGCTCCCGGACCCGCACCCGAGCCGGGGAGCGCACACGCAGCGAGAAATCCCAACGAAAACACGACGGCGAGCCGTACTGGCCTCGCCGTCGCTGTCGTTGCATCGGTCAGCCAGCGTCTCACGGAGTCTGAGGCGTAGGCGAAGGGTTGCTCGACGGCGTGGTCGATGCGGGCTTCGAGAAGTCCACCGTCGGCGCCTCGCGACTCGCCGGATTGGTCACCTCGAAGTACGTCTTCGGCTTCGCGCCGATCACCTTCGCCGTGAGCACTGCGGGGAATCGACGTATGTAAGTGTTGTACTGCTGCGCGGCCTGATTGTAATCGTTGCGCGCTACCGCAATGCGATTCTCGGTGCCGGTGAGCTCATCCTGCAGCCGCAGGAAGCTCTGGTCGGCCTTGAGCTGCGGGTACGCCTCGGAGATCGCGAGCAGCCGCCCGAGTCCCGCCGTCAGTCCGGCGTTGGCGTCGGCCATCTGCGCCGGATCGCCGGTCTTCACCGCGTTGATCAGTCCCGCGCGGGCCTGCGCGACCTGGGTGAACACCTCCTCCTCGTGCTGCGCGTACCCCTTCACCGTATTCACGAGATTCGGGATCAGATCCGCACGCCGCTGGAGCTGCACCTCGATCTGGCTCTTCGCGGCGGTCGCCTGCTCGTCGAGCGTCTGAATGGAGTTGTAGCCGCACCCCGCGAGGAGGAGCAACAGTGGAAGAGCTAGTCGCCGTCTACGCATTTGATCCTCCAGCGAATGGAAGAGAGATTCTCGATCTGAACAACGGGTCCCGCCGCTGCCCGGCCAGCCATTGCACGCGGTGTACCTATTCCGGACGGAAGCTGAGCTGCACCACGTATTTCCCCGGCTTCACGCCCTTCGCCGAGCGCTTCCACGCGCCAGCGGCCTTCTCGTCGAGACAATCGTTCACCGAGTTGCCGGCGTCCGACGACCATGTGTCGTTCGCAACGCGTGCGCCGGTCACGCCTCCACCATCCACGGTGACCACCATCGCTACCCCGCCGCGCAGCGAGGGATCGGCCTTCTGTCCGAACTCCTGATAGCAGAACTTCGAGAACGACTGCTCGCGCTGAACGGCCGCCACCAGCTCCGGCGGCGCGGGCGGGATCCGCTCCGGCGCCGGGCGCTTCGGCGGCGGCGTGTAGCTGTCGGAGACCGCCGGCGGTATCGCCGACTCCAGCGAATCGAGATTCATCGGCACGGTGTCCTGCACCGGAGGTGGCACCACCGCCTTTTTCTTGTCGCCTGGGCACGCGGCCAGAAGCGGCACCATCGCCGCGATCCACAACTTTCTCATCACGCCTTGCTCTCTCCGGTGTCTGACGGAAGCTGGTCTATGTAGTGCGCCAGCTCGCGCGCGGTTTCGAGATATCCAGCCAGTACGGGCGTCACCTCGCTCTCGGGAATCGCGCGTTCGCCTCGCACGTGACGCACCACCCGCGCGAACTGTTCTGTGCCGACCCCCGTGAGCGCCGTGACGCGCTTGCAGAGCGCATCGTAGTCCGTGGGTGGGTCCTCGCCGAGGTAACGCACCACCGAGCGAAAGATCACCATGAAAGTGCTCAGGCTGGCGCCGAGCAGCTCGACTAGCTTCTTGCGGTCGCCGCCCGACGCAAGGATCGCACTGCGAAGCTGCAGCAGCTTCCCCATTGTCTGCTGCTCGAGCTGGAGTCGTAGATCCGCCTTCCGCACGGTGATCCCGTCGAACGGCGCGGCGCCGTGGAGCAGCTTGTGGTGGCCGAGGATGTCGGCGTACTCCATGGGGAAGATGTCGCTCGAGCCGCGCCATTCGCGCAGCGTGAGCGTGAGCGGCGGAGGGTTCCCCGCCTCCGCCCACGCGCGCGTGATGGCCGCCTCCTTGCCTAGGAGCTCGAGGTCTATCGAGTCCACCAGCACGAGCACGTTGTAGTCCGATCGTTTGGCGATGTGCTCACCGGCCGCAGCCGCGGAACCGTACAGCACCACCGAGCGCAGCCCGTCGCCGAACGCCTTCCCGAGCTGCTCCACCAGATCGTCGAGTGTCATCGTAGCCATCTGTCAGCTTCACCTCGTTCAGGTGCGAGCGAACCTGTAACGGCGAGTGCATCGCCCCGTGCATCGCGCGCGGCGACGTTCCATGTCCGCGCTCCCTGCGGTCACCAGCTCGATCCTCCACCGCCGCCGCCGAAACCACCGCCACCACCGAATCCTCCAAACCCTCCACCGCCGCCGAAGCCTCCCCCGCCCCAACCACCGCCGCCGCCCCAGCCGCCGCGGTAGCCACCGCCACCCATCGGAATGAAGATCGGGAGACATCCCCCGCCGCCGCACCCGCGCCTGCTGCGCCCGAGCGCGTTCAGAACGATTATCGCGATGATGAAGAGCGCGAACACGAGCGCCGGCGATACGTTCCACTGGCCCGACGCCGTCCCCCTCTGCCGCACCTGCTGCGGCGGGACGAGATTCGTATCGACCGTGAAACCGAACTCGCCCGCGAAGCGCTCCGCAACATCGGCCGTCAGCTCATCGATCGCGGGGCCGTACTGCTTCTCCCTGAAGAGCGGTGTGACGCTCCGGCACATCGAACCCGACATGGCGTCGGTGATGAAGCCCTCCGCGCCGTAGCCCACTCCGATCCAGCAGCGACCCTGCCCATCGGAATTGGTCTCCTTCGGCACGACAAGGATGATGACGCCAGTGTTGCGCGTGGCGTCGCCCGGCTTCCCCAGCTTTCCCACCTTCCACTGCCGTCCGATCTCGAGCGTCATGGTGGCAGGGTCGGTCTGGCCGATATCGGGGAGCGTGACCACCACGATCTCGCCGCCCGACTTCGCGCGAACGTCGTCTATGATCCGCTGCATGTGCTCCTGGTTCGCAGCGGGAATGATGTTGGCGAAGTCGTTGATGTAGCCCCGCGGCTGCGGCAGCTGCGGCGTCTGGAGAAGAAGTAAGAGGGCGCCGATGGCGCGCAACCCGCTGAGCATCACCTTCTGCTGGTTCTCCTTGTGTGCGGTACGACGTGCGGCGAGTCTCTCGTTCCGGCGCGAGAGCTCGGGTGGTAAGGCCGCCCGGCCCTACTTGCTGAACACGAACGAGAAGCTGTACGTCCCTCCTCCCTGATCGGATGGAGGAAAGCTCCAACCCGCCACCCGCTCGCGGATGCACCGCTCGGCTTCGGCGGAGCCGGGCCCCGACCACGTGCGGCGCGTGATGTCCACGCCGGTCACCTTCCCGGCACCCGTGAGCGTCACAGCCACCCCTACGGTGCCGGCAAGCTGCGGATTCACCTTGAGCCCGAATTCCTGATAGCAGAACTGGAGCTGCGACTGGCGGCCGCGCACATAGTTGCCCAATTCGGCAACGTTGCGTCCCGGTCCGCTCGCCTTCTCTGCACGTATCACGCTCGGCGGCGCCACGCGCACGGTGGCGAAGCCCACATTGCCACCGCCGCCCACGCCACCGAGCCCGCCGCCGCCGGGCGTGCTGTCCAGACCGGTCCCGAGCCCACCGCGTCCCGGCGTGCGCGAGCCCTGGCCGCCCTGGCCGTAGCCGATCACGGCCTTCCCGCCGCCGGCGCCCGGTGTCGCGCCGCCACCGGAGTTCACGTCAACGCCGCGCAGCACGTTCGACACGTCGCCCACCATGCCGCCGCCTCCAGCGCTGGTGGACGCGCCGCCGAAGGCGTCGCCGATTGCCCGGGTATCGTTGCGGTTCGCCGAGGAGCGGCCACCACCAGCGGGACGTGGAGCGGGCGACGGGGTCGCTACGGGCTCCGCTGGCGCGCCGCCTACATCGCCGGTGGGCGGCGTGAGATCCTCGAACTTCACCTCGATCGGCCCCGTCTCTTCGGGACGCATGAGCGAGATCGCCGGCGGAATGGGAGGAAGGAAGACCACCAGCGCCAGCCAGAGGAGCCCCAGGCCGACCGCGATGAGCCACGAGTTCATTATCGCCCGCCCTTCGGCGTCGGCGAACTCGAAGCGCATGTTGCGCGTGAAGGCCGTGTCGTCTACCGGCCCGCGCGTGGCGGGTGCCCGGTGGCTCCGCTCGAACCTGCGCTGCGCCGTCATGCTACTGGGCCGCTCCGGCCGCCGGCACGCTGCTTTCGGTGCGCGTCACCTGCAGCGAGAGGTTCTTGAATCCCGCCAGACGAGCGGTCTGCATCACTCGCGCGAGCAGATCGTAGCGCATGCTCCTGTCGCCCTGGATGGCGAGCGGCACCTCCAACGGCGCTTCCTTCGCTACACGCTTCTGCACGCGGATGGAATCCGCAGCCTGGCGCAGCGCATCGTAGAGCGGCGGGATGAGCAGCGGCTGCGATGCCTCGTTGGAGCGCGAGCGCGCCGCATCCACGGTGGACATCACCGTATGCCCGGCCAGCGTCACCTGAGGGCCGATTCCGAGCGTGAGCTGCTGGTGCGCCGCGCTCTCGGCCTGCGCCTCGGGGAGGCGGATGCCAGGGATGACCGGAGAGAGCTCGCCCACGGTGGCCGTGGTGAGCGCGAAGAACACGATGGAGACGAAGGTGTCTACCAGCGGCACGAGGTTGAGCTCCGTGATCCGGAACTTCGCGAACTGCGCCGCGCGCCGCTGCGCGCGCATCTCCCGCGCGCGGCTCATGCTCCACCTCCATTCCCACCCGTGGATACCTGCGTGGCTCTGGCGCGCGTACCGAGCGAGATGCCCGAGTACCGCGCCAACTTCAGGCGCTCCAGCACGTGGATCACGTTGTCGTAGCTCACGTCATCGGACGGTATCACGAGCACGTCGTGGTTCTGCGGATACTGGGCGGCGATCTGCGTCATGAGCGCCTGCAACTGGTCGAGCGATGCAGTGCCGAGCCCCGGAATCTCGCTCCGGAAGCCGCCACCGCCCGAGTGCTCCACGGTCATCTTCGTATTGTCTACCCTGACCGCGAGCAACAGGTTCAACACATCCTGCTCCGACTTCACCTTCGATGCCTGCTCGGGCGTGTTCACCACCACGGGCGGCAGCGCGAGGTCGAAGGAGGTGAGCGCCACCATCGCCGCGCCCTGATAGGTGAGGAGACTGAAGAACACGATCGAGGTGAGGATGTCGACCAGCGGCACGAGGTTGATGTTCCCGTGTGCCGTGACCGGCGCCCTCTCCGCGCGCCTCAGCTTGGAGCGATGGAATAGCGATGCCATGGCTCGTCAGGTGCCCGCTCGATGCGTGCCGGCTTCGCGCACTCTCAGCGCGCGCCCAGCCGGACGTCGGGCCGGTCTATGAGGGCGTTGATCAGACGCACCTGGAACTCGTCCACCTGCTCGATGATCCCCTCCGCCTGGCTCACCAGATAAGCGTGCGCCACCGAGAGCGGCACCGCCGTGATGAGACCGAAGCCGGTGGCGTTCAGCGCGATCGCGATACCGGAGGCGAGCGCCGCGGAACGCTCGGCGGCCGCGGCGAGCGAAACCGACTGGAACGCCTCGCGCAGACCGAAGATCGTGCCGAGAAGACCGATCAGCGTGGCGACGTTGGCGAGCATCGGCAGGTAATGCAGCCGGCGGGTGAGGCGCGGGAGCACGCTGAGCGCGGCGGCGTCGGCCACGTTCTGGAGATCGGCCTCGTCGCGACTGCGGCTGCGCAGGATGATCAACCCCAT
>DASSOX010000100.1:0-10443 GCA_035700125.1 Gemmatimonadaceae bacterium
GGCGGACGTGGGCCTCGTCACCACCGAAGCGTACGACTCGTGGAGCGAGGAGCCGCTCACTCGCGCATCGTCGGAGATGCTGCTCGTGGCGCAGAAGGAGGAATTGTCGAGACGGCGCCGCAGAAGATAGACTTCCACGAATTCACCTACCACCCAGACCAAGGTTCGCAAATGCAGCGACCCATTCGCGTGCTGATCGCCAAGCCCGGACTCGATGGCCACGACCGCGGTGCGAAGGTCGTGGCGTCCGCGCTCCGCGACGCGGGGATGGAAGTCATATACACCGGCCTCCATCAAACGCCGGAGATGATCGCCAGCGCGGCGGTGCAGGAAGATGTGGACGTCGTGGGGCTGTCGATCCTGAGCGGTGCCCACATGACGCTCTTCCCCAGAGTGCAGCAGCTCCTCCACGACGCCGGGCGCGACGACATCCTGTTGACCGGGGGCGGCATCATTCCGAAGGAAGACATCGACGCTCTCCGTGACAGGGGAGTCGGTGAACTCTTCGGCCCGGGCACATCCACCTCCGATCTGGTGGACTACATCAAGGCGTGGTTCGCCGAGCGCGAGAAGCAGGAAGCATGAGCGTGAGCGCGCCCTCGCATACGCGGCTGCGCGAGCTTTCGCGCGACATGCGCGCCCTCGAGGACAAGCTGCGCGAGGGCGGCGGAAGCAAGCGGATCGAGAAGCAGCATTCGCAGGGGAAGCTCACCGCGCGCGAGCGAGTGGAGAGTCTCTGCGATCCGCATTCGCGCTTCCTCGAGGTCGGCCTTCTCGTGGCATACGATCAATACGACGGCCAGGCCCCCGCGGCCGGTGTGGTGACCGGCGTCGGGATGGTGCACGGCCGCGAGGTGGTGATCGTCGCCAACGACGCTACCGTGAAGGCGGGCTCCTGGTGGCCGGAAACGATAAAGAAGATCCTCCGTGCACAGGAGATCGCGATGCGCTGCCGCATCCCGATCATCTACCTCGTGGACTCGGCCGGGGTGAACCTCCCCTACCAGGGCGGAGTCTTCCCCGGTCAGTACGGCGCGGCGCGAATCTTCTACTACAACTCCATCATGCGGCGCTATCTGCGAATCCCGCAGTTCGCCGCCGTGATGGGACCGTGCATAGCTGGAGGCGCGTACCTTCCGGCGCTCTCCGACGTAATCATCATGGTGGAAGGCACTTCGTTCATGGGACTCGGTGGACCGAATCTCGTGAAGGGCGCCACGGGCCAGGTGATCGACGCCGAGACGCTCGGCGGCGCGGTCACGCACACCGAGATTTCCGGTGTGGCGCACTACCGCGCAAAGGACGACGCCGACTGCATCGTGAAGCTTCGCTCACTGGTGCAGCGGACGAAGCGCGAGTGCGCTCCGCCTGCCAACGCAGTAGGGCCGGCAGACGACTCGGATGTCGGCGGCACCGCCGAGCTGCCTGTCTCGCACCGTCCCGCAGCGGCGGATCCTGCCGCTTCCATGACGGACCCGGAAACGCTCTACGACATCCTGCCCAGCGACCACCGCATGTCATACGACATGCATGCCGTGCTGCGGGCCGTGGTGGACGGCGGCGAGATAGACGAATTCCAGCAGAACCTCGCGCGCGAGATGATCTGCGGCGACGCCGCGATAGGAGGGATGCCGATCGGCATCATCGCGAACCAGCGCGGGCTCATAAAGGGACGCGATGGCGAGAGGCCTCGCTTCGGTGGGATCGTGTACGCCGAGAGCGCCGAGAAGGTGGCGTACTTCATCGATCGCTGCGATCGCGAGCGCCTTCCGCTTCTCTTCGTGCAGGACGTTTCGGGGTTCATGGTGGGACCCGAGGCGGAGCACGCAGGGATCATCCGCGCCGGCGCGCGCTTCGTTGAAGCGATGGCAACCGCCACCGTCCCGAAGCTGGTGCTCACGGTGAATCACGCGTCGGGCGCTGGCTACTACGCCATGGCCGGCCAGGGCTTCGACCCCGACTTCATCTTCAGCTGGCCCACCGGCCGCATGGGCGTCATGGAGGGCGAGGCGGCAGTGCAGGCCGTGCACGGACCCGCACTGGAGCGTTCGCAGCAGAGCGGCACACGACCGCCCGCCGACGTGCGTGAATCGATAGAGGAGATGCGTGCGGATTACGAGCAGCAGCTCGATGCGCGCTACGCCGGAGCGCGCGGCTACATAGACGCCATAGTCTACCCCGAGGAGACGCGCGAGGTACTCGCGATGGCGCTCGCCGCGTCCCTCAACAATTCCGGGCCGCACCTGGGGCCCTTCGTACTTCCCCCGCATCTGGATGGAACACGATGAGCCGCGTCGTACGTGTGGCGAGTGGACAGGGCTTCTGGGGCGACTGGCTCGAGGCACCCCGCAGGCAGGTGGAAGGTGGACCGATCGACTACCTCATGCTGGACTATCTGGCGGAGGTGACGATGTCCATCCTGCAGAAGCAGAAGGAGCGCGACCCGCGCATGGGGTACGCGCGCGACTTCATCGGAGCCATGGAAAGCATCTTCCCCGCCGTGGCGGAACGCGGTGTACGCGTTATCGCGAATGCCGGCGGAGTGAATCCGGAGGCGTGCGCGGAGGCGCTGCGCGAGACCGCGCGCCGCGCGGGAGTCGCGGATGCTCTGCGCATCGGCGTCATCACCGGCGACAATCTCCTCCCACTCCTCGATGAGCTGATGGAGAATGGGCATCCGCTCGCCAATATGGAAACGGGCGAGCCGCTCTCCACGGTGCGCGACAGGGTGCTCTCCGCCAACGCCTACATCGGCGCCACGCCCATCGTCGAGGCGCTCGGCAAGGGCGCCAACGTCGTGATCACCGGCCGCTCCACCGACACCGCGCTCACGATGGCGCCTCTCTTCTACGAGTTCCGCTGGGCGAAGGATGACTGGAACCGGCTGGCAGCGGGGATCGTGGCGGGCCACATCATAGAGTGTGGCGCGCAGTGCTCCGGCGGCAACTGTCTCTACGACTGGCGCAGCATCCCCGACCTCGCCAACATCGGCTATCCGATCATCGAAGCCCACGAGGATGGAAGCTTCGTGGTCTACAAGCACCCCGACACTGGTGGTCGCATCGATGTGCACAGCGTGACCGAGCAGCTCGTGTACGAGATGGGTGATCCGCGCGAATACATCACGCCCGATGTCATCGCCGATTTCACGAGCATCTGCGTGGCCGACGCAGGCGAGAACCGCGTCCGTGTGTACGGCGTCCGCGGCGGGCCGCCCACCGACAAGCTGAAGGTTTCGATCGCCTACCGCGCCGGCTTCAAGGCGACCGGCACGCTGGTCTACGCCTGGCCCGACGCGCTCGAGAAGGCGCAGCTCGCCGACCGGGTGCTCCGCCAGCGGCTCGATACTCTGGGACTCCGCTTCGATGAGATCCACACGGAGTTCCTCGGTGTCTCAGCCACGCACGGCACGCTCGCCGGCGAAGTGGTGGACGCGCCGGAGGTGCAACTGCGCATTGGCGTGCGAGGGAGCGATCGCCCGTCGGTGGAGCGCTTCACGAGAGAGATCGCCCCGCTGGTTCTCAACGGACCGCCCAGCGTAACCGGCTTCTCGGGCGGCCGCCCCAAGGTCGAAGAGGTGGTTGCATACTGGCCCGCGCTCGTGGACAAGAGCGTGGTCACAACGAATGTGAGCGTGGAGTGACAATGAAAGTCCGTCTCCTCGACATCGCCCACGCGCGGTCCGGCGACAAGGGCGATACGGCAAACGTCGGAGTGATCGCACTCCGCCCCGAGTGGTTTCCGGTGCTGCAGCTCTTTCTCACCAGGGAGCGGGTGGCGAAGCACTTCGAGGGAGCCATCACGGGCAGCGTCGAGCGCTTCGAGCTCCCCAACCTCGGCGCCGTGAACTTTCTCCTCCACGGCGCTCTTGGCGGCGGAGGCACGCTGTCGCTCAAGACCGACGCGCAGGGGAAGGTTTTCTCCACCGCGATGCTCCGCATGGTGCTCGAGGTGCCCGACTCCATCGCCGATCGCTTCCATCTTCCACGGGCGGCCGCGTGACACGCATCCGCGTGGTGGCGGCCGAGGGGATCGGGCGCATCACGCTGGCGCGCCCGGAAAAGAAGAACGCGCTCGACGAGCAGGCGGCGAGGGAGCTGAGTGCCGCGCTCGAGCGCTTCGGCGCCGACGCCGGGATTCGCGTTGTTCTCCTGGACGCGGAAGGGAAAGACTTCTGCGCCGGCGCCGATCTCGCGGCGCTCGAGCGCTCGCTGGGGGCCGACGACGAGGCGCAGCTGAACGACGCGAAAGCGCTGGGCAGCGTCTTCGAGGCGATACGCCGCCTTCCGCAGCCGGTCGTCGCCGCCGTACGGGGGAGGGCACTGGCCGGCGGCGCCGGCCTCGCGAGCGCATGCGACATCGTCGTCGCGAGCGACGATGCTCGCTTCGGCTACCCCGAGGTGGGTGTGGGCTTCGTGCCTGCCATGGTCATGACCATGCTGCGCCGCGCGATGGGCGAGAAGCATGCCTTCGATCTGGTGGCCACGGGCCGCGTGATCGACGCGCGGGAGGCGCTCGCTCTCGGACTGGTGAGCCGTGTTTCCTCCGCGGACTCGTTCGAGGAGGATGTGGAGAAGCTTCTCGCGCGCCTCTCGGCGGCTCCCCCCGCCGCGATCCGCATCACCAAGCGACTTTTCTACGACCTCGACTCCCTCGACTTCGCGGCCGGGCTCGACCTGGGCGCCCGCGTCAACGTCGAGGCCCGCGCCACCGAAGAGTTCCGCGAGGGTGTTCGCGGCTTCGTCGCACGGAGGAAGAGCGCCCCATGAAGACGGTCGACGTCCTGAAGGTGGTTCTCGTGCTGGTTGCGCTCCTGATCTGGGCTTACGGGATCCGCACGAACGAGAACGGCGCCATGATCGTGGGCGTGATATTCGTACTGGCAGCGTTTCTGCTACGGTTTCTGCCGAAGGGGAAAGAGCGCTAGAGGGCCGGCAACCTCGCGTGCCTGCGGGGTACGAATTGCTGGCGACCGACCCGTGCCAGCCGAGCGTCACGGTTCGCTTGTTGCTCCTGAATCCAGTACGTTATCGCCCGGAGGTGACGCCCCATGGCAGGAACGAAGCGACGCCGCCGCCGGCCAGCGCCGGCGGAGATCAGCCCGTCCGAGGCCGATCGCGACATCCTCGATCAGTACTTCGCCGAGGTGAGCCGCTATCCGCTCCTCAATGCCGATGAGGAGAAGGCGCTCGCGCGGCGCGTGCAGAGCGGGGACCACGAGGCGATGGAGGAGCTCGTGCGCCGCAACCTGCGCTTCGTCGTGTCGGTGGCGAAGAAATATCAGAACCGCGGCCTGCCGCTCATCGACCTGATCGGCGAGGGCAACGTCGGCCTCATGACCGCCGCCCGGAAGTTCGATCCCGATCAGGGGGTGAAGTTCATCTCCTACGCCGTGTGGTGGATCAGACAGGCCATTCTGGCATCGCTCGCGCGACAGGGGCGGACCGTGCGCGTGCCGCTCAACCGCACCGCCGATCTCTCGCGCGTCGTGCGCGCCACCACGCTCCTGCGCGACAAGTTCGGGAGGGAGCCGACGCCCGAGGAGCTCTCGCAGCTCACGGGGATCTCGCCCGAGATCGTCGCCGCACTGGCAACGCTCAACACCGCGGAGGTGCGACTCGATGCCGCAGCAGGAAAGGACAGCGACCGCGCATTGATCGAGCGCTTCGCGATGGAGGAGCTGCCGAGCACTGAAGATCAGGTGCTCGATCGTTTCCGCAATGCGGAGCTGGAGCGTGCACTCTCCACACTCCCACCCCGCGATGCACGGATTCTACGGCTCTACTTCGGGCTGGAGGGCGACCGCGAGCACACGCTCGACGAGATCGGCAAGATGCTCGGCGTCACGCGCGAACGCGTACGCCAGCTACGCGATCGCGCGCTCCGGCGGCTGCGCGAGGGAACCGTGGGCGACGCGCTGAGGGATCTCTCCGCGGCCTGATCCCTCAGCTCGTACCCACTTCCTTGCCGAAGACGTAGTAGTTCTCGTCCACCCGCAGCTCTCTCCCGGCGTCGCCCGGCAGCGGAATGGACTGCCACGCCTGCGTGGGCTTCAGCACCGCGGAGTCGCTCTCCGAGAACCATACCTTCACCGGCATGGCGAAACCGGGCACGACGTGCGTCCAGCGGTACGACAGCGAGTCGCCAGACGCGCGGTACTCGAGCACCGGTACGTCGGTGGTGGTGAGATACTGCTGGAACACCTTGCTCAGATCGATTCCGGCCTGCTGGCTGATGTAGTTCTCGATCTCCTTCCCGCTGACCGTCTGGTGGTAGAAGGTCTTGTTCAGGCCTCGCAGGATGCCGCGCCATTTTTCATCGTTGTCTATGATCTGACGGATGGTGTGCAGCATGTTGCCGCCCTTGTAGTACATGTCGCCGGAGCCCTCGTTGTTGACTCCGAAGTGGCCCACTATCGGCGCATCGTTCTGGATGTTACGGCGGCTCCCGATGAGGTATTCGGCACCCGCCTTCTTCCCCGAGCGGCACTCCTCGTAGATCCCCTCCGCGTAATTCGCGAAGCTTTCGTGGATCCACATGTCGGCGGCGTCCTTGTCGGTGATGTTGTTGCCCCACCACTCGTGCGCGCTTTCGTGCACGATGATGAAGTCCCACTGGAGTCCGAGCCCGGTACCCGAAAGGTCGCGACCGAGGTAGCCGTTGAGGTAGTGGTTACCGTAAGCAACCGCGCTCTGGTGCTCCATCCCGAGGTGTGGTGTCTCCACCAGCTTGTACCCGTCCTCGTACCAGGGGTATGGCCCGAACCAGTGCTCGAAGCAGGCGAGCATCGGCTTCACCTGGCGGAACTGCGCGCGAGCCGTATCGAGGTGGTAGGCGAGCGGCCAGAAGTCGAGCGTCAACGTCCCCTTCTCGCCGTCGTACGTGTCGCTGAAGTGCGCGTACGTGCCCGCATTCACGGCCACGTTGTATCCATTGATGGGATTCACGACGAACCACTCGTAGGTGGTGGTCCCGTCGGCATTCTTCGTCCTGCTCCGCAGGCGGCCGTTGGAGACGTCGATCATCGGATCGGGTACGGTGATGGCCACCCGCTGGCTGTCCGGCTCGTCGGCATTGAGGTCCTTCATGGGCCACCAGACGCTGGCCCCGAGTCCCTCGTTGGCCGTCGCGATCCACGGGTTCCCCAGGCTGTCTCGAGCCCAGACGAATCCACCATCCCATGGCGCGTGCTTCGCTACGCGCGGCCTGCCCCGGTAGTAAACGGTGATCGTCTTGATGTCTCCTTTCTTCTGCGGAGCGACGAGCCGCGCGAAGAAGGCGTTCCCGTCTCGGCGGTACTGCACACGGCGGCCGTCCTGCACCATGCTATCCACTTCCATGGGTACCTGTAGATCTATCTGCATCTCCCTGGCCGGCGCGAGCACCCGGTAGGTGATCCCGTTGTGGCCGCGGATGCTGCTGTCGGACGGACTGACCGTCACGTGCAGGTCGTAGAAGGTCGCGTCCCACCAGGCGCGCCCCGGACCGTTGGATCCTCGAAGTGTATCGGCGTGAGTGAAGTGTTCCTGCCCCTGCGCACTCGCGGTGCCGGCCGCCAGAAGCGGCGCGATAGCCGCGAGTACCATCATCGATGCGATTCTGCGCATTCGTGTATCTGTACGGGATATGTGGTTGCCGGCCGCGTGCCGGTGCTCGAAGTTACTCGCTGCAGTTCGGGGGAGCCAACGCTGGGCAATACCCGCCACGTACTTCCGGATGCGCTGCACCGCGCATAAAATCGGCGGCGGCCTCTCTCCTCCGGCCGTCCCGCAATCCTCACCCCTCACGAGGTCCGTCATGCGGCGTTACCCCGTCGTTCTGTCGCTGTTCCTGGCGCTCTTCGCGCTCACACCACCCGCTCCGGCAATGGGCCAGAGCCGCGGTGCTTCAAAGTTCCCCGCCGATACCGGGTTCCTCAGGCCGGGGCGCGATCCTGGCCAGCCGATAGACGAGGCCTATACGAAGAAGATCCACGAGTACACAACGGAACCCTTCTTCCTCTCGCCGCTCGTGGACTACCTCCCGGCGTCGAAGACCGTCCCCACGCCCGCAGCGGTGCTGGGAGACATTGCCGGGGCGCCCACCAAGCTTCCGTACGCGGAGGAGGTCTACCGGTACATGCGCGAGCTCGAGAAGGCCTCGCCGCGCGTGAAGGTGTACTCGATCGGACGTACGGAAGAGGGACGCGAGATGATCGCCGTCGCCGTGGCTTCCGAGTCGCTCCTCGCCAACCTCGATGCCAACCGCGCGAAGCTAGGCAAGCTGGCCGACCCGCGCACCATAGGGATGAACGACGCGGAGGCGAGCAGAATCGCCGCCGACGTCACTCCGATCTACTACATCACCGGCACCATCCACTCACCCGAAACCGGCGCTCCCACGGCGCTCATGGAGCTGGCCTACCGGCTCGCGGTGGATGAAAGCCCCTACATTCGCAACATCCGCGATCACCTCATCACGCTCATCACGCCGGTTGTCGAGGTGGATGGACGCGACCGGCAGGTGGACATTTTCCGTTGGCACATGGCGCACCCCGATTCCACCTATCCGCGGCTCGTGTACTGGGGTCACTACGTGGCGCACGACAACAACCGCGACGCCATGGGGCTCACGCTCAACCTCTCGCAGAACGTTCTCGACACGTATCTTGGCTGGAAGGCGCAGCTCCTCCACGACCTGCACGAGTCGGTTCCGTACCTCTACGACAACACGATCGGCGACGGGCCGTACAACGCCTGGCTGGATCCACTCCTCACCAACGAGTGGCAGATGATCGGCTGGCACAACGTGCAGGAGATGACGCGCATGGGGATGCCCGGCGTCTTCGCACACGGCGACTTCGACACATGGTCGCCCGGCTACCTCATGTTCATGGCCGCCACGCACAACGGCATCAGCCGTCTCTACGAGACCTTCGGCAACGGTGGCACGGCCGAAACGCAGGAGCGCACGCTCGATCCCGACGAAACCTCGCGCACCTGGTTCCGCCAGAATCCGCCGCTCCCGCGCGTGATGTGGTCGCTCAGGAACAACAACAACTACGAGCAGACGGGAATCCTCGTCTCGCTCGCCTACTTCGCCAACAACCGGCGTCAGTTCCTCGAGAACTTCTACGAGAAGAGCAAGCGCTCGATCCTCAAGGCGCGCACCGAGGGTCCCGCCGCGTACGTCTTTCCTGGCGATGATCCGCGTCCCGGCGCGCAGGCGCGCCTCCTCCGCATCCTCCAGAAGCAGCACGTGGAGATCTCGCGCGCTACGTCGCCATTCACCGTGACACTCCCCGCCACCGGCGGCGTCGCCTCGAAGGCAGACAGCTCACGGAAGCGCGGCGCGGCCGACTCCACCAAGGCGCCGAAGACGCGTACGCTGCCCGCCGGCAGCTACATCGTCCGGATGGACCAGCCATACTCCCGAATCGCCGATGCGCTCCTCGACTACCAGTACTGGAGCCCCGACGATCCACAGAAGCATCCATACGACGACACTGGCTGGACCTTCCCGGAAGCGTTCGACGTGCAGGCGCTCAGAATTACCGACACCACCGTGCTCCACGCACGGATGGAGCAAGTAAAGGATTCGGTGAGTGCACCGGGCGGCATCTCCGGCAACGGCTCGATCTTCGCCATCAATCACAACGCCGACAACTCCCTCGTCACCCTCCGCTATCGTCTGCCGAAGGCCGACATCCAGATGGCCGAGGAGCCCTTCGATGCGGCCGGGCAGAAATTCGCTCGCGGATCGTTTATCATCCGCGGCGTCTCGTCGTCCGATCTCGACGCGGCCACGAAGGAGCTCGGGCTTCGCGCCCGTGCAATCGCCGCGGCACCGAGCGTGAAGACGCACCCCGCCCGCGCCCCTCGAGTGGCAATCCTGCACACCTGGCTCGGTACCCAGACCGAGGGGTGGTGGAGGCAGGCGTTCGACAAGGAGAAGATCCCGTACGATTACATCAACGTGCAGGAGGTCTCCCGCACGCCGGAACTGAAGACGAAATACGACGTCATAATCTTCCCGCCCGCGGGAGGCAGCGGGATGTCCATCATCGACGGGATGCCGATGTGGCGCAACGCCATGCCGTGGAAGAAGACGGAGCTCACTCCGAACATCGGCCTGCTCGACGAGACCGACGACATGCGCCCCGGACTCGGCCTCGATGGGCTGGATAACCTCCGCAGGTTCGTCGCGGCCGGCGGCGTGCTCGTGGGCGCGGAGAACACCGCGGAGTTCGCGGTGGATTTCGGCTTCACGAGCGGCGTGAGCACCCAGAGCGCGCGCCGCGGCCAGGTCGTTGGAAGCTTCCTGCGCACCAACACCGTGGACGATGCCAGCCCGATTGCCTACGGTATCGGTGACAGTCTCGCGGTGTACAGCAGCGATGGCTCGAGCTTCGGCGTGAGCAACATGGCTTCGGGGCGGAGCTTCGGCGGCGGCGACAACAACGAG
>DASSOX010000101.1:0-5920 GCA_035700125.1 Gemmatimonadaceae bacterium
ACCACCTTCGGCGCCCTCGGCGTCGGCGGCTTCAAGATGAAAGTCCACAAACGCTGCATCGCCCGCCTCTTCGAATCCAACGACGCCGTCCTGGATGCGGAGGCGATAGCGGAGGTGGCGGAGGGGATAGAGTGAAGAGAGAGCAGAAAGCAGAAAGCGGAAAGCAGTGAACTACCTCGGGGTGAGGGCTTTCTCCCCACGAGTCGTTCGCTGCTTTCTGCGTTCTGCTCTCTGCCCTCTGCTCCCACTCTCCCTAACCTCGATCTCTCATTGAAGACCCTCGGTATCGACCCAGGCACCATCACCATCGACGTCTGCGGACTCGATGACGGAGTGGTGTTTCTCGATCGGGCGGTGCCGACGGAGGAAGTGGGGAGGGAGCCGGCGTCGTTCATCGACATATTGAGGGAGGCGGGGGCGGAGCTCATCGCGGGGCCGTCGGGGTATGGGGTGCCGCTGGTGAGAGTGGAGGATGTGAGCGACGAGATGTTGCGAGTCGCCTTTCTCGCGAGGTCGGGAGAGGGAGGCGGGATCATGGGGATGAGGGCGCTGGTGCGCGCGCTGGCGGAGGCGAAGCTGCCCGTGGTGCTCACGCCCGGCGTGGTGCAACTCGCGTCGGTGCCGGAGCATCGGAAGATCAACCGCGTGGATATCGGGACTGCCGACAAGCTCTGCGCGGCGGCGCTTGGCGTTCAGTCGCAGCTGCAGCGACGCGAGTGCGCGGTGTCGGAGGTTTCGTTCATCCTCCTCGAGCTGGGCGGCGCGTTCACGGCGGGGATCGCGGTTAGCGGAGGGAAGGTGGTGGACGGGATCGGAGGGACGTCCGGACCTATCGGCGCACGCTCGGCGGGCGCGCTCGATGGCGAAGTCGCGTTTCTCGCTGGAGAAGTCTCCAAGTCGCTTCTCTTCCAGGGCGGCATCGCGACGATCTTCGGCGAGAGCTCGGGGATATTGCATCGCCTCGACGACAGCACGGACCCGCGTGCGCGCATGGCGCGGGCGGCGTTCATCGAGGGCGCGGAGAAGGCGGTCGCGGCGCTCGCCGTCTCGGTACCGGCGCCGCACGAGATTCTTCTGTCCGGAAGAGCGGCTCGCGTGGAGAGCATCGAGCAGGAGCTTTCCGAGCGACTCGCGCGCTACGCGCCGGTGCGACGTCTCGAGGGCACGGCACGCGTAGCGAAACAGGCTGCCGAGGGCGCGGCGATCATCGCGAACGGACTCGCGGGCGGCTCGTGCACGGAGCTTGTCACCTCGCTCGGCATCCGCGACGCGAGCGGGAGCGTGCTCGACCATCTCTACGTCATCACCCCCGCGCAGGCGCGCGAGCGACTGGGGCTGCAGTGATGTCAGGCCCGGTCCCGTCATTCCCGCGCAGTTCCCCGTCATCCCCGCGAAAGCGGGGATCCATGTTGACTGGACTGAACATGGGTCCCCGCTTTCGCGGGGATGACGGCGCTGACTTTCGCGGGGATGACGGCGCTGACTCTCGCGGGAGTGACGGTGCTGCCTTGCGCGGGGATAACAGAGAAGGACGCAACGATAACGATCGAGGTGTGCGCGTACTCCTCGTTGGCGTCTCCACGCGCGCGATGGCCGAGTCGGCGGTGCGGGCGGGGTACGACGTGCTCTCGGTGGACGGCTACGGCGATCTCGACAACCCCGCAACTCCCGCGCTCTCGCTCGCGCGCGACTTCGGCGTGGAGTACTCCGCGCACGCAGTCACCGCGGCCGCCGCGCGACTCGAGCTCCATTACGACGCCGTCTGCTACGGCTCCAGTCTCGAGAACCATCCACGCGAAGTAGCGCTCCTCGCGAGCCGCGCCGCGCTCTGGGGGAATCCGCCCGCGGTCCTGCGTCGCGCTCGCAGCGCGGTGGCACTCTCGCGTCTCCTCCGCTCGCGCGTGGGTACCGGCGCCTTCGCGCGTGCGAGCGCAGGCGACGACTCACGCGAGTGGCTCATCAAGCCGCGCGCCTCCGGCGGCGGACACGACATCACCGCCTGGCATCCCGGCGATGCGCTCCCCCGCACGCACGTCCTGCAGGAGCGCATCGACGGCACCCCCGGCTCCATCGCCTTCGTCGCGCGCGACGGTCGCGCCATCCCCTTCGCCATCTCGCGTCAGCTGGTGGGCGACGCACACTTCGGCGCCGCCGCCTTCCAGTACTGCGGCAGCATCCTCTCCAACCGTCCGCGCTCCCTGATCGACGCCGCCACTGAGTGCGCCCACCTCCTCGCCGAGGAGCTGAGCCTCGCCGGCCTCGCCTGCCTCGACTTCGTCGCCACCGCGGACGGCGTCCCGCACGCGATAGAGCTCAACCCTCGCTACTCCGCCTCCATGGAGCTGGCCGAGCGCGCCTTCGGATATCCGGTCTTCGCCGCCCACGCCCGCGCGTTCGCTCCCGCGGAGGATCGCGCCACTCGTCCCATCCCCAACTTCGACCTCGCCGGCTCACTCCGCTCCATAGGCGCCGTCGGCAAGGCAGTACTCTTCGCCCCCGCCACCCTCACGATGCCCGACACCCGCCCCTGGCTGGCTGACCCCGATGTCCGCGACGTGCCGCACTCCGGCGAAACCATTCCGCGTGGGCACCCAGTGTGCACCATCTTCGCCACCGCCCGCGACGATGCTGCATGTTACGATGTGTTGGTGAGGAAGGCGGGGGAAATCTACGAAAGAATGAAGGAGACAGGGGACGGGAGGCGGGAAAGAGGAACTGCGAAGGGTTCAGGAGGCAGGGTTCAGGGTTCAGGTACTGCACGTCCAACAAGTCATCCCCGCGCATACGGGCTCACAGTCATCCCCGCGCATGCGGGCTCGTAGTCATTCCCGCGAAAGCGGGAATCCATGTTACTCGGCCGAACATGGCCCCCCGCTTCCACGGGGATGACGAACTTCGAGGTAGTTCCCGTTTCCCGTTTCCCGTTTCCCGTTTCCTTCAATCTGGCACAAGGAGCAACGACCTTTGACCGAACTCTCTCACGTTATCTGCCTCGGCTGTGGATGCGCCTGCGACGACATTGTCGTCGAGGTGCGCGATGGGAAGATCGTCGAGGCACGCAACGCGTGCGAGTTGGGGAAGAAGTGGTTCGGCGACGGGAAGGTGAGCGAAGAGCTACGCGTGCGCGGGGAGAGCGTGGAGACGGTGGAGGAAGCGCTCGACGCGGCGGCGGAGCTGCTCGGCGGAGCGCGGCGAGTGCTCGTGTACCTGGCGCCCGACATCTCGTGCGAGGCGCAGCGCGCAGCGGTGGCGCTCGGCGATCGGCTGCATGCGGTGGTGGACAACATCACGTCGTCCACGGCGGCGGGCGGGATACTGGCGGCGCAGCGGCGCGGGCGGCCCACCGCGTCGCTCGGTGAGATTCGCAACCGCGCCGACCTGCTCGTGTTCTGGGGGGTGGATCCAGCGGAGCGGTATCCGCGCTTCCTCACGCGCTACGCTCCCGATCCGGAAGGGATCTACGTGCCCGGTGGACGCAGCGATCGCACGGTGGTCGCCATCGACATCGGCGATGAGCACGGGCCGCACGACGCTGATGTGCGGATCGCGCTCGCACCGGAGGATGAGCAGGAGGCGCTCGCTCGACTGCGCGCATCGACGCTCACGCGAGTGGCCGCTGCGGCGGCTGCAACCGCGGCTGGCAAACCCGCGAAGACCGGAGAGAAAGAGGGAGGCGCCGCGAAGGGTGCGAGCGACTCCGGCGAAAGCTCTGCCACTGGCAAAGCCGATGGCTCGGCCGTTGAAGCCGCGCGCAAGGAGGAGCAGCCGAAAGGAGCACTCGACGATCTCTCGAAACTCTTCGACTCCGCGCGCTACGCGGTGATCGTGTCCGACGGAGAGCCGCCCACGCGAGACAGTGCCGACGAAGAAGCCCGCGACCGATCGTGGCGCGCCGAGTCGCTCATAACGCTCGCGCAGCAGCTCAACGCGAGCATCCGCTGCTCGCTCGTGTCGCTCCGTGCGGGCGGCAATCGCAACGGCGCCGAGGCGGTGATGACCTGGCAGACCGGCTTTCCGATGACCGTGGACTACTCGCGCGGCGCGCCGCGCTACCGGCCCGACGAGGCCGCGGCCACGATGCTCGAACGCGGAGCGGTGGATGCGGTAGTCGTGGTAGGGAACGCGCGCACAGCGGGGATTCCGCCCATGAGTGGCGTGCCGCGCGTGGGGATCGGGCCGTGGGCGAGCCAGGCGGAGCCCGCGGCGGAAGTCGCGATAGATACCGGTGTGGCGGGAATTCATGAAGGAGGAATGGCATTCCGCATGGACGACATCCCGCTCCCACTCAGGCCATCGCTCCCCGGTCCGCCGGCCGCGCAGGATACCGCGTTCGTGGTGGAAGCACTGGAGGCCCGCATCCGCGCGGCTGCACGCTCGCAGAAGCGTAGCTCGAGTGGCTCCACAGGAGAGAAGCGCTGATGGCACTCAGGATCACCGGCGGCGAAGTCTACGACCCCGCCAACGGAATCGACGGCGAGGTGCGCGACATCTGCATCGACGGCGGCCGCATCGTGGACTCGCTCCCGGCCGACGCGCCGCGCCTCGACGCGCGCGGGATGGTGGTGATGCCCGGCGGAATAGACATCCACGCGCACATCGCCGCGAGCAGCGTGAACCTGGGGCGTCGCCTCCTTCCCGAGACGCACACGAGCGATCCCGCGCCCGCGCCGCCGCTCGAAGATGGGAGCGGGCGCTCCGGCTCGGGTGGAACGATCCCCACCACCTTCACCACCGGCTACCGCTACGCGGGGCTCGGCTACACCACCGTGTTCGACGCGGCCGTCGCCGCCGTGGCCGCGCGCGACACCCACGCGCAGCTCGACGACACTCCCATCATCGATGCCGGATTCTTCGTACTGATGGGGAACGACGACTACCTGCTGCGCCAGATCGCGGCGGGCGAGCGCGAGCGCGCGCGCGACTACGCCGGGTGGCTCCTGCGCGCGACCGGCGGCTACGCCATCAAAGTTGTGAACCCCGCCGGCGTGGAGCTCTGGAAGCGCAACGTGCGCGTGGTGAACGGCATCGACGACGACTCGCTCGGAGGCAACCTCACGCCGCGCGCCATCCTCGAGACGCTCGCCGACGCCGCGAACGATCTCGATCTTCCACACCCCGTCCACATCCACTGCAACAACCTCGGCGTTCCCGGCAACGTCGCAACCACGCTCGAGAGCATGGAGGCGCTGAGCGGACGGCGCGCGCACTTCACGCATCTGCAGTTCCACGCGTACGACGGCGGGAGCGGAAAGCCGTGGACGTCGGGCGCGAGACGGATAGTGGAGTACATGGAGTCGCATCCCGAGGTCACCGGCGACGTGGGACAGGTGATGTTCGGGCCCGCGACCACGCTCACCGCCGACGGTGCTGTGGAGTATCTCCTCCACGCGAGCAGCGGCCGCAAGTGGGTGAATTCCGACATCGAAGTGGAGACGGGCTGCGGCGTGGTCCCCTACGAATACAAGGACAAGCTCGCGGTCTCGGCGCTGCAATGGTCGGTGGGGCTCGAGCTCTTCCTGTTGTCGAACGATCCGTGGCGGATGGTGCTCTCCACCGATCACCCCAACGGCGGCTCGTTCGTGAGCTATCCCGAGCTGATCCGACTCCTCATGGACAGCGCGTATCGCAAGGACCGACTCTCGCGCGTGAACCAGAAGCTGCTCACCGGGAGCGCGCTCCTCGATGGGCTAGATCGCGAGTACACGCTGAACGAGATCGCCATCATCACGCGCGCCGGTCCGGCGCGGCAGCTCGGACTCGATCGGAAGGGGCAGCTCGGCGTCGGCGCGGATGCCGACATCACCATCTACTCTCGCTCCGACAACTACGCAGAGATGTTCGCGACGCCGAGGTACGTGTTCAAGAGCGGCACACTCGTGGTGGACGAAGGTCAGCTCCGCCGCGCGCCCCAGGGGAAGCG
>DASSOX010000102.1:0-2300 GCA_035700125.1 Gemmatimonadaceae bacterium
TCCAGCCCGCAATCGCCCTACCTGAATAGTTACCATTGGAGACCTGACCCCGTCTACCGCATCGCCAGCTCGCCGGGCTGCACCACCACATCCTCGCTCGTGTTGCCGTAGCGGTCCACTTCATTCACCACGACCACGTCCGGCACGGGCGAGCCGGCGCGGCTCAGCGTGAACACGCGCTGTTCGCTCGGCAGGATGGTGGTGCTCCACTTCCCGCCCGTACGCGCACGTACGGCCCAGAGCCACACGCGATGCGCGGTCGCCGGCGCCACTCGAAGCTGCGTGTTACCCGTGATGGAATCCACCACGACCCACGCGCGCGGTTTCGCAGGCGTGCTGTCGCTCAGCCAGGGCGACGCGGGCACCAGCGCGGCCGTGGAGTACAATCCGCTCTCGAGCGAATCCACCAACCCGCCGCGACCATCCATCAAGGCCTTCATGCTGAAGTGCACGTTACCCGTTGCGCCGGGCTGCGCGCGCGTCAGGCGGATCTGCTCCAGCAATTCACTCGCTGTCCAGCTGTTGGGACCACCGCTCGCGCCCTTGTCGCTCACGCGGCTGGTGAAATTCCCCGGCCAGATGTGCCGGCCGTGCGTGTTCTGCGACACCCACCATTTGAGCAGAGCGGGGTAGCTCTGCTCGGGCGCCGAGACCTTCCAGTAGAGCTGCGGAGTGAGATAGTCGAGCCACCCCTCGGTGAGCCACTTGCGCGAGTCGGCGTAGAGCTCCCGGTAGGCGTCGAAGCCCTTCACCTCGGGCGGATTCCCCGGACGCCAGATTCCGAATGGGCTGATCCCCACCTTCACCCACGGCTTGGCCGCCTTCACGTGCTCGTACATGTCCTCGATGAAGGTGTCGATGTTGTGGCGCCGCCAATCATCGCGCGAGAGCTTCCCGCCGTTGCCGCGATAGAGCCGCCAGCTCGGACCGTCGGGGAAGTCGATGATCCGCCCGCGCGAGTCGCGCTCCTTGTACGGATAGAAGTAGTCGTCGAGGTGGATGCCGTCGATGTCGTAGTGCCAGACGATGTCCATCACCACGTCCAGCGAATGCTGCCGCGCCGACTTGCTCCCCGGATCGAGCCAGAGATACTGGCCGTACTGCCGCACCATGTGCGCGTCGCTCCTGCTCACATGGTTCTTCGAGATGGCCGAGCTGTCGGCCGGGTGATGCGCGCGGAAGGGATTGAACCAGGCGTGCAGCTCGAGTCCGCGCCTGTGCGCCTCGCGCACTGCGAAGGCGAGCGGATCGTACGCGGGCTCCGGAGCGGCGCCCATCTGCCCGGTCAGAAAGGTGGACCACGGCTCGCGATCCGAGCGATAGAGAGCATCGGCCGCGGGACGGACCTGCAGGATCACGGCGTTGAGCTTCAATTCCACCGCGCGATCGAGGATCTCGATGAGCTCCGCCTGCTGCTGCCAGGTACTCAGCCCGGGACGCGAGGGCCAGTCGATGTTGGCAACCGTGGCCACCCACGCCGCGCGGAATTCGCGATCGAGAGGCGGTGCGTCGGCGGGCGTGGAGGATAATGGCGACGACGCTGCACTGCCAGTGGAGCGCTCCGATGCCTGCGCTCCGGCCGCTCCCGCCGCGAGCATCAGCACGAGCGACACTCGGAGCGAACGTGACAGGTTGTAATGGAATCGAGACATCCTGAGGTGGGCTGCTGGCGTAGGTGAGATGGGAACAAGGGGCCAGGCGAACCCGACCCCTCGATCTTCACACGAACCCTCCCGCCACTCGTAACAATCGGCGGGCGAGTTGCCTCTCGTGACCGCGCAAATGGAACCGCCGATCCGCGAGTGCGATCGGCCTCGCGACCGCCGTCTCGCTAGTTCCTGCCCGTCGCGCTGCCGGTGGCGCCCTGCTCGGGGTGCAGCGTACGTTCGAAGAAGGCCCACGTGCGGTTCCACGAGTCTATCTGCGCCGGCGAATCTTCCCGCTCGAGCGTCTCGTGGTTCACCCGTCTGCTGAACGAGTGCCCGCCGCCGTGCGACCCAGGCGCGGGATCCACGTAGATCTTCGTCTCGGCGAGGTCGGGCTTCAGCGCACGCAGCGTGTACACCATCTGCTGATCCTCCACGAAGTCCACGTCCGTGTCGTTCGTGGCCACGTGCACCAGGATCGGAACTTTCAGATTGGCGGCGTGGAACACCGGCGAGCGCTTGATGTACTCTTCACGTTCCTCGAAGGGGAGGCCGCCGATTCCCGGCTGTGTCGCGTAGGAGCGCTGGTAGCCGGGTCCCTTGTACGAGAGGCGGAATACGAGGTTGGTGACCGGCACTATCGCCGCGCCACTC
>DASSOX010000103.1:0-25931 GCA_035700125.1 Gemmatimonadaceae bacterium
GAGTGGCGCGGCGATAGTGCCGGTCACCAACCTCGTATTCCGCCTCTCGTACAAGGGACCCGGCTACCAGCGCTCCTACGCGACACAGCCGGGAATCGGCGGCCTCCCCTTCGAGGAACGTGAAGAGTACATCAAGCGCTCCCCGGTCTTTCACGCCGCCAATCTGAAAGTTCCGATCCTGGTGCACGTGGCCACGAACGACACGGACGTGGACTTCGTGGAGGATCAGCAGATGGTGTACACGCTGCGTGCGCTGAAGCCCGACCTCGCCGAGACGAAGATCTACGTGGACCCTGCGCCCGGGCCGCATGGCGAGGGGCATTCCTTCAGCAGGCGCGTGAATCCCGTCACGCTCGAGCGCGAAGACTCGCCGGCTCAGATCGATTCATGGAACCGTACCTGGGCGTTCTTCGAGCGAACGCTGCACCCGGAACAGGGCGCGTCGAACGCGCAGGATGGCCGGAAGTAGCTCTCCACTCCGCGTCCGAGCCGCCTGCGTAACCCGAAAAAGGGAGCACCTGTCGCCCGCGGCAGATGCTCCCTCCGCCCACGTACCGTCCGCACAGCAATAGATGGTCGCTCGGTTCGGTCACTGCTCCCCACGCTGCGCCGTCGGTGGCAGCATTCCGTTGAGCCGCAGCTCGGTGGCCGCGAGACTGTAGTGATCGCCCCAGTCCTCGGCGAGGCCAAGGACCGCGGCGGCGCGCGAGATCTTTCTGCCTCCGAAGAAGGGGACCTCCTCGGCGAGGTTGCCGTCGGTGACGTTGGCGAGGGCCGTGTTGCAGTACTGGAACGACTGCTCCAACGCCGAGACGAGCTTGTCCTTCGCGTCTCCGGGCTGCAGCTTCGAGCGCTCGGGCGGCTGGGTACCGGCGATTGTGGCGCACATGAAGTTGTTGGATCCCGCGACGTGCAGTACGAGTTTGCCGAAGCTCATCTGCGCGGGCGTTGGTGCGTAAGCGTACTTGTCAGCCGGCATTTCCTTCGCCGCCGCTACCAGATTCGTCTCTGCGCGCTTCAGCGAAGCGCGCAGAGCGTCGGACACCGGATTGCTCGAGGCGGTGCTGCTGGAGTTGGAATTGGCCGATGACGAATTGCTCGAGCCGGCATTGCCGGAATTGCTCGAAGCCGAATTGCCCGACGTTGAATTGCCGGATGCCGAGTCGCCGACCTGCTGCGCGGGAGCGATTACCGGAACGGCCGTCAGCGCCGGGATGACGAGGGCCGACGCAAGGAGTCCAACGAGTTTGGTGCGCATGGATGCATTCCTGGTGAAAGGTTGAATGCTTTACCCGATCAGGTCTCGGAGACTTCCTTCAACATCCGTTCGAGGCGCGTTCTGATCTCATCAGCGAAGGGGCGTAGCTCCTCGTTTCCCGACAGACTCAACGCCTCTACAGGATCGAGCGCCGCCACCACACTGCTCCCCGGCTCGTCGTCGGCGTACACCACCACGTTGCAGGGGAGTAGCAGCCCCATCTCGTGCTCCAGGGTGAGGGCACGGTGAGCCAGTTGCGGGTTGCACGCTCCGAGAATGACGTATGGACGGAAGGTGACGTCGAGCTTCTGCTTGAGTGCCGTCGCCATGTCTATCTCGGATATGATGCCGAACCCCTCGCGCGCCAGCGCCTTACGCGTGCGGTCGAGCGCCAGCTCGAATGGAAGCTCGACGGTCGTGCGCATTCCGTATCGGGTGCTCTGTTCGACCATTGACTCCTCCGGGGCTGGCCACTGTTCAGGCGGTGTACGTACGAAGGAGAGAGGCCTGCACGTTCCTTGCCGGATAGCCTCGCTTCCCCCGCCGTCGGCGCTGGTGCTGGCGAAATACTGCAGAAGTTGCTAGACATCGTGTTGAACCTCGGACCCAGGGAGTGCGACATGCAAACCGATACGCACAGGCCGCTGCGACGCTCACGCTCGAACCGGATGGTGGCCGGTGTGATCGCGGGGCTGGCGAACTACGTGGGAATGGACGTAACTCTTGCGCGGGTACTGTACGTGGTGGTCTCGGCGCTCTCGGCGGCATTCCCAGGACTGCTGGTGTACGTCCTCCTCTGGATCGTGATGCCCGAGGGAGAGTGAGCGCGCCGTGACGGGGACTGGCTACCTGGTGATGAAGACCATCCACGTGCTGGCCGTGGTCCTCTTCCCCGGGGAATATCATCATCGGGGTTTTCTGGAAGCTGCATGCAGACCGCATATGCCCGCCTCTCCTCGGGTTGGGCGCGCGGGGGGAGCATAGCGACGATAGCTCCGCTCATCGCTCTCGTATCGATGGTCTTCAAGCCGGTGTTATGATCACGACAAACTCGTGGTACCGTACGGCGTCGCGGGCGCCGCTGCTATCGCTGTGCGCCCTTGCGCTGGTTGGCGCCTGTCGTTCGGCCGGCGTACCAGCTGGCGCCTCCGCTGCCGCATCACGCGCGTCGGTCGACAGCGCGACGAGCTTCATCCGCGTGAACCAGATCGGCTACCTCCCGGCGGGACGCAAGGTGGCCGTCGTATGCTCGCTCGCCCCTGCTACGATCGGCTCGTTCGAGGTGGTGGACGGCGCGGGGAAGCGCGTCTTCGGGCCGGAAAAGGCGAAGAAGGATCGCTCGTTCGGGCCGTGCGTCGAGACCTTCCGGCTCGACTTCTCCGCGCTGACCAGCGAAGGCGAATATCACATCGCCGCGAACGGTCTCACGTCGCGCACGTTCCGGATAGCGGCCGACGCCTACGCCGGCGCGGCAGACACGCTGCTCTACTACATGCGCCAGCAGCGCTCCGGCTACAATCCGGTGTTCCGCGACTCGGTGCACACGCACGACGGGATCATCGTTGACGATTCGGTCCGCGGTGGCGAGTACATCCCCGCTACCGGCGGGTGGGCGGATGCATCGGACTACCTGCAGTACGTGACTACGTCAGCCACCGCGACGTTCCAGATGATGATGGCGTACCGCGACAACCCCGGCGCTTTCAGCGACGAGTTCGCGGCCAATGGACTCCCTGGCGCGAACGGGATCCCGGACGTGCTCGATGAGGCGCGTCACGGACTCGAGTGGCTCACACTTCTCTTCCCGGGCGACGGGAACGTGTACAACCAGGTCGCCGACGACCGCGATCACCAGTTCTGGGATCTCCCCACTACCGATTCGGTGGATTACGGCTGGGGAAGGGGCGGCGCGCGACCCGTCTATCCCTGCACCGGTCGCCCGCAGGGGCTATTCAAGTACAAGAACCGCTCCGATGGCCTGGCATCCACGGCCGGCAAGTACACCTCTGCCTTCGCGCTTGGCGCGCAGTTGCTGAAGGATCGCGATCCGGAGTTCGCGCGGCTGATCGCCGATCGTGCGCGCCAGGCGTACGACATCGGCCGCGCGCACCCGGGTGTCTGCCAGACCGCACCGGGCACGGCGCCATACTTCTACGAGGAAGATAACTGGACCGACGACATGGAGCTCGGTGCCGCCGAGCTTTTCTCGCTGACGGGTGACACTACCTACGTTCGCCAGGCGATGGAGTACGCATCGCGCGAGCCGGTCACTCCGTGGATGGGCGCGGACACGGCCCGCCACTACCAGTGGTTCCCATGGCACAACGCCGGCCACTACGAGATCTGGCGCAATGGCAACGAGAGCGCGAAGCGCGTGATGGCCGACTACTACCGTCGTGGAATCGAGCGTGTGGCGGCTCGCGCCGACAACGGCTTCCGCATCGGCATCCCGTTCATCTGGTGCTCCAACAATCTGATGACATCGTTCGCCACGCAGGCGCATCTCTACCGCGTGATGACTGGCGACGACCGCTACCTCGAGTACGAGACCGCCGCTCTCGATTGGCTCTTCGGCGTTAACCCATGGGGCGTCTCGATGGTGGTCGGCCTTCCAGCCGGCGGCGTCACTGCTCAGGACCCGCACTCCGTGGTGGCCGACAAGCTCGGCGTGGACAAGCTTACCGGCGGCCTCCTCGATGGTCCGGTCTACCGTTCGATCTTCCAGAACCTCAAGGGCATCTCACTCCACGACGCCGACGAATACGCCCGCTTCAACACCGGCTTCATCGTCTACCACGATGACATCGGCGACTACTCCACGAACGAGCCGATCATGGATGGGACGGCGAACCTTACGTACATCCTCGCGGCGATGGGGGGTGGTGGGGGAGAGGGCAGAAGGCAAAAAGCAGGAAGCGGCAACGGCCGGTAGTACGAAGGGCTAGGAAAGCAGCGTCATCCCCAAGGGAGTTCACCGCTTTCTGCTCTCTACGCTCTGCTCTCCCTTTTCTCAGTACTTCGCCACGCCCGGATCCACTTCGTCGCTCCATCTCGTGATGCCGCCTGCGAGGTTCGTGACGTTCACGAAGCCGGCGTCGAGGAGTTGGCGGACCGCTTTCGCACTGCGGGAGCCGCCCTTGCAATGCACCACGATCTCGCTGGTCCGGTCGAGAGAGGGGAGCGCTTCGGCGAGAGTGCCGAGAGGGATCAGGCGGGCACCGGGGATGCGGGCGATTTCCCACTCATGGGGCTCGCGCACATCTATGAGGTCTATGGCGTCGCCGCGTGCGATGCGAGTGGCGAGCTCCGAGGGCGTGATCTCGGGGACTGCGTTGGCGCGCGCTTCGGCGGCGGCCTTCCTCAGGCCGCAGAACTCCTCGTAGTCGATCAGCTCCTTCAGCTCGTGCGTGCCGCAGGTGGGGCACTCGGGGTCGCGCTGCAGCTTCAGCGTGCGGAACTGGGCGCGGAGTGCGTCCACCAATAGCAGTCGGCCGATGAGCGGCTGACCGATTCCGAGGAGAAGCTTGATCGCCTCCGTGGCCTGCAGCATCCCCACGAGGCCGGGGAGTACGCCGAGTACGCCGCCTTCGGCGCAGCTGGGTACCAGCCCTGGAGGAGGCGGCTCGCGGAAGAGGCAGCGATAGCACGGACCCCTCTCGGTGGCGAAGACCGACACCTGTCCCTCGAAGCGGAAGATGCTCCCGTACACGTTGGGAATCCCGCTGAGTACGCACGCGTCGTTCACAAGGTAGCGCGTGGGGAAGTTGTCGGTTCCGTCCACCACCACGTCGTAACCGCGCAGGATTTCCAGCGCGTTCTGCGAGGTGAGGCGGACGTCGTACGTCTCGACGTGCACGTGCGGGTTGACGTCGGCGATCCGGTCGCGCGCGGAGTCGAGCTTCGGTCGGCCGAGGTCCTTCGTTCCGTGAATCACCTGACGATGGAGGTTAGTGAGATCCACCAGATCGAAGTCCACCAGGCCGAGGTGGCCCACGCCCGCTGCGGCGAGGTAGAGCCCGAGCGGCGAACCGAGCCCGCCGGCGCCCACGAGAAGCACGCGCGAGGCCTTGAGACGTCGCTGCCCCTCGAGCCCCACCTCGGGGATGATGAGGTGCCTGCTATAGCGCAGCACTTCGTCGTTGTCGAGCTCCGGTAGTTGGGCGAGCCGCGTCGCTACAGGATCGATGACCGTGTCGGTCGCGCTCATGAAAGTCAGCCTCCTGCTACTGTCGGTACTATGATCAACTCGTCGCCATCGCCCGCTGGCGCGGCGAAGCCGCCCTGGAAGCGGATGTCTTCGTCGTTCAGGTAGAGGGTGACGAATGGATATTGTTTCCCGTTCTCGTCGCGCAGGCGCGGACCGAGGGCGGGGAACTGTGCAATCACATTGTCGATTGCGTCGCCAACGGTGGCGCCCTCCGCCTCGATGGACGGCTGGTCGGCGGCGAGCCGGGCCAGCAGGTTCGGTAGATGCACCGTGATGCTCACGTCGTCACCTCGTATTGGATTAAATATGTCGTGCGGGCGGATGTTCCGTGGACGTGTCAGCCGTGACGTCACTCGGCGCGGGAATGGAATCGAGCTGAATGCCGCCCGGGAGTGGCGGTGAAATGAAAGATTCAGCGGCAACGCCGCTTGCGCTCCACGCCTCCGTCATCGCCTCGGCCACGGCGCGCGTCCGCTGCGGCTCCGTCAGCGCAACTATGGCCGAGCCCGAGCCACTGAGGGTTGCGCCGATCGCTCCCGCCTTCCGCGCGGCGTCCACTACCTGGTCGTAGCCACGAACGAGCGGCTGCCTGTAGGGAATGTGAAGCGGTCCCGCGAGGCCGGTAGCGAGCGACGCGTGGTCGCCGTGCTCGAGGCCCAGCACGAGCGCCGCACTCGCTGCGGCCGCGGCGCAGGCATCACTGAACGACACCGACGCCGGCAGCGCGGCGCGCGCGAGGTGCGTGTCGACGCGGAAGTCGGGGATCGCGAAAACGAGTTGAATGGAAGGGTGCACGGTGATTGGCGTCAGGACGAACCCGTGCGTGCCTCCGAGCGTGGCGAACACTGCGCCGCCCAACAGACAGGGGCCGACATTGTCGCCGTGTCCCTCGATCTCCGCGCACAGCCGTGCGATCGCCACGTCTGCCAGGCCGAGATCGAGGAGCGCGTTGGCGGCGGCCGCTCCGGCGAGCAGTGCGGCGGCGGACGACCCCAGTCCGCGACTGGTGGGGATCTCCGAGTCGGCGTCGAACACTACGCCGCCTGGAAGACTACGCCCTGCCGCCTCGCACGCCGCGACGAAGCCGCGATAGAGAAGATCGTCGGTTGGCGCGCAGGTGAGCGCGCTGAGCGTCCCGCGACGAGTGAGCAGCACCGCTTCCGTACCCTCGGCCGCCAGGCTTGCATCCAATCGGAGCCAGCGATCCACCGCGATCCCGACGCAGTCGAAGCCACCGCCAAGATTGGAGGTGGACGCGGGGACGCGTACGCGGACGCCAGTCATCCGTGGCTCGCCGCGAGTGCGGCGACCTCGCGCAGTCGCGCATCGATGATGGGCGACTCGGAAAGCACGCCTTGCAACGCTTCGACCGTCTTCAGCCCGTTGCCGGTGATGCAGAGTACAACTTCATCATCGGGAGAGAATCGCCCTTCGCCTGCGAGGGCGAGCGCAGCGGCCACCGTCGCGCCACCGGCGGTCTCGGTGAAGATCCCGACATCCTCCGCGAGAATGCGGATCCCTTCGACCAGCTCTTCGTCGCTCACGTGCGCGGCCCAGCCACCGCTCTCGATGATGGCACGCGCTGCGTAGCGGCCATCTGCCGGGTTGCCGATGGCGATCGAGCGCGCTACGGTGTGTGGAATTTCCGGCGAAAGCTCTCCGCCGTTCCGTACCAGTCGTGCGATCGGAGCGCAACCGGACGCTTGCGCGCCGAACATGCGCGGAGCGGTGCCCTCCGCCAGCCCCGCCCTGGCGAATTCGTCGAAGCCCTTGCGGAGTTTGGTGACGAGCGAGCCGCCGGCCATCGGTGCAACCACCGCTGTCGGAAGGCGCCATCCCAGCTGCTCCACGATCTCGAAGGCCATCGTTTTCGATCCCTCACCGTAGTACGCGCGCAGATTCACGTTCACGATTCCCCAGCCGAAGCGGTCGGCCACCTGGGCGCAGAGGCGGTTCACGTCATCGTATGTGCCGCGCACGCGCACGAGCTTCGGCGCGAACACGCTGGTGTTGACCACCTTGCCGACTTCGAGATCGTGCGGAATGAAGATCCACGCCTCGAGCCCCTCGCGTGCCGCCTGCGCTGCGACCGCGTTGGCCAGATTGCCGGTGGATGCGCACCCGATGGTAGTGATTCCGAATGCAGCCGCCGCATTCATGGCCGCGGCCACTACGCGGTCCTTGAACGAGAGCGAGGGGTGCGAAACGCTGTCGTTCTTGATCCACGCACGCGCCACGCCCAGGCGCCTGGCGATGCGCGGAGCATCTACCAGCGGAGTCCACCCAACGTCGCGCGCGTAGGCTGGCTCGCCCTCGAAGGGAAGCCATTCGTGGTAGCGCCAGAGTGAAGTCGCTCTGTTGGCGATCGTGGCGCGATCTGGAAGCTGGCGCTCCTGGTCATACGCAGGTTCCAGCGGACCGAGACACTCGAAGCAGAGCGCCTGCGGTGCAGCCTCGGTCGTGCGTCCGCAGTTGCGACATCGGAGCGGCAGGGCGCGGGGCGATGCGTGCTTCGCTTCGCGCAGCGTTATAGCTGTAGCACTCTCCGTCATCGCTCGAGCGCTCCCGCTGCGGCCAACGCGGGCACTGCGGCGACGGTGGCGACCGTGGCAGGCATCGGCTGATTCGTGGATCTGAACATCACTACCTCATGAAGATGTTGATGCTGCGTTTGCGTCGTGCCGAGCTGTACTTCCGCGGCCGGCGCCGAGCGGCGCGCTGCGTACGCCGCGCCGCCGAGAGAAAAAAGAAGCCGCTCCCTTTCGGGAGCGGCCGGGGAAGTCGCCTGCGCGCATACTGCACTGATCAACGGATGCGCTGACGCCTCCCCGGCGGCCTCGTGGCGTGGGTGGTGGGCATGCACATCGCCATGGCGAACGTCGCTGCGCCCTGGCTGGTGTGGTGCGTGATGTCCTGCATCTCGAAACTCCGCATTGCGTGCAATACGATTCGTACGACAGATCCGTATCGTACACCGGAAACCAAAAAGCCCGGGACATGTGCCCGGGCGATTCGCTTTTTAGCATGTTGTTTAACGTGGCTGCAATATGCGGGCAAATGACCACGAGCATTCGATTGTGGAGTGCACTTTACAGCACGTTGAATCACGTGTCAAGCCGGTGGTGCGCATCCCGGCGACCAGAGCTGACCGCCGGAGCGCGCTGCTGCTTCACCGCAGTGCCACCATCTGGGTGGACTGGATCGTCATGGGCGTACCTTCCGGCAGCACCGCCTGCACGTCGCCCGCGCCGAGCGATATCGCCGTGCCGGCCGCCGCGCCAAGCAGACCGCCGAGCGCGATCTTGCCGAGGCTCGCATCGCCGAGGATGGCGCCGAGCGCCGCACCGGCCGCCGCACCGATCCCCGCCTTCTTAAGGGTTTCGTTGCGCGTGTCACCACCCTGAGTCTTCAGATCGGTATTGGTGATCTTCGCGTCGAACGCGTACGACTGACCGTTGATGGTGAGCGAGTCGAAGTCCAGCTTGATGGCTGCCTGGTCGCCCGCGTGCTCCGATGCGTGCAGACCAGTCACCTTGCCGTGCACTACGGCTCCCTTCGGAACCACGAGCGCACCGCTGGTCGTGTTCAGCGGTTCGGAAACGGTGGCGGTGAAATCGTCACCGATCTTGCTCTGCTCGGTGCCGAGCGTCTGGTCGAGCGTTACGTTGAGCGTCGTGCCGACGGGGATGGAGCTGGTGCTCGTCGGAAGCGGCGTCGTGACCACGTCGCCGCCCGACTCTACCTGCGCCGTCCGCGCGCAGCCGGCCGTCGCCAACAGTGCTATCGCGATACCGGTGATGGACCTGTACATGTTATTCCCCTCTGGTATTGGGCCTCGTTCACCGAGGCCATGAGTATGCCGCTGAAAAAAGCAAGTTGCAGACCGCCAATGGGCGCTCGGCGTGTAACGGCGGCATCAATGGCGAGCCCGGCCGCTATTCCATGCGACTCCGACGCTCCGTATCTTCGTGCACGGTGAGCTGGATCACGATCGCACCGCACGATCACCCTGGAGGAATGATGAAGTCTGGCTGGCTCGGCTCTGACGTTGGACGCGCGCCGCGCGTTTCCCTGGCGATCGCACGCCTCGCGTGTATCGCGCTCGTCATCGCGGTCGCTGCGTGCGCGGCGAGTGGTTCGGCTGCAGAGCAGAGCGCCGATGCTCCGAAGGGGTCGCTACTGATCGTGGGTGGCGGCCCGCAGCCGGAAGCGCTGGTGCGGCGCTTCGTGGAGCTCGCCGGCGGGGCGGGGAAGGCGCGCATCGTCGTCTTCGCGATGGCCAGCGAGGACGGGCGCGCGGGCGGCGAGGAGAAGGCCGAGGACCTTCGCAAACTCGGAGCGCACGCCATCAACGTGTACATCACTCGTGAGCAGGCCAACCAGGACTCGATAGTTCATCTCCTCGACGACGCTACCGGGATCTGGTTCGGTGGTGGCGACCAGTCGAGACTCACGAGCGCGATCGGCGGCACTCGGGTGGAAGATGCGATCCACGCTCGCTATCGCGCAGGCGCGGTGGTGGGTGGGACGTCGGCGGGTGCCGCGGTGATGTCTACTCCCATGATCACCGGGGATGAGCGCCACCCTGGCGGCGCGCGGCCCGATACCACCGATCCGTTCAAGACCATCGCACGCGACAACATCATTACCAGCGAAGGTTTCGGGCTGATCCAGGGCGCGATCATCGATCAGCACTTCCTGAGACGCAAGCGTCACAACCGTCTCGTGAGTGCGGTGCTGGAGCACCCGAAGCTGCTCGGCGTCGGGATAGACGAATCCACAGCTCTGCTCGTGCAGCCCGACGGCAAGTGGCAGGTGCTCGGGGCGAGCGCGGTGATCATCTACGATGCACGGCATGCGGAGATCACTGCGGCTTCCGCACCCACCCTGGGTGCCACCGGGGTCGTGATGCACGTTCTTCCCGCCGGGAGCAGCTTCGATCCCGCCTCCGGCAATGCGGTGCTCCCCACGGCTGCGAACTGATATTCTTCCTTCGGCCGCGGGCTGATCGCCGAATCGAAGCGAGCGTGCACTTCGCAACCCGAAGAGCACGCTCGTTTGGCATGCTGCTTCCAGTTCTTCATGGTCGGGCACTCATGACAGGGAGCGTGATGACCGATATCGTGACGAACGGCGCGCTGGAAGCGAGCGCCGACGGAGGAGAACTGGACGCCGCTGACGTCGCCTCTCTACGCGAGGCCGCCGAGGTCGTCGCGCGGGCGGATCCCGAGGGCAATCGAGTCGCGGCCGCGCGCTCGGCCGACGAGTTGCGTCGGATAGCCGGAAGAATCGAGGCGCTGATCGAGTCACAGCCCCACGACGCGCGCCAACAACCGAGGAGACGAGTGATGGCAAACTGGAATTACGACTTCCTCCGCGACCCATTCTATTTCGGCGACGTGTACTCGCGTGGTGGCATGCGGGGCCGGCGGGGGCTCTACGGCTCCACGCCCGACGTGCGTCCGCCCTACATGGCCAGCTATGGTCCTGACAGCTACGACCCCGATGCCAACTGGGCGGCCGCACGCAGGTCGTCGTGGGGAGTGGGCTCCCTCGACGGGCCGGGGCGTCACAGCATCGAAGGACGCGCGCCGATAAACGAGGTCGGCGGCTTCGGTCCCGAAGGTGGATACGGAGAGGCAGGGCGCGGCGCGGCGCGCTACGGAACCGCGAGCGTGGTGGCGGGGATGGGTGGCTCGTACGGTGCCGGCGGTTTCGAGGGGCGTGGTCCCAAGGGATACACTCGTTCAGATGCACGAATCGAGGAAGATGTGAACGAAGCGCTCACGCGCGACCCCCAGCTCGATGCGAGCGACATCGAGGTGCGCGTGAACAGCGGCGTGGTCGAGCTTTCGGGAAAGGTGGCCGATAGGTGGGCGAAGCGGCGCGCGTACGACGATGTGGACGACTGCCCGGGGGTGCGCGAGGTACACAGCGCGCTCGAGGTAGAGCGATCGGGCGAGCGGTGAATGCCCCGACTGGCGTGGGCCGCGAGCGCGGCGCATGTTACCACCATGCTAAACGGCGAAGGAGCATCGATCCTGGCGGATCGCCTGGCGCAATATCAGACGCGCTCTCACGACGAGCTCACGCAGCTCCTGCTCGCTCCGGTGGCCGAGGAGATCAGGGGCGAATCGGGGAAGCGCTATCAGATGATGGTGCAGGCGTCCTGGACGGGAACCCCGGGCGGAGAGCTGCGTGTGGTGGCTGGATTGGACGACAAGGGATGGCAGCTCTTCAACCCTATCACCGATTCGTTCGTCTCGCGTCCGGCGCCTGCGATCGCGAGGTGAGCCGGTGGCGTTGACGCGCGATGACGTTCGCGACGCGGTGGAACGCGGCGGAGAGGAGCAGATGCAGCTCCTGCGGAAGCATCACGAGGATGCTTATCCGGCGAGCCGTCCCACGCCGGGCGACGTCTGTCGCGGCGAGGCCGAGCGCCTCAACGCCACGGGACTCGGCGACGCGGCGGACTTCTCTCTGGCGGAAACGCGGGTGGAGCGCGTGGGCGATGAAGTGCGTCTCGTCCACGTCTTCGAGTACAAGCCGCTCGGTGTACGACTCCTCACGGAGCCGTACACCAACTACGGTTAGAGCGGCCGCGCCACGATCAGCGCGGGGTACCCGGCATCTTCATGTTCATCTCCATCTTCCTGTACGAAGCAGGAGGTGCGAAGAGCGAAGCGTCGAGCGACTTCTGTTCGACCTTCGTGGCCTCGAGCGCGACCTGGTCCTTCCCGTCCTTGTGCACGATCACCTTGAGCGGAAAGGAGTCCTTGCCGATCGCCTCCTGCCATGCGGATCCGCTGCCGACGGCCTTGTTGCTGAAAGCCTGGAATCCGCCCATGTCCTTGGCGAGGCAGATGTCGACCTGGCCCTCGTCCTCCTTCACGGTCCAGTACTCGCACTTGTGGCCGGCCACCACTTCGCTCTTCCCGGTCTTCGTGGGTTTCAGGTTGTCCGACTGGCCCTCGAGCTCCGTCATGTCGGGCACCTGCATCTCCATGTACGTCTTCTGCTCGGGCATGAGCATGTACATCTTGTGCGAGCCCGGGTCCATGATCATCGCGGCCTGGCGGCTGTCACCGCTCATGTCGATGCGGACGAGGCCATCGCGGAGCGCGTACTGGATGTTGCGGCCTCCCTCGCTCTGATAGGTCACCACTCCCTCGAACTGCTTGGTGGCCTGGCCGTGCGCCATGGCCGGCGCCGCGATTGCTGCGAGAGCGACGATCGCCCCTGCTATCGAACTATGCCTGAATGAGGAGCCCATTGCCTAGACCTCTGGATGAGATGTGTGCTGCCGATATGACGTGATGGAACGTGATGAAGCGTGAGCGCGCGCCGAACCGGCGCGGCTGTCTCCATCCTACCCCGTACACTGCTATTTTACGTCAGGGAACCCAAAAGAGGCCAGGATGACGCCAACGAATCGACTCCAGAAACTTCACGAGGCCGGACAGTCGATCTGGCTCGACTTCATAGACCGCGACATGCTGCGCAACGGCGAGCTCGAGCGTCGAATCGCGGAGGACTCGCTCACCGGGATGACGTCGAACCCCACGATCTTCGAGAAGGCGCTGGCCGAAGGAAGTGCGTACGACGAGCAGTTGAGCAACGCTCCCGCTGGTCTCTCCCCGTGGGATCTGTTCGAGCTCATCGAGACCGACGACGTTCGCTCGGCGTGCGACATCTTCGCCCCCGTGTTCGAGCGGACCAACGGCGGTGACGGCTTCGTGTCCATCGAAGTGTCGCCCGGCTCGGCCCACAACACGGATGCCACAGTGCTGGAGGCGTGTCGCCTCTGGGCGATGGTCGGGCGCCCCAACGTGATGATCAAGGTACCGGGTACGCCCGAGGGCGCCGTGGCGGTGAGGCGACTCACGGCCGAGGGCGTGAATGTGAACATCACGCTCCTCTTCTCGCGCGAGGCGTATGATTCGGTGATAGACGCCTATCTGACCGGACTCGAGGAGCGTGTGGCCGCCGGCAAAACGATCCACCACATCTCCTCGGTCGCGTCTTTCTTCGTGAGTCGCGTGGATACCGAGGTGGACAAGCGCATCGATGCGAAGCTCGAGAGCGCCTCGCCCGACGTCGCGAAGCGGCTCGAGAAATTGAAGGGACGCGTGGCCGTGGCGAACGCGAAGCTGGCCTACGCGCTCTTTCGCGAGCGCTTCTCCGGAGCGCGCTGGGAGACCCTGGCAGCGCAGGGCGCGCGGCTGCAGCGGCCGCTCTGGGCGAGCACCAGCACCAAGAACCCCGCGTACCGCGACGTCATGTACGTGGAGGATCTCATCGGGCCAGACACTGTGAACACGATGCCGCCTGCTACGATCGAGGCGTTTCGTGACCATGGCGTGGTGAAGCAGACCGTAGACGAGAACATCGGCGGCGAGCGCAAGCTCCTCGAAGAGCTCGAGGAGCTGGGCATCTCGCTGGAGAGTGTCACCGACAAACTGCTCTCGGATGGCTTGAAGAGCTTCCAGAAGTCGTTCGACTCGCTCATTGCGCGCATCGAATCGAAGAGCAGCGAGCTCGCCAAGGCGGCGGGCTGAGGAGCGGCGCGCTCAGCGCTCGCGCCACCAGGCGCCGTTGACGGCGATTGCATTCGAGTCGGTCCAGGGCGGGAGCGTGCGCATGAGCGCCGCTCCCGCTCTCGTAGTGGCGAAGCGGCTGGCGGCGACATGGATCGCCAGAGGCTCAGCGCCGCGGAGTTCGAGTGTGAAGACGATCCCGCTGTCGGGCGGCGCGACCCAATCGAGCGGGATGTAGCCGTCGTCTCTCGCTCGCTTCGGAAGCGCCACGGGGAGCGACCAGCCGGAGAGCTGTGCGAGAGGGATGAGCATGCGGAAGCGGTACGTGCCCGGCGAGCGGGCGCGGAGCGTGAGAGCGCGAGTGCCGGCCGTGCCGCCCGGGCGCTCCCTCACGACCTCGATTGTCGGGGCGGGGAAGCCGGTGGGCCCCGCCGGGGCGACGAATTCCAGGGGACGCTCACCGGATCCAGCTACGGGACGCATGGCGCCGTCGGCGCTCAGCGCGAGCCGTGGGGTGATGTAGTCGATCCCATACACTTGCAGTGATGCATCGCTGCCGTCCTCGTGATGCTCGATCGCCAGGCGCTGCGCACGCAGCTCGGTGTAACGCGGTTGAAGCAGGCTCGCGACCATCAGTACCAGCGCGAGCGCGACCGCGACGATGGTGGCGCGTCCCTCCCCGCCCGCCAGGCGCGCTCCGGGGAGGAGGACGAGCGCCAGCGCGGTCGCCGGGATCGCGAGCATGACTGCGAGCACCAGATCGGGCGCGATCGCGAGCGGAAGCCGCCCGAAGACCGGGACGAAGAGCAGCGCGAGCATGATGAGGAGCTGGAGCGTGAGCGTCCCGGCCGGGAGCGCGCCGATGAGCAGCCAGAATCGCCAGCGACTGCCGCGGTCCAGCGTGGCGGCGATGAGCGCCAGCGAGAGCCCGATCACCCACCAGAGCGCCACGTAGGCGGAGCCGAGCCGAATGAACGACAGGTAGGCCAGCGTTAGCACCCAGAATGCCATGAGTGCCGCGTGGGCGGCGTGCGCGCGCCTCTCGGGATCCGTGGAACGCAGGCTGCGCACCGCCCACTGCACGGCAAGGGCGCCCGCTATCGCCGCTACGGCGAAGGCCGATACTCCCCACCACGGGTGCGCGTACCACGACATCGGCCGCCCCGCCAGCTTCGCGGCGGCGGCGCCGAGCCCGAACGCGGCGAGCAGCGCGACGATACCCGACGCCACGAGGGTCAGCAGCGCCAGCGCGGTGCTACCGACGGTCGTGAAGCCGCGCACCACTGCGAACCCGAGTGCGACGATCGCAAGCGCGGTCGCCAGGATGGCGAGCACGATTGCCGTTCGCTCGCCATAGTGCGGCATGAAGAATCCGAGAACGTCGTAGTACACCGCGCGTCCTCCGCGCGCGCCGGGGTCGAGCGGTTGCGACGCCAGCTCGCGCGCGAGTGCCAGAGCGTTCTCGCCCATTTGCTGAACGGTTCCCGGCGAGACGTTCCAGCTGCGATCGCGCTGAGTGTGGTACGCCCACCCGCCACGGTAGAGCGCGATGTCCAACCCAACTTTGTGCCCGAAGTCGCGGTAGATGCGAAAGTCGGTGTCCGACGGAATCGCGCCGCTCTGGAAGATGTCCTGCGCCAGGACGGTGCCATATGGATAAGGCACGGAGCGCGCGTACGCTCCAACGAGCCAGCCGCCGCCCAATCCCGCCTGGAAGAGAATCGCCTTCCCGTGAGGGCCAGCGCTCTCGAGGTTCACGAAGGCTCGCACGTCGCGGAACCACGGGTGCTGCACGAAGCCGTGCGACCCGAGCAGGCCCTGCTCCTCGCCATCGTTAATGATCACTATCACCGAGTGATCGAGCTCGGGTCCGGCCGCGAGCGCGCGCACCACTTCCACGAGCGATGCCGCCGCCACGCCATCGTCGCCCGCTCCCGCGCTCCCCACGGGAGTGTCGTAGTGCGCCGAGAGGAGAATCGCGTCGCTCGCGCGTCCCGGAATGCGTGCGAGCACGTTCCGGAGCGTGTAGCCGATAACCCGGCTCCCGCCGGGGCGCACTCCGCTCACCTCCTGCACCTCCACGTCCACGCCCGGGACTTCGCGCAGCCGCGCCACCAGATAATCTTCGGCGCGCCGCGCGCCCGGCGTACCCGAGACGCGGTAGCCGATTGTGTCGGCCAGATACGAGAGCGTGCGCCACGCGCGCTCGGCGGAGAACTCCGTGGCGGGGATGGACGCCTTCTTCGGGCGTGGCGGCCGGTCGCGCCAGAGAACCACTGCGACGAGAAGGCCGATCACGAGCGCCACAGCGCACCAGTAACGTACTGGTCGTGACACTAGATTGCTCACTGACATCGGCGGCTTGCCTCCGTGGCGATTGCCGAATAGATCTGCGAATCCTCGCTCCTTACCCGCCCCTCACTACATCCTCGTGTCAACCACCAGCTTCGCCTGCACAAAGATCGTCTGCACGCTCGGACCGGCATCTTCTTCTCGAAAAGTCATCCGCACGCTCATCGACGCCGGCATGGACGTAGCCCGGATCAACTTCTCACACGGCACCCAAGATGAGCACGCCGAGGTAATCAGAACAGTACGCGAGGTAGCGGCGGAGGCCGGGAGGCCCGTGGCCATCCTCGGCGACCTGCAGGGCCCTCGCATCAGGGTAGGGACGCTGGAGGAGCCGGTGATGCTTGCCGAGGGGAGCGATGCCGTGCTCGCGCCCGAGGATGTGGCGCGCCCCGGCGAGATACCGATCACATACGATGCGCTCGCCGACGACGTGAAGGAGGGCGACCGCGTCCTGATGGACGACGGATTGATAGACGTGGTGGTGCTGGACGTGGAGCACCCGCGAGTGCGTACCCGGGTGGTGCACGGTGGTCTGCTGCGCAGCCACAAGGGGATGAACCTTCCCGGCGTGGCGGTGTCGGCTCCATCCATCACCGAAAAAGACCGCGCCGACGTCTCGTTCGCGGTGGAATCGGGGCTCGAGTATCTCGCACTCAGCTTCGTGCGCTCGGCGGCGGATATCGCGCAGCTCCGCTCGCTCATCCCCCGCGACATGCTCGTGATCGCGAAGATCGAGAAGGACACCGCGCTGGCCAACATCCACAGCATCGTGGAGGCGGCGGATGCGGTGATGGTTGCGCGCGGGGACCTCGGCGTGGAGCTGCCGTTCGAGGAGGTGCCGATCGCGCAGAAGCGGATAATCGCCATCTCCAACTCCCTCGGGCGTCCGGTGATCACGGCCACGCAGATGCTCGAGTCGATGGTTTCGAACCCACGTCCTACGCGCGCCGAAGCGAGCGATGTCGCGAACGCCATCCTCGATGGTACCGACGCGGTCATGCTTTCGGCGGAGACGGCGGCCGGCGCCTATCCCGAGCTGGCGGTGCGCGCCATGACGCGGATCATCGCCGAGATGGAGCGGCACCCGATCCCGCGTCCCTCGAAGATTCTCGGCGGCCGCCGGCACTCGGATACTGCTGTCACCACCGAGGATGCCATCGCCGCCGCCACCGCGGCCGCCGCCGCGTCGCTCGAGGCGCCAGTGGTCATGGTGATCACGAAGAGCGGCTTCACCGCCCGCATAGTGGCCTCGCACAGGCCGGTGGTGCCGATCATCGCCCTCACCGATGCCGAGCGCACCTACCGCCAGCTCGCGCTGGTATGGGGAGTGCAGCCTCTCCTCCTCCCGCCGGCGGCAACCTACGAGGAGATGTTCGACCATGGGCGAGACGTGGTGCAGGAGTTGGGACTCGTCGAGAAGGGTGATCGCGTGCTGGTGACGGCGGGAGTGCCGTTCGACACTCCGCGCACCACGAATCTGCTGCGCGTGGAAGTGGTGTGAGACTCACCTTCCTGGGCACCGGCACGAGCTTCGGCGTGCCGCAGATCGGCTGCGGCTGCGCGGTGTGCAGGTCCACCGATCCGCGCGACAAGCGGACGCGCAGCGCCGCCTTCGTAGAGACCGACGGTGGGACACGGATTCTCATAGACACGCCACCCGAGCTGCGGCTGCAGCTCATCGCCGCCGGGATAGATCGGATAGACGCGGTGCTCTATACTCACGAGCATGCGGATCACACGCACGGCATAGACGACCTGCGCGCGGTCTCGGTGCGTCGTGGTGCGGCACTCCCCATCTATGGGCCGGCCGATGCCCTCGAGCACATCGCCCAGCGCTTCCCGTACATCTTCGACGACCGGATGCGCCCTCTCCCCGGCACATCGAAGCCCGAGGGGCACGCGCACCCTCTTCGCGAAGGCGAGACGTCGAGAGTCGGAGATGTGGATGTCACACCGGTCTCCGTGCCGCACGGGCCGGTAACCGTGTTCGCGTATCGCATCGGGCCGCTGGCGTACGTGACCGATGCCAAACGCATCCCTCCGGCGGCGCTCGAGGTGCTGCGCGGCGCCAAGGTGCTCGTTATCAACGCACTCTTCAGGACCGAGCACCCCACGCACCTGAGCATCCCCGAGGCGGTGGCCGCGGCGCGCGAGATCGGAGCGGATCGCACGTATCTCACGCACCTCACGCACGACAACAGGCACGCCGATCTCGAGGCGGAGCTTCCTGCTGGCGTGATGCCTGCTTTCGATGGGCTAACCATACGCATTGACTCTCACGACAATCCCACATGAGCATCCGCATCGATTACAGCAACATGCTCGCTGGCAACGTGCCGGGCGCGATAGACGAGAGCACGTGGGCAGCGGCGGGCGACCGCTTCGCCGAGGCGCGGAAGGTATTCGCCGAGCGGCGCAGCGCGGGAGAGCTGGGCTTCATGGAGCTGGTGGAGGGACACGACAGCATCACCGAGCTGCGCCGCTTCGCCGACGGTGTGGGGCAGGCGTTCAACGACGTGGTGGTGCTCGGGATCGGCGGCTCGGCGCTCGGCACCATCGCGCTTCGAAGCGCACTCCGCTCCACGCGGTGGAACGAGCTGGACGATGAAGCGCGCGAGTTCTTCCCGCGCCTGCACGTGCTCGACAACATAGACCCCACCACCATCGCGCCCTTCCTCGACCGGCTCGATCTCGGGAGCACGCTGTTCATCGTGATCTCCAAGTCCGGTTCCACCGCGGAGACGATGTCGCAGTATCTCATCGTGCGCGGCCGGCTCGAGGCCGAATTCCCCGACGGACTGCAGCGGCATCTCGTGTTCATCACCGACCCTTCGCATGGAGCGCTCAGGGCGCTCGCGCGCGAGGAGGGGATCGTGTCGCTCGACGTCCCGGCGAACGTAGGCGGTCGCTACAGCGTTCTCTCGCCGGTCGGGCTGCTCCCCGGCGCGCTGATGGGGATAGACGTCCCCGGTCTGCTGGCCGGTGCGCGCGAGATGGCGGGGCGCTGCGAGAACGACAATCTCGAGGAGAATCCCGCGGGCGTTTTCGCGATGCTCCAGTGGCTGGCGGACACGAGGCACGGGATGCCGATCCAGGTACTCATGCCATACAGCGACGCGCTCGCCGACATGGGGGACTGGTTCGTGCAGCTATGGGCGGAGAGTCTGGGGAAGCTCCGCAACGGGAAGGAGTCGGTGGGTCCGACGCCGCTCGCCGCCGTGGGAGCAACCGATCAGCACAGCAAAGTGCAGCTCTTCATGGAGGGGCCGCGCGACAAGACGGTGACTTTCGTAGCCGTGGGCGAGCTGGAGCGGGATCTCGAGATTCCGCATCTTCACGCGGACATCCCCGAGCTGGCATACCTCGGCGGCCACACGCTCGGCGAGCTGCTGGATGTGGAGCGCCGGGCCACCGCCGGCGCGCTGGCCGAGCATGGCCGGCCCAACATGACCATCTCGCTCGACCGCGTCGACGAGTGGCACGTGGGCGGCCTCATCGTGCTCCTCGAGGCGGCCGCCATCTATTCCGGGGCGTTGTACGGGATCAACCCGCTCGACCAGCCGGGGGTGGAGCTGGGGAAGCGGTTTACGTATGGGATGTTGGGGCGCGCGGACGCCGAAGATGCGCGACGGGAATGGGAGCAGCTCCCGAAGCCGGATCCTCGCAGGGTAGTGTAGCGAAACCCTTGCGAGGGGGGTGGCCCAAGGGCAGTTTCCCCCGAGGGATCGGGGCCCGGGCGCGCTGGGCGCCGGCGCCGGCGGACGTCCCGCGAATCATTGAACGGGAGGCTCGATAGATGGAAGCTCGTACATCGGCGCCAGTGCGGCTATTCGGTGGTGCTGTCACGCTCGAGAACGGCCACGTCAAAGTTGGCGACGCTGCCGCGCTACGCTCGGAGCACATGGATGAGCTCGCGCGCCAGGCGGTCTTCAGCGACGGGCAGGCCAGGGACCACGCCCGCTGGCTGATCTGGGAGATCGGCCAGGCCGTGGGAGTCCGCGCGGCCTCTATCAACGACCTGTACATGGCGCGCGGGCGCGGCGAGGTGAGCGGCTTCACCGTCCCCGCCATCAACGTGCGCGGGATGGCGTACGACACTGCGCGCGCGATCTTCCGCACGGCGGTGAAGATGAAGGCCGGCGCCTTCATCCTCGAGATCGCCCGCTCCGAGATCGCCTATACCGACCAGCGGCCCAAGGAGTACGTGGCGGTGATGCTCGCCGCGGCGCTGCGCGAGGGCTTTCGCGGACCGGTATTCATCCAGGGCGACCACTTCCAGGTGAACGCGAAGAAGTTCGCGGTGGACCCTTCGGGCGAGGTAGCCGCAGTGAAGCAGCTCGCGCTCGAGGCGATCTCCGAGGGCTTCTACAACATCGACGTGGACACCTCCACGCTGGTGGACATCTCGCTCCCTTCGCTCGACGAGCAGCAACGCCTCAACTACGAGACCGCGGCCGACATCGTCCGCTACATCCGTGAGATCGAGCCGCAGGGTGTGACGATCTCCGTGGGCGGCGAGATCGGCGAGGTGGGGACGCAGAACAGCACAGTACCCGAGCTGCGCGCGTTCATGGACGGCTTCGATCGCGTGCTCGGCGATGGCGATGCCGATGCGCCGGCGGGGTTGTCGAAGATCAGCGTGCAGACGGGAACGTCGCACGGCGGCGTGGTGCTGGCCGACGGCTCGATTGCCGACGTGAAGCTCGATCTGGTCGCGCTCGAGGAACTGTCGAAGGTGGCGCGCAACGAGTACGGCCTCTCGGGCGCGGTGCAGCATGGTGCCTCCACACTCCCGGAGAGTGCCTTCCACAACTTCCCGCGAATCGAGACGGCCGAGATTCACCTGGCCACGAACTTCCAGAACATCCTCTACGACCGCATCCCCGACGAACTGCGTGAGAAGATCTACCGCTGGCTCGATGAGAACACAGCGTCGGAACGCAAGTCGAGCGACACGGACGAGCAGTTCTACTACAAGACCCGGAAAAAGGCGCTCGGCCCCTTCAAGAAGGAGTTCTGGGACCTTCCCGATCCGGTGAAGGCGGACCTCGCCTCCGCCTACGAGCAGACCTTCGGCTTCCTCTTCGAGCAGCTCCAGGTGGGGAACACCGCCGATATGGTGAAGAAGTACGTCAAGCCGCCCGCGCAGCACCGTTCGCCCGACAGCAGCAAGGGGATAATCGCGGCCCCGGACGACATGGAGGCGGGCGAATAGGCGACCGGGCAGCGCGCCTCTGGCTCGAGCAGTTGCAGACTCTGGCGGATCGGGCCGCGCACGAGATTCGGAACCCGCTCAACGGGCTCGCCGTGAATCTGGAAGTGGTACGGAGCCGTGCCGCGCGCGGCAAGGGAGACCTGGCATCCATCGGTCGTTTCGCGGATTCGGCGTCTGGCGAGTTGGAGCGCGCTGCGGAGCTGGTGCAGGCGCTCCTCGAGTTGGCGCGTCCCCTTGCCACACCTGTAGATTTGTGGAGCGCCTTGAGGCCCATGGTGGCGCTCCACAACGCCATGGCCATTGCGGGGGCGAAGGTGGGGGCGGACGTCGGGGATGACGGGGCGACAGCCGCTGTGACGTTGGAGCCGCGCGGCGATGCTGTGCTGACGGTCGCGGCCGATCCGGTCGTGTCGCGCCTGGCGCTTGCCGCGGCGCTCGACGCGGCGGCGAAGGCGCGGACTCCCGCTGTGGTGAAGTGCTCGATCGAAGCGCGCGAAGTTGGAGAAGACGATGGAGTACGAGGCAGGGATGGGCAGGTAGTCGCGATGCTGCGCTGCGCCGTGCCGGCGCCCCCGCTCGACGATGTTGTGCGTGACACTATCGAGGGAGGCGATGTGGTGGTAGAGCACTCGCCCGACGGTATGATGCTTTTCTTCCGCGCCGCTGGGCGCGATTAGAGGAACCGGACGCAGATATGCAGACAGCAAGGATTCTGATAGCCGACGACGAGCGCGCGATCACCGAGGGGTTGAGTGCCATCCTCCAGGACGAAGGGTACGAGGTGGATGTCGCCGTCGACGGTCAGAAGGCGCTCGACCATCTCAACTCCGGCGAGTACGGAGTGGTGCTCGCGGATCTCAAGATGCCCAAGGTGGACGGAATCGCGCTCCTCAAGGAGATGCAGAGCGCGGCGATCACCACCGAATGCATCATCATCACCGGCCAGGCAACTGTAGATTCCGCCGTGCAGGCGATGCGGCAGGGCGCGTACGACTACATCGAGAAGCCGCTCACCGCCGAGAAGCTCAATCGCCTCAAGGCGCTCATCCCGAAGGCGCTCGACAAGTTCAACGTGAAGCGCGCCAACCTCGCGCTCACCTCCGAGCTGCAGGCGCTCACGCACTACGGCGAGCTCACTGGCCAGTCGGACGCGATGCGCAGCATGTACCGCGTGATAGACGCCGTGGCGCCTTCCACCGCGAGTGTGCTGATACTCGGCGAGTCGGGGACGGGTAAGGAACTCGTGGCGAGGGCGCTCCACCAGAAGAGCGAGCGCGCGAAGGGTCCCTTCTTCGCGCTCAACTGTGCGGCGCTCCCCAAGGACATTCTCGAGAACGAGCTGTTCGGCCACGAAAAGGGCGCCTTCACCGGCTCCACCAACGAGAAGCCGGGTGCCTTCGAGATGTCGGACGGCGGCACGCTCTTCCTCGACGAGGTGGCGGAGATGGCGCCCGACATCCAGGTGAAGCTCCTGCGTGCGCTCGAGTCGCGCACGGTGCGGCGCCTGGGTGGGAAGAAGGAGATCTCGGTGGACATCCGCGTTCTCGCGGCCACCAACAAGGATCTCCAGAAGGCGCTCGAGGAGGGTGACCTGCGCGAGGACCTCTACTATCGTCTCGCCGTGGTCGAGATCTTCCTTCCACCGCTGCGCGAGCGGATGGGCGACCTGAAGCTGCTGGCCACCGAGTTCCTGGCTCGCTTCTCCGAGCAGAACGGAAAGCGGCTCACCGGTTTCGACGAGGCGGCCATGGAGTGGATCCTCTCGTACAACTGGCCGGGGAACGTGCGCGAGCTGAAGAACGCGGTGGAGCGCGCGGTGATCATGTCGCACGGCACCACCATCACCGTAGACGACATCGTACCGCGCCATCTGCGGAGCGCGGGCGACTCCTCGGGAACCGTGACGCTCCCCGTTGGTTCTACCATGGCGGACGCGCGGCGTCAGATGGTGCTGAGAACTTTCTCGATGACCGGTGGCGACGCCGAGAGGACCGCGAAGATGCTGGGAATGCGCCTTGCCGAGGTGCGTGCCGAGCTCTCCGCGCTCGTTGGCTCGAACGGCCAGGGTCACGAGACGGAAGCGGCGGCGCCGCCGAAGAAGAGCAAGTCGAGCTCGGCGGCGAAGGAACGTGGAGCATCGAAGAGCAAGTCAAGGGGGCGGCGGTGAAGTGGGCGTGCGTCGCAGGGAGTCGACCGGGAGATCAATGATGAGGCGTGATGAAGACTACGATGTCGATGAGCCGTACGTGGTGATCGAGAGGCGCGGCACCGGTGCCGGCACTTTCCTCATGGGCCTGGCGATCGGTGCCGGTCTCGCGCTGCTCTACGCTCCGCGCTCCGGCGAGGAGACGCGCCGCGAGATCCAGCGCGGTGCGCGCCGCGTGAGAGCAGCGGCTCGCGGGGCCGCCGAGGACCTCTCGGATTCCGTGGTAGACCACTACGAACAGGCCAAGCGCAACGTGGAAGACCGGCTGGAGCTCGCGCGCAACACGCTCGAGTTTCGCAAGCGCCAGGCGGCCGAGGCGATAAAGGCCGGCCGCGAAGCGGCGCAGCAGGCGCGCGACGAGCTGGAGGCGAGGATCGCGGAGACGAAGGCGGCGTATCACGCGGGTGCCGACGTCGTGCGCGCCGACAGGCGTAACGCCGCCGACGCGGATGCAGAGAATCGAACGGATCGCGCGCAGTCCGAGTAGCATCAGGGAGCGGGTAGCGCGACGAGCGTCGGCCACGGCCGCGTCGCGTCCGCTCCTCTCGCGCTTCTGGTGGACCCTCAAGGACTACCTGAAGCGCATCTGGGACAACGCCGGCGACGACAACATCTTCTTCCTCGCCGGGGCGATCGCGTTCAACATCCTGCTCGCCGCGGTGCCCTTCGTACTGCTTCTTCTCTCGGGGCTCGGCTACATCCTGCACCAGAGCGCGGTCGAGTCCACGGCGAGTCTCTGGGCGTTCATCGACCAGCTTCTCCCGCCGCATGCACCGGGGACCGAGACCCCGATCCACAAGCTCATCAACGACGTGATCAACGCGCGCAGCTCGGTGGGGCTCCTCGGCCTCATCGGCTTCGTGTGGTTTTCCACGCGCCTCTTCGGCACGCTGCGAACCGTGCTCGGCGAAGTCTTCGACATCGAGGAGGGGCGGAGCATCATCGGCGGAAAGCTCTTCGACATCAAGCTCACCATCTTCAGCACCATACTCTTCGCCGCGTACACCTTCATAAATGCGTACCTGAAGCTGGCTACGTCGCGCGGCATCGAGATAGTGGAGCGGGTCGGCATCCACCCGGAGGTCATGGGCCGGCTGGACTACTGGTCGGGAACGCTGATCGCGACGGTCTTCATCGTGCTCATGTTCTTCTCGCTCTACAAGTTCATCCCCAACCGGCGTATCCGGTGGCAGTCGGCGATGCTGGCCGCCATCGTGACGAGCGTGCTGTTCGAGGTGGCGAAGATTCTGTTCACCAGTTATGTGGGGAGCTTCAACCCGGGAAGTCTGTACACCGGTACCCTGTACGCCCTCGCGATAATCGTCGCTTGGGTATACTACTCCGCTGTGATCTTCATACTCGGCGGCGAGGTCGGGCGCATCTACGAGCTGCGCCGCGTGCGCAAGCGGCAGCGTGCGATTCTGGAAGACTGACGCCTGACGACGCTCGGACACTCTCGCTCGGCGATGCCGGAAGGTTCTCGCTCGGCGATGCGCCGAGACGTTCGCTCGGCGATACGCCGATATTTTCGCTCTACGATGCTCGACCGCCCGCGCTCGCCGACCCACGCACCTTCACCTCCCCTCGTTCGATGCAGATAGATCTGAGAAGCGACACCGTGACGCGTCCCACGCCGGCGATGCGCCAGGCGATCGCGTCCGCCGAAGTAGGCGACGACGTTCTGGACGGCGACCCCACCGTGCGTGAGCTCGAGGAGCGCGTGGCCGCGATGCTCGGCAAGGAGCGGGCACTGTTCTTTCCGACCGGCACCATGGCCAACCAGACCGGCGTGTGGCTTCTCTCGCGTCCGGGCACCGAGATCCTCCTCGACGCCGGAGCGCACATCATCCACTACGAGTACGCTGGCGCCGCCGCGCTGAGTGGCGTGCAGGTGCGCCCGGTGACCGGGAGCGCGCCCGTGATGGATGCCGCCGCCCTCTCCGCCGCGATTCGGCCCACTTCGCGCGTGGCGCCCGCGGCGAGCATGGTGTGCATGGAGAACACGCACAACGGCGCCGGCGGGATGATCACCCCGCTCGACGAGCTGCGCGCGCTGCACGACCTGGCGAAGGAGCACCACCTCGGCGTTCATCTCGACGGCGCGCGCCTCTGGAACGCGTCGGTGGCGAGCGGCACGTCGCTCCCGGACTTCGCCG
>DASSOX010000104.1:0-4541 GCA_035700125.1 Gemmatimonadaceae bacterium
TGGCGCCGCCGAAGCGATCGCCTCAGATGGGGGGGCGACCCTTCTTCGGAGACGGAGGCCGCTTGCGTACCGCGGCGTGGCGCATGGCTTCCAGTTCATTCTGGAGCGGCCGCCAGTACTCCTCGTCAGCGGCTCGCTCGCGGTCCTCTTCTACCTGGAGCGCGACGATGATCGCCGAGAACGGGGCTTCGCCCGATGCTGCGCGGATCGCGAAGGCGGTCGCTTCGCGCTCTAACGCCACTCTCGCCGCCGCCTCGGGAGCGCGTCGGACGCAGTCGACCAGCGCCTCCGGCGTGCGTAGCTCGCGCAACCAGAAGGCAATGCGAGCTTCGGTCGGCTCAGCCGCGAACTCGCCGTAATGGACGTCGACCAAGCGACGCACGACTGGCCAGTCCTTATCGCGACGCGTTTTCTTCGCGGCCACAAGGTCCTCGAGCCCGAGCACGTCGATGTCCCCGACCCCGTCCAGCTGGTAGATGGTCCGCCGCTCCCAGCAGCTTTCGAACTCGCCGACGCCGCGCATGACCGACATGACATCGAGCCGCAGGCCGTCCGCAGCGCCACAACGGAAGTGTACGGCGTGGCCCCTTGCAAGCAACTCCGGGTCGAAGGGCGGCACGGCTATCACCTCAGCGCCGAGCTCGTCGAGCGCGACGCGGAACCGCGCGAGGTTTTCCGGATTAGCGAGGATCGCGATGTCTACGTCGCGGCTAAACTCCGAGGCGCCGTAGAGGATGCACGCCTGGCCGCCCATGAGGAGGGCGCGGATGCCATGCCGCTTGGTCGCTGCCAGGACTGTCTGTACCGGTATCGGGAGCGGGGTCGGCATGCAGGCGCCCTCCGAGCGCATAGAATGTGGCCCACAGGCGACACGACTCGCGCCACCGCTCGGCCGGAGTGAGCCGCATCCAGTCGGCGAATTCCTCCCCGTAGATGCGCGCCCAGTCGTCCCAGGTGAGTGAGCTGGGCGGAAGTGGCAACACAGGCTCCATGAGCGTCGTGAGAGGAGAACGCGGCCTGGAATCAATCATGCGCCACATTGGCTGCGTGGCTGCGGCCGTGCCGGCGAGCCTGGAGCGCCTCGTCCGGCACGAGGTGCACAGTGAGGTGCGCGCCCAGAGCGCCTGCAACTCTACGTAGCATGCGCAGGGAATGTCCCTCATAGGCGGCGTCCTCCAGCCGCGCGATGACTGACTGGCGGGTGCCGACGAGCTCCGCGAGCTTCTTCTGCGAAAGGCCCTGGCTCGTCCGAAGCTCGTGAATGTCTCGCGCGACCAGCGCGTGAACGCGCTCCTCCTCGATCATCGCCCGCAACTCGGAGTCGTCTCCTGTCAGGCGATCGAGCAGTTCGAGTGCGTTGGGTATCAGCTTCTCCGCCATGACTCGTAACTCTATCACAATTTTGTGATATGTCAAGCCGCGCGCCGCTCGGTGCCGCACGTACGGGGCGAATCACTGACGAGTCGAAAGCCACCCATAACTATCCGCTAGCGGATTCGCCCCCGCCCCCACCGCGCCCCGAATCCATGCGAGGAGAGCGCTCGCGTGCCCGTCCACATCGCTGTGCCGTATGGAGGACGGGTAGAAAAGCGCTCCCGGGAAGTGCTCGCCCCGTGACGCCAGCGCCTGGGCCAGCGGTGCGAAATCCCGGTAGTTGCGCGTCACGATTATCCGGCCCTCGCGCTGGGCCCATCGAAGCACTACCGGATCATCGGCGCCCCCCAGCCCAACATCGGTAACGTACACGATGTCGATGTCGACGTCCGCCGCCTGCAGGACCTCGAGGATGTGCGGCCGGCAGCGTCTCGCGCCTCATCCCCGCAGGCCGAGCGACACCGGCTCGTGATGTCTCGATACTGAGGTCAGCCTGGAATCAACGCATCCGCCGACACGCCAAAGCGCTCGCGAAGCTTCTGGATCTGCCCCAGCGAGAGCTGCCGCCTGCCGTTGAAGAAGTCCGACACCCTGCTCCTCCCGCCCATGAGCGGCGCCAGCTCGGCGCGCGTCATGTCGTTCTGCTCCAGCAGGAAATCCACGACGGATCGCGGCGTGCTCCCCTCGCCCATCTTGTAGTGCGCGTCGTCGTACGACTCGACCAGCAGCGTGAGGAACTCCAGACGGTCCTCGTCCTCGCGTGAGAGCCGGCCGCGATCGAGGAGCGTGTCGATCTCGCTGACCGCAGCATCGTACTCGGTGTGCGTCGTGACCCTCCGGATGTACACCGCATGGAAGCGGTATCGAATGTCTACGGAGAGTCAGTACTTACTGCCGCCGATGTTGAAGACCACCACATCCCCGATGAAGGGCGATGAATCAGCGGCTCGGGCGCAAAAGAACCAGCAACGCAGCTTGGTTATCCGCACCGAACTTCGACACATCGTCGCATCTCGTTCGGAGCACCTGCTCCACTTCAGCCGTGGTACAGTTTCCCAGCCGTACCCATATCACTTTCGGCGGATGACCTCGCACGAAACTGCGCTGACGATAGTCATCGTCCTTCGTGACGATCGCGAAGCCTTCGATTGCGGCATGGCGCCAGATGTCCTCATCGTCGGCCTCCTGCAGGCCGATGTCCCGTACATGGGTGGACTCCGGGTAGAGGTCGGCCAGCCGCCGTACGAGAATCGGCGCGAGATTCTGGTCGAAGAGAAGCTTCAGGGCCGCCCCGTTCTCAGGCGGCCGAATCCGCAATCAGGCGACGTTCACGATCCGCTGCAAAGGCCAACGCAGCGCGGATGTCCTCACGCTCCAGGTCGGGAAAGTCGGCGAGGAGTTCGTCCTCGCTCATCCCACCAGCGAGATAGTCCAGAACATCATAGACCGTGATCCGCATCCCCCGAATGCACGGCTTGCCGCTGCGCTTACCTGGCTCGATGGTGATCCGATCGCGATAGTTCATAGCTCTAGAGTAGGCGATTCGCTACACGATGGCAATGCTAATCCAAGCGCGGAGAGGTAGCGGCGCGCGTCGTCCCACCTGACGCGCGAATGCTGCAGGAAGGCGACGTTCACGGCCAGTCGGTTGAACGACTCCATCAGCCCGGGGGCCTCGAAAGCCACCCATAACTATACGCTTCCCGCCGCACTCGCGGCACGAGCTACGGTGGGAGAGCGCTTCTCACTAGAGGAGACTCCACTGCGTCTTCCGGCTTGACGACAGGCTATGGCAATGCTAATATGGCCATAGCCGTGACTTCGTAGCCACATTCCCCGGACGGACACCATGCCAACCTCGCATAAGCGTCGCCACGGGAAGCCGCGAAAGGCCCCTACACCGCCAGCGGCATCCACCAGCCTCGACACCCCCGATGTCATCGAGGTGAAGGCAGGCGTCTTCAAGGACACCTGCCTGCAGCTCCTCGACCAGGTCCACGAGCATGAGGCCGAGATAGTGGTGACCAAGCGCGGAGCCGTAGTGGCGCGCGTCGTCCCACCCGACGCGCGTATGCCGAGCGCGTTCGGCTTCATGCGCGGCACCGTGCTGGCACACGGAGATATCATCACGCCCGATTTCGAAGCATGGGGCGACCTCGGGTGACTCGCGTCGCCGAGCGCCCCTCGGAGTCGCCCGTCAGCGGGGCACCCCGTATTGCACCCCGAGTCTGGACGCCCGCGGATCTCCACGACTACGAAGGCCCGCTGCTGCTCGACACGCACGTGTGGCTCTGGCACGTGGAGGGGAACTCGAGCCACTTTGCACCCGGCACCACCGCGCTCCTGGATCGGAGCGGAGCGCATTCGCGCCTCTTCGTCTCCGACATCTCCTACTGGGAAGTGGCCGTCAAGGCCGCGAAGGGGAAGTTGTCATTCTCGGTGGATGTGGCCGTCTGGCTCCAGCGCGCCGAAGAGGCGCCGGGCATCCGCTTCCGTCCGCTCACGCGCCCCGTGCTCCTGCAGAGCACACGCCTGGGGGGCACGGCTCACAACGACCCCGCTGATCGCATGCTGATCGCCATGGCGCAGCTCGACAGCGTTCCGCTGGTCACCGGCGACCGCCTCATCATCGAGTACGCTCGCGCCCAGCGGGGCACGCCCGTGGTGGACGTGCGGGCGTGAGGGCTCGAGCCACGGGACGGGGCGATAGCGCACCGACCTCCCCTCCCTGTCGTGCGCCGTATCCTGGAGCGTTCTCGCACTCCAAGGTGAGCGACCAGGGTCAGCCTGGAATCAACGCATCCGCCGACACGCCAAAGCGCTCGCGAAGCTTCTGGATCTGCCCCAGCGAGAGACTCCGCCTGCCGTTGAAGAAGTCCGACACCCTGCTCCTCCCGCCCATGAGCGGCGCCAGCTCGGCGCGCGTCATGTCGTTCTGCTCCAGCAGGAAATCCACGACGGATCGCGGCGTGCTTCCCTCGCCCATCTCGTAGTGCGCGTCGTCGTACGACTCGACCAGCAGCGTGAGGAACTCCAGGCGGTCCTCGTCCTCGCGTGAGAGCCGGCCGCGATCGAGGAGCGTGTCGATCTCGCTGACCGCAGCATCGTACTCGCGGGCGTTACGGAGGACGTGCGGCTTGCTGAAATCCAGGGTCGAATTCGGCATG
>DASSOX010000105.1:0-54359 GCA_035700125.1 Gemmatimonadaceae bacterium
GAGGAAGTTCAGCGCCGCCCCGAAGGGACCGACCCCCGGCAGCCGATATGGGACATCAACTCCGCGGCGGCCGACTACTTCCGGTCGCTCCTCTGGGACGACGAGCATGGGAGGGCAGCACGCGACTATCTGTCGCTGCGCGGTGTGGCGCGCGAAGTGGCCGACCGTTTCGGATTGGGGTTCGCTCCGCGGGACACGAGCGCGATGCGCGGTCACTTCAACGCCCTGGGAATCGAAGATGCTCGGCTGCTCCAGGCAGGGCTGCTCGTCCAGCGCGATGAGGGGGGCGAACTGCGCCCGCGCTTCCGCAACCGGCTGATCTTTCCCATCCTCGACATCGCGGGAAATACGGCGGGCTTCGGAGGTCGGCTGCTTGGTCCGGGCGAGCCAAAGTATCTCAATTCCTCCGAATCGCCCGTGTTCAGCAAGGCAAGGCTGCTCTACGGAATGCACATGGCGCGGCACGTCATTCGCCGCGACGAGCGCGCGATGGTAGTCGAGGGATACTTCGACGTGGTTCGCCTCGTGACCGCCGGCTTCGACTGGGTGGTGGCTCCGCTCGGTACGGCACTCACGGAGCAGCAGGCAGCGCTCATCCGCCGCTACACGAAGAACGTCTACCTGCTCTACGACAGCGACCAGGCCGGCCTCAAGGCGACGTTCCGGGCGGGCGATGAGCTGCTCCGCCACGGCGCGAGCGTGCAGGTGGTAACGCTTCCCGATGGCGAGGATCCCGACTCGTTCGTGGACAAGCATGGCGCGGCCGGCCTTTCGAGCCAGCTCTCGCAGGCGATGGATGTGTTCGAGAGAAAGGTGCAGCTACTGGAGCGTGCCGGCTGGTTCGGAGACCTGCGCGGCAAACGTCGCGCGCTCGATCGGCTGCTTCCCACGGTGCGCGCGGCCACCGATCCCATCACGCGCGACATGTACATCATGCGGGCGAGCGAGGCCGCGGGAGTGAGTCGCGAAGTCCTGCAGCGCGAGGTGGACGAAGCAGGTGACAGCCGCGATCACCGCCCAGCGGACGATGACGAGCGGCGGCCGCTTCCTCCGCCGGATACCTTTGCGGGAGCCCTCGCGCGCAACGTCCGACCGAGACGCGGCCGCCCAGGTGATGCGGCATTTCAGCACGAGCGGGATCTCGTGCGCATTCTTCTGCAGCACCGCTCCAATGTTGAAGGGGTGGGGGAGCAGGTCGGCCCCGATGATCTTCACGATCACGCGCTGCAGACCATCTACGCGGCAATCCTCGCCGCGCCGCCCGACGCCTCACTCGAGGAGGTGGCGGCAATGGTGCCGGAGAGCGCGCGCTTTCTCCTTGATGAGCTGATCGCCGAGCCGCTCGGCGAGGGCTTCGATGTCACTAGCGCTCTCGCCGGCAGCGTGAACAGAATACGTGGTGCGCCGCTGCAGAGGGAGCTCGTGGAGCTCCAACGTCAGCTCAGCATCGCCACCGAGGCAGAGAAGGACGCCATCATCGCGGAGTTGAAGCGCAAGTCGCAGGAACTCTCCGCGCTCGGCATACGGAGATACAAGGGGTTCTCGCTGGACAACAACCATTCGAGGGAGGGCGCGTGAATCCGGATCTGGCAGCTCTGTTGACACTGCAGGACGACGACTCCACGATGTTGGCGATCGACGAAAGGCTTCACGACCTGGATCGGCGCGCCTCATCGCTGGACAACGAGAAGGCGGCCGTGAACGCTTCCATGGAGCGGACGCGCGCGAGCGCGGAAGCGGCCGACAAGCAAAGGCGGGAGCTGGCCCACAAGATCGAGGAGCACCGGAGCATGCAGGAGCGCAACATCTCGGTGCTCGACGCCGTCCGGAAGCAGCGCGAAGCGCAGGCCGCCATGACGCAGGTGGACATGGTTCGGCGCGTCCTCGCGCAGGAGGAGAGCGATCTCCAGGCGCTGAACGGCCGCATCGCCGACCTCAAACGCGCCGAGGAAGCGGCACTCAAGGAGCTCGGCGAGGTCGACGAGCGGCAGAGTGCGGAGCGAGCCGACATCGCGCGCTCGCGCAGCGAGCTGGAAGCCGAACTGGCGGAAGCGCGAGCCAGGCGCGACGCCTCGGCCGCACGGGTGCCGCGCAACATCCTCACCAAGTACGAGCGAATCCGCGGACGCGAGAAGTCGTCCGCGCTGTACCAGCTCCGTGGTGCGGCGTGCGGGCGCTGCAACACCGCCATCCCGCTGCAGCGCCGCAATGTCATGGCGGCGGGCCGCACGATCGAGGTATGCGAAGGATGCGGCGTCCTGCTCTACACACCGAGCTGACGCCGATCGCGCTTGCCCCGGCGCAGCGGCGTCGGATAGCTTACGCCGTGTGACAGCCCCGTCCTCTACCGCTCGCGCGAGCCACACTGCTCCCCGCGCACGACCGAGCGCACGCTGGGTCCGCCCTCAGCTCCCAGATGAGCTGGCCGTCGCGACTCTCGCGGCGGAGCTGCGCCTCCCGATTCCCATCTGCCGCCTGCTCTGCCAGCGTGGCTATGGCGATGTGGAACCGGCCAAGCGCTACCTTCGGCCTCGGCTCGATCAGCTTCACGACCCTTTGCTGCTCCTCGACCTGGACAATGCCGTGGAGCGCCTGGTGCGCGCGATTCGATCACGCGAGCTGATCATGATCCACGGCGACTACGACGTGGACGGGATGTGTTCCACAACGCTCCTCCTGCGTGCGATCACGCGCTTCGGCGGCCGCGCCGTCCCCTTCATCCCGCGGCGCCTCGAGGATGGCTACGACCTCTCCATGGCCGGCGTCAACGCCGCCATCGGCGCCGGCGCCAAGGTGCTGGTCACCTGCGACTGCGGGACGAACGCGCTCGCTCCCGTAGCAGCGGCGCGCGCGGCGGGGATAGATGTGATCATCTCCGACCACCACCTCCCCGGTGGTCCGCTGCCGGAGTGCGTCGCGGTTCTCAACCCCAAGCGGCCAGGTTGCGAGTACCCCGACAAGGACCTCGCCGCGGTCGGCGTGGCGTTCAAGATCGCGCTCGCCCTGGCGAAAGCGCTGGGAGAGAGCGAGGAGCCGGTGCTCCGCATGCTCGACCTCGTGGCGCTTGCCACGATCGCGGATATCGCCCCACTACGAGGCGAGAACCGCGTGATGGCCCGCTATGGCCTCCGCCGCCTGGCCGCGAGCCCCATCCCGGGACTTCGCGCTCTCATAAGGGCTGCGGGGATCGAAGGGAAGCCGCTGACCGCCGGGCGAGTCGGATTCATCCTCGCACCACGACTGAACGCGGTGGGCCGCCTGGGACACGCGCTTCGCGGCGTGCAGCTGCTGATGACGGAGGACGAGCACGAGGCCAACAGCATCGCTCGCGAGCTGGAGGAGCTCAACCGCCGCAGGCAGGAGCTCGACCGCACCACGCTGCGCGATGCGTCGCGCATGGTAGATGCGCTCGACCTCGATTCCACCTACGGGATCGTGCTCGGAGGAGAGGGATGGCACCCCGGTGTGATCGGGATCGTGGCGTCGCGGCTGGTCGAGGAAGTGTGCAGACCGGTGGTGATGGTGGCGCTCGACGGTGAGACAGGGAAGGGCTCGGGGCGATCGATCAGCGGCTTCGACCTGCACAGCGCCCTCACCGAGTGCTCCGATCTGCTCATCCGGTTCGGCGGCCACCGGGCCGCCGCCGGAGTGACGGTCGCCGCGGATCGCATGACGGAGTTCCAGGCTCGCTTCAACGAGGTGGCCCGGGCGCGGCTCACCCCCGACGATCTCGTCCCCGAGGTGAAGGTTGACCTCGACATCGCGCTCTCGGAGGCGACGCCGGATCTGGAGGCGCTGCTCCGACACTTCGAGCCCTTCGGCGTGGGGAATGCGACACCAGTGCTCGCGGCCACCGGCGTTCGCTTGGCGGGGCAGCCGCGCGTGCTGCGCAACGGCCATCTCAGACTGCGAATCGCGGCCGATGGTGTCGAGCTCGATGCCATAGGGTGGGGGATGGGCCACATCGCGCAGCATCTCTCCACATCCGCGCCGGTCGACGTGGCGTTCCGCCTGGAGCGCGACGAGTGGAATGGCGAGAGCCGGCTGCAGGCGCGCCTCGCCGACGTGCGTGAGAGCCACTGAGCCGCATCGCGGATGCGGATCGTCAGTGGACGCTGGCGCGGACGAATCATCAGGGCGCCTGCCGACTCGCGTGTGCGTCCCACCGCCGACCGCGTGCGCGAGGCGTGGATGAGCATCTTCCAGAACGAGCTCCCAGACGCGCGCGTGCTCGACCTCTTCGCCGGCTCTGGCGCCCTGGGTCTCGAGGCGCTCTCGCGCGGCGCGGAGCACGCGGACTTCGTGGAGCTTGGGCGTCGCAGCCTCACGGCTCTCGGTGCGAACATCAGGACGCTGGGAGCGGAGGCACTCAGCACGGTCCACCGTGGCGACGCCGTCCGCTTCGTTGCGAGACTCGACGCCGACGCGTACGATATCGCCTTCGCCGATCCACCCTATGGGCTCGGCCTGGCGCAGAGCATTGCCGAACGATGGAGCGAGGTGCCTTTCGCGCCGGTGCTGGCAATCGAGCACCCGACGCGCGAGGAGATTCCCGGCGACGATCGGCGCATCTACGGCGACACCGCGATCACGATTCTGCGCGCGAGAAAGGCCTAATGACGATACATCACCTGCGGGACACCTGACGGACAGACACTTTCGACTCCTGTACACATGGGGATCGCCATCTATGCGGGAAGCTTCGACCCGGTCACTCGCGGGCACGAGGATCTCATTCGTCGCAGTCTCACCTTCGTGGATCATCTCGTGGTGGCCGTTGCCACCAACCCGGGGAAGCAGCCACTGTTTTCCGTGGAGGAGCGGAAGCGCTTCATCAGGGAGGCGGTGGGTGACGACCCGCGCGTCGAAGTTCGCGACTTCCACGGCCTGCTCGTGGACTTCGCACGCGAAGTGGGGGCCACACTTTCCATCCGCGGCCTTCGCGCCGTTTCGGACTTCGAGTACGAGTTCCAGATGGCGCTGATGAACCGGCATCTCAACGAGGAGATGGAAACCGTGTTCATGATGCCGAGCTTCGACCTCACCTATGTGAGCTCGAGTCTCGTACGCGAGGTGGCGCGCTTCCACGGCGAGACGTCCGATCTGGTGAACCCCGCGGTGCACGCTGCGCTCGTGGAGCGCTTCTCCAAGGCGTGAGCTTCGTAGCGCAGTTGCGCTCGCGCGCCGCGGCCCAGCGGCGCCTGGTCGCTTTCCCCGAGAGCAGCGATGGTCGAGTACTGCATGCCGTTCGCGCGCTGCGTGAATCGGGGATCGTCGATCCGGTGCTCGTAGTGCCCGCGGGTGAGGGCGGGGCGCGCGAGGCGGCGCTGGCCACTGGCGCTCGGTGCATCGACCCGCTCACCGATCCGCGATACCCGGCGGTGGTCGAGTGGCTCCTCGCGCGTCGCTCGTCGCGCGGGCTCACGCGGGAGGCGGCCCAGGCGCTGGCGCTGGAGCCGCTTTTCTTCGCCGATACCCTCGTGGCCCTCGGCGAGGTGGACGGCTGCGTGGCGGGAGCAGCTACCACGACTGCCGACGTGCTCCGCGCCGCGCTCTGGTGCGTGGGGCCGGCACCCGGCGTTCACACCGTATCGAGCGCGTTCTACATGGTCGTCGCCCCGTTTCGCGGCGGCGACGAGGAGGTGCTCACCTTCACCGACTGCGCCGTGGTGATCGATCCCACCGCCGAGCAGCTCGCCGACATTGCCATCGCGGCGGCGCGCGACCGCCGCCTCGTGGTGGGCGACGAGCCGCGCGTGGCGCTGCTCTCGTATGGCACGGCCGGGAGCGGCACCGGGCCATCGGTGGAGCGCGTGCGCGCTGCGGTCGAGCTCGTACGTGAACGAGTACCTGAGCTCGTGGTGGACGGGGAATTGCAAGGAGATGCCGCGCTCATCCCGGCGGTCGCAAGTCGGAAAGCCCCAGGGAGTGAAGTAGCAGGCCGCGCGAACGTGCTTATCTTCCCCTCACTGGATGCGGGCAACATCGCCTACAAGCTGGTGGAGCGCGTTGCGCATGCGTGGTCTATCGGCCCCATCGTCCAGGGACTGGCGCGGCCGTGCAACGATCTCTCGCGCGGGGCCTCCGCCGATGACATTATCAACGTGGCCGCAGTCAACGCACTTCAGGCGTCAGGCTCGGGACACTCCAACACGGATGCACCAAGAAGGGAGAATCAGCAATGAGCTTCGCTATCAAGAAGGACGGGGACATCGTGGTGGTAGACGTGGAGGGGCAGCTCATCGTGGGCAACCGGCAGGAGCTCAAGCAGAAGGTTCTGGATGAGCTCGAGCGCGGCGAGAGGAAATTCCTCGTCGATTTCAGCCGAACCGGCTACATCGACAGCTCCGGCCTGGGCGTGCTCGTCTCGCTCTCCAAGAAGATCCGTGAACAGGGCGGAGAGCTTCGCCTCGCAGATCTCAACGATGATCTGAAGACCCTCTTCGAACTCACCAAGCTCGATACCCTCTTCCAGATCTCCGACACCCGGGAGATGGCGCTGCAGTCCTTCTAGGAGAGAAAGCAGAAAGCAGAGAGCCGAACGCAGAAAGCAGTGACGGGCTCGTGGAGACGGAGCCCTCACCACCGAGGTAGTTCACTGCTTTCTGCTGCCTGCTTTCTCTTGCCCTCGGTCACAACTCAACCCTGAATCATGCAGTCCTCCCCCCCAACCGCACCGCCACTGCGTAAGCTCCGTGTCGCGCTCGAGGTAGAGATACCGAGCGATGTGCGCTACATCGAGCAGGTGGTGGAGGTGATCGCGCGCCAGTGCAGACAGCTGGCGTACAACAGGCGACAGACCACCCTCAACGTGCCGGTGGCACTCACCGAAGCGCTCTCCAACGCGATCCTGCGCGGGAATGAGGAGAAGCCTGCCAAGCATGTCCAGGTGCGGTGCGATGTGGACAGCGACCGTCTCGTGGTCGAAGTGGTGGACGAGGGCACCGGCTTCGATCTCAATGGCTGCATGGAAGATCCCACGCTGCCCGAAAACATCGTCCGCGAGGACGGACGCGGACTGTATCTCATGTCCCGCCTCATGGACTCAGTGGAGCGCTTCAGCAATCACGGTAATGTGGTTCGCATGACGCTCCGGCGGCATGACTGACCTCCAGAGCGTCCTCACGGCGTTCCGCGACGCAACCCGCTGCAGCGCAGCGCTCTGGACGCAGAACGACGACAGCCCACCCGACCGCGTAGCCACCTCGGTACCCGCCGTCGGAATACTCGGCTGGACGCCGCCATTCGAGGCCGGACCACCGCGCCGCGTTCCCTCGCCAAGCGGTCCCGTGATGGTCGCTGCTCTTCCCGGCCCGCGTCGAGCGTGGCTCGTGGTAGGCCCGTGCGCCCCGGAGAACGGTTCCGACCAGATCGAGGCGTACCTTCGCTTCCTCCTCCCCGTGATCACGGAGTATCTCTCGAGCGGTCTCGAGGTGGAGCACGCAGCCAACGAGCTCGCCGAGCGATACGAGGAGATCAATCTCCTCTACACCATCACCGAGATTCTCGGTCGCACGCTTTCGCTGGAGGAAGCGGCGGCCACGATCCTGCGCGAGATCTCCGAGACGGTAGGCGCGCGCCGCGGCTCGATCCTCGTGCACGACCGCGTCACCGATACGCTCCAGTGCGTGGCGGCACTCGGTGCTGCCGCCATCGACGTACCGCCGATCGCGCTCGATGACCCGTGCAGCGTCTCCGCCAGCGTCTTTCGCGACCGGCGCGCCACGATCGCCGAGGAGGAACCGGAAGCGCCTTCCTGCGCGGCCGAGTCGCTCTACAGACATGGGACCATGCTCTCGGTGCCGATAATGTGGACCGCGCCAAGCGGTGGGCCCGAGCCTCTGGGTGTCGTGAACCTCTCCGACAGATCGGGCGGACAGATCTTCACCGCTGGAGACCAGAAGCTGATCACGGCGATCGCGACGCAGATCGGCACCGCCATTCAGAACTCCAGGCTGGTGCGCGAATCGCTGAGCCAGCAGCGGCTCGTTCAGGAACTGTCGCTCGCTCACGACCTGCAGATGCGTCTTCTCCCGCGCACCGAGATCGTGGCGCCGGAGGCGAGCGTGGTCGCGCGCGTGATCCCCGCCGAAAGCGTGGGGGGAGACTTCTACAACCTCTTTCGGCTCGGCAGCGGCCGCACCGGAGTGATGATCGGTGACGTGTCGAGCCACGGCTATCGTGCGGCGCTGATCATGGCGCTCGCCATGAGCGCTTCGGCGATCCATGCGCAGGCAGCCGCCGGCCCCGGGGAGATGCTCTCCGCGCTGCTTGGCACTCTTCGCGAGGAGCTGGCGGTCACCGAGATGTTCATCACCACATTCTACGGCGTGATAGACCATGCAGACGGCGTGCTGCGTTATGCGAACGCCGGTCATCCGTACGCCTATCATGTCGCCGCGGATGGATCGGTCGAGCGGTTGGGAGCGATGGATGCGCCGCTCGGGATGGTGGAGTCGGTGCCTTCCTCGCACTCGCGACCCTGGTCGCACGACGACCTGCTCCTTCTCTTCACCGACGGGGTGAGCGATGCCCGCAACCGCTTCGGTGTGCGGCTGGGCGAAACCGCGGTTCTCGACGTCGTGCGCGAGCATCGCTCCGAGTCGCCGGCGGAGATTCTGGAGCGCGTCTTCGACCTTCTCGAGGAGCACACCGGCGAGGCGGTCCAGAACGACGACATCGCCGTGGTGCTCACCGCCAATTGAACAGCCCCCTGGGCGCGCCAGGCGCGTCTAACGAGTACCGAAGATGAGCGGGGAGCGCGACGGATCGCCGCCGCCGGTTCGCAAGAGTCTCGGCCAGCACTTCCTGAGCGATCCGCGCATCCTCTCGCGCATCGCCGACGCTCTGGGCCCGTTGCACGACACCACCGTGGTGGAGATAGGCGCCGGCCGTGGCGCGCTCACCGACCAGCTCCGCGATCGTGCCCGCCAGGTAATCGCCGTCGAGATCGACCGGGCTCTAGCCGAGCTGCTCCGCGCACGCTACGCGGGCGACGAGCGCGTGCGGATCGTGGAAGGAGACGTGCTGCGTACGCCGCTCGGCGAGCTTGCCGGGAGCGAGTACGCGCTGGTCGGCAACGTTCCGTACTACATCACCACGCCGATCGTATTTCACGCCCTCCAGCGCCCACGTCCGTCGCGTGCCGTTTTCCTCGTGCAGCGCGAGGTGGCCGACAGAATGACCGCGTCACCGGGGAGCTCGGAGTACGGTGCACTCACGGTGAACCTCCAGGCTGCGGCGCGGGTAGAGCTGGTCTTCAGCGTGCCCGCCGGCGCGTTTCATCCACCCCCGAAGGTGCAGAGCGCCGTAGTGCGAATCGAGCCTCTGGCGAAGCCGTTGGTGCCCCAGGGACTGGAGCACGACTTCCGGACGATGGTGCAGGCCGCGTTCGCGCTCCGTCGCAAGCAGATGCGCCGCGTGGTGCGTAGTATCACCGGGTTCGGTTCGGATGCCGCCGAAGATCTACTCGGCAAATGCGACATCGCGCCCGATGTTCGCCCCGAATCTCTCGCTCCCCAGCAGTTCGCCGCTCTCGTCCTCGCGCTTCGCGAACGGGGTAGTGCATGAAGGGTAGTGCATGAAGGCGCGGCGCTCACCACCTCCCAATTCCAGATCATGCGCATAGCAACTCGCTCGCTCGCACTCGCCGCCATTCTCTCCGCACCTCCAGCTTCCGCCGCACCGGCTCAGAAGAGCGAAACGGTGTCGATCCCCGGCGCGCTTCGCCCTGCGCTGGAGGCGGTAAAGACGAACAACCCGTGGCTTCTCGAGCAGCAGGTGTCCATCTGCGAGATCCCCGCGCCGCCTTTCAAGGAATCCGCTCGCGCCGCCGAGTTGAAGCACCGCTTCGAAGCGCTGGGGCTCGTCAACGTGCGCATCGACGGGGAAGGCAACGTGATCGGCGAGCGTCCCGGGAGCGGGCGGGGACCCACCGTCGTTCTATCGGGGCACCTGGATACCGTCTTCCCCGAGGGCACCGACGTACAGGTGCAGCGCGAAGGGACGCGCTTCAGTGCCCCCGGGATCGCCGACGACTGCCGCGGTCTCGCCGTGATGCTTGGCGTGGCCCGCTCGCTCGCGGACACCAGAGTGAAGACGCCAGGGACGATCATCTTCGTGGGAACGGTAGGCGAGGAGGGTGCCGGCAACCTGCGCGGCGTGCGCTATCTCTTCGAGAGAGAGCTGCGCGACAAGGTCGACTACTTCATCTCGGTGGACGGCGCGGGGCTCGGCGTCACCAGCCGCGCCGTTGGAAGCCATCGCTACCGCGTCCACTTTGCCGGCCCGGGAGGGCACAGCTACGGCGCATTCGGGATGCCCAATCCCATCCACGCGATGGGTCGCGCTATCGCGCTCATAGACGAGATCGAGGTACCTCGGGACCCCAAGACGACCTTCAACGTCGGGATCGTCCGGGGCGGTACATCCGTGAACTCGATCGCCGCCGAAGCGAGCATGGACGTGGACCTTCGCTCCGAGTCACCCGAGGCGTTGGCAGAGCTGGACCGGAAATTCCACGCCGCACTCGATAGCGCGCTGAGCGCCGAGCGGGCGCGATGGAGTGGATCGAGCGCGCCAATAGCGATCGCGATGGACACGATCGGCATACGTCCCACCGGCGCGCAGTCGGACACCGCGCGGATCGTGCGCGTGGCGCTGAGAGCGGGGAACGCACTCGGCTTCGCGCCACGCACCGGGGCATCGAGCACCGACTCGAACATCCCCATAAGTCTGGGGGTCCCCGCCATCACGATAGACGGCGGCGGCAGGAGCCGTGGCTCTCACTCACCCGACGAATGGTACGATGACGGCACCGACGGCTACCTCGGTCCGCAATGGGCGCTGCTCATCGCCACCACACTCGCTGGAGTGAAGTAGCCGCTGGCCGGCGAGCGCCGCTGCCTAGTCAGACTCCCGATCGGAGTCCCGGTTGGTGAGCGCGAAGGAGAGCCCCTCGAGCTCCATCGCCATGTTCACCATCTTGACCGCCACATCGTCCGGAACTCTGAGCCGGCGGGGCGCGAAGCTCATGATGGCGTGGATTCCGGCGTCCACCACCAGATCGGCGGTGGTCTGGGCGGCGCTCGCCGGGACCGCGATGACCGCGATGTCCGCCGCCGCGCTCTCGGGGTCGGAGGAGAGGCGCTCGAGCGCGCGGATAGTGAGCCCATCCACCTGCCGGCCGATCTTGCCGGGATCGTTGTCGTAGATGGCGGTGATAAGGAAGCCGCGCTCGGAGAAACCGTTGTACTGGGCCAGAGCGGCCCCGATCTTCCCCGCGCCGATGATGATGACCCGCCAGTCGCGCTCCAGCCCCAGAATCTTGCGGAGGCGAGAGGAGAGCTCGGGGACGGAGTAGCCGAGACCACGCTTGCCGAAGGAACCGAAGAAGGAGAGGTCCTTCCTGACCTGGGCCGAGGTGGTCCCGCCGCGTGCCGCGAGCTCGTCGCTGGATATGGTGGAGAGTCCCCGGGCCTCGAAATCCTCGAGGAAGCGGAGGTACAGGGAGAGGCGTCGGATGGTGGAATCGGCGATTCTTTTCACGTCTTGCGCGGCTTGTGAATTTCTTCACAAGTTAGCGGCATTGACCGCTTCCTGCCAGCGCCACCGTTCGTTTCCCGACTCCTTCCCACTGATCCGGTCCGCTCCGCACTGGTAGCCGACGTCCGCCACGGGTTATCTTCGCAAACCTATGCCTGTTCGCGTTACTTCGGAGATCGGTGCGCTCCAGACCGTCCTTGTCCATACCCCGGGCCCCGAGCTCCTGGCGGTCACACCTGCCAACAGGGCCGACTACCTCTACGACGACATCATCGACGTCGAGATAGCCCAACGCGAACACCGACGCTTCGTCGCCATCCTCGAGCGCTTTGCCAAGGTCCACTACGTTCGCGACCTTCTCGCCGACGTGATCGTCGCAGGCGACGCCCGTGAGCTTCTCATCCGCGAAGCCACTCACATGGTACCTACTGGCCCCCTCGCTTCGCGCATAGGCGAACGCTCGCCGGAAGAGCTGGTGGACATGCTGATCGAGGGCGACGAGGAGGTGCCGGGCCCGCTCGCGCGCACGCTCAACGAGCACGGCTACATGCTTCCTCCGCTCCCCAACCTCTTCTTCACTCGCGACACGGCCATGGTGCTGGGCGCTCACGTGATGATCGGCTCCATGCGCTACGGCGTCCGCTGGTCGGAAGAGCTGATCATGAAGGCACTCTTCACCTACCACCCGCTCCTCGAGAACCGCGGGATTCTCTACGACGGCGCGTCGGAGCGGCGAAGCAACTACACGCTCGAGGGCGGCGACGTACACCCGCTCCGCGCCGACACACTGCTCATCGGTTTCAGCGAACGCTCGAGCCCCGCCGCGATCGACTACCTCACAGAGCTGGCCTTCGAGAACACGCCGGTGACCGACGTCATTGTGGTAGTGATGCCGGCGGAGAACACCGCCATCCACCTCGACATGATCTTCACCCAGCTCGATCGCGACCTCTGCGTGGTCTACCCGCCGCACTTCGTGGGCGCCGAGCGACTCGCGATCCTGCACAGGCGGAAGGGGCAGCACGAGATGCGCGAGATGCCAAACATCTTCGCCGCGCTCCGGGAGGTGGAGCTGCCGCTGGAGCCGATCTTCTGCGGCGGCGACCGGCGTATAGTGCAGGAGCGCGAACAGTGGGCGAGCGGCTGCAACTTCCTCGCGGTCGCGCCCGGCGTGGTGATCTCCTACGCGCGAAACGAGGCGACGCTCCTCGAGCTGGAGAAGATGGGCTTCAGGATGATCCCCGCGGTGGATTTTCTCACCGGTCAGGATCGCGTCCCGGAGGGCGAGCGTGCGGTGATAACCTTCGAGGGCGCAGAGCTGGTGCGTGGCGGGGGCGGCCCGCGCTGCATGACCCTCCCCCTCCGACGCGACGATCCGTGGACGTAGACTCGTCCCTCGCCGCGCGGGCGAAGGTCTTTCTCGCAGCCGGCCCTGCACACGCGGTGCCGCTCATCGAGTACGTGTGTCAGCTCCCCGGCGCGCCAGCGCTGGTGGCTGAGCAGATGGCAATGGCGCTCTTCGGCGATAGACCGGAGTTCGCCGCCGAGCCTGACGGTACCTGGAGCCTCGCGCCCGTGCCGGAGCCGCACCCCGAAGCGACAGACCATCTCGATTCGCTCTCCTACGCCGTGGTGGACGTGGAGACCACCGGCACCCGCGCCGGAGCCGGCGACAGGATCACCGAGGTCGCGGCAGTCGTGGTCCGTGGCGGCGAGGTCGTGCAGCGCTTCGAGACGCTGGTGAATCCCGAGCGGTCCATCCCGCCCATGATATCGGCGCTCACGCACATCACGTGGGAGATGGTCAAGGACGCGCCTCGCTTCGGCGACATCTGCGCCGAGCTTCTGGACGTTCTCTCCGGGAATGTGTTCGTCGCGCACAACGCGGACTTCGACTGGCGCTTCATCTCCGCCGAGGTGGCACACGCCACCGGGCGCCGCCTCGAGGCGCGCAGGCTGTGCACCGTGCGGCTCGCGCGCAAGATGCTCCCGCACCTGCCCAGCCGGCGTCTCGACAGTCTCGCGCACTACTACGGCGTGGAGATCGTGGACCGGCATCGCGCGCTCGGCGACGCGGACGCCACGGCGCGGATTCTTCTCCGGCTGCTGGGCGAAGCACGAAATCGCGACTGCGTCCGCTGGGACGATCTCCAGCGACTCCTCGCCCCATCATCCAGCCGGCGGAAGCGGAGGCGCTCGGCGCTCCCAGCGCCGGTTGACAAGGACACGACGGCATGAGCGCTCCAGAACCCCTTCTTCAGACCAGGAGGATCGGCTCCTGGACGGTGCACGCTATCCAGGCCGGTGGTCAGATGCTCGACGGCGGCGCCATGTTCGGTGTCGTTCCGAAGGTGCTCTGGGAGCGGCGAATCCCGGCCGACGCGCGCAACCGCATCCCGATGGGAATGCGCTGCCTGCTGATCGAGCACGACACCGGCCTCATCCTGATAGACACCGGCGCGGGGAACAAGGAGACGGACAAGTTCTACGACATCTACGGGATAGAGAACGCGGGAGGCGAGGATCGAACCGCGCTCGAGGCGGGGATCCGCGCAGCGGGCCACCGACCGGAAGACGTGTCACTCGTCATAAACTCGCACCTGCACTTCGATCACGGGGGAGGGAACACCTATCGCGGCGAGGATGGCAGCGTGCGCCTCTCGCTCCCGAACGCGCGCTACGTGGTGCAGCGGGGCGAGTACGAGTTCGCCACTCACACCAACGAGCGCACGGCGGCCTCGTACTTCCCTCACAACTTCGTGCCGATCCACGAAGCGGGGCGCTTCGACCTCGTGGAGGGCGAGCGAGAGATCGTCCCGGGGATCACCGTGATACCGACGCCGGGACATGTGCCATTTCACCAGGGGATTCTCATCGAGTCGGGGGGCGAGCGCGCCTTCTATCTGGCCGATCTGGTGCCCACCGCCGCACACCTGCCGCTTCCGTGGATAATGGGCTATGACCTCGAGCCGCTGGTCACGCTGGAGACCAAGCGCCACATTCTGAAGCGGGCGAGGGAGGAGGACTGGCTCGTGATCTTCGAGCACGACGCTACGAACGCGTGGGGGCGTGTGAGTCACGACGGGAAGTCGTACGCGTTCGTTCCCGATGGCGGTTGACTGGTGGGGCGAGCGCTCCTAAATTACGTACGCACAATTGAATAAGCAGGGCGGGTTGCACCGCTCTCACCCTCTGGCCCCCGACGATTTTCGATTCGGGGTGTGCTGCAGGAGTTCATGCACAGGGAATCACCCGCGCTGAGCGGGTGGCTCATCGTGCATCGCGGACTCCCCAGGGGCAGTCCGCTTTTTTTTTCGTTTCCCTCTTCGAGGAGCATCGCCCATTCAGGATAGCACCAAGCGCATCCGCGTCAATCGGCAGATCCGCATCAGCCCACTCCGCGTGATCGCGCCCGATGGTTCCCAGCTCGGTATTCTCGATCTCGAGACGGCCCTCGCGCAGGCCGAAGCACAAGGCCTCGACCTGGTCGAGGTTGCACCGATGGCAAGGCCGCCCGTGGTCAGGATCATGGACTACGGGAAGTTCAAGTTCGAGCAGGCCAAAATGGCGCGGCAGGCGAAGAAGAAGCAGCACGTGATTCAGCTCAAAGAGGTGAAGTACCGCCCTGGAATCGATGAGCACGACTTCGATACCAAGACGAGACACGCGCGCCGCTTCCTCGCGGATGGAAACAAGGTGAAGGTGACTATGATGTTCCGCGGCCGCCAGGTCGCGCACCCCGAGCTCGGGAAGGACGTGCTCGATCGGGTGTCCACCGAGCTCGCCGACGTCGGGAAGGTCGAGACCGACGCGAAGCTCGAGGGAAGGAACATGACCATGATACTGGCTCCAAGGTAGGAGCTTACCGGGGATAACCCTCATGAAGATGAAGACCCACAAGGGCGCTGCGAAGCGCTTCAAGACGACGGCCTCTGGGAAGGTGCGGCGCTACAAGGCCAACAAGAGCCACATCCTGACCAAGAAGAGCCCCAAGAGAAAGCGGAATCTCCGTCGCCCAGACCTGGTGCAAACGAACGGCGATACCAAGCGCATCAAGCGCCTCATCCAGGCCTAAGGAGACTCACCCATGCCTCGCGTCAAATCCAACGTCGCGCGACTGAAGCGCAAGAAGCAGGTGATGAAGGCGGCTCGCGGCGCCTTCGGCGCCCGGAGCAAGCTCTGGAAAGCCGCAAAGGAAAACGTCGAGCGCGGCTGGGCATATGCCTACCGCGATCGCAAGAACAAGAAGCGCGAGTTCCGCCGTCTCTGGATAATCCGCATCAACGCGGCCGCCCACGAGAACGACATGAGCTACAGCGTCTTCATGAACGGTCTCCGCAAGGCCGGCATCGAGGTCGATCGTAAGATTCTCGCCGACCTCGCTGTCCGCGATCCCGCAGCCTTCACCGCACTGGCGGAGAGGGCGAGAGCTGCGCTGTAACGGAGCTCCGAGTTGGCGAAGGTGCGCTCGGCTGAAAGCCGAGAGCAGAAAGCAGCAACGGCTCGTAACCCAGTCATCCCCGCGAAGGCGGAGATCCATGTCGGTCCCACCAAATGGATCCCCGCTTGAGCGGGGATGACCTTTGGATGGCATGTCGTTTCTGCTTTCTGCTTCCTGCTTCCTTCCTCCTCTCTTACCTTGCACCACATGTCTCTCGACGAATTCCTCGCTGCGGCGGAGGCGATCGAGCGCGAGGGGGTCGCGACGATCGCCTCCGCCGAGTCCTTCGAGGCGATAGACGCCGCGCGCAACGAGCTGCTTTCAAGACGCAGCGGTCGCCTCACGGAGCTGATGCGCGAGCTGACTTCCATCCCCGAGGCGGAGCGGCGCCACGCCGGCGCGGCTGTCAACCGGGTGAAGGAAACGCTCGGCGCTGCGCTCGATGCGCGTCGCGATGAAGTGGGCACGCACGCACCGGCTGCGCCGTCGATCGATCTCTCGATGCCTGCGCGGGAGCGGTGGCACGGCGCGAAGCATCCGGTGACCCTCGTGATCGAGGAGATCACAGCCATCTTCGGTGAGCTCGGCTTCACCATCGCGACAGGTCCCGAAGCGGAGCTCGAGTGGTATAACTTCGGCGCGCTCAACTTTCCGCCCGACCACCCCGCAATGGACATGCACGACACCCTCTACCTCGAGGGTGCGGGCGACGGCGCACTGCTGCGCACTCACACGTCGCCCGTGCAGGTGCGTACGCTCCAGACTTACGACCCGCCCATTCGCATACTCGCCCCGGGAAATGTCTACCGCCGCGACTTCTTCGACGCGTCGCACGCTCCGATGTTCGCGCAGATCGAAGGGATGGCCGTGGACGAGGGCGTGAGTTTCGTGGACCTCAAGGCCACGCTCACGCACTTCGCCAATCGCTTCTTTGGCGAGGTACCCACCCGCTTCCGTCCCAGCTACTTCCCGTTCACCGAACCATCGGCCGAGATGGATGTGGCGTGCAGGATCTGCGGCGGTTCGGGCTGCCCGTCGTGCAAGGGAACCGGGTGGATGGAGATCCTCGGCTCGGGGATGATGCACCCCAGCGTCCTCGAGGCGGCGGGGCTCGACGGCGAGCGATATACCGGCTGGGCGTTCGGCATGGGACCAGCACGCATTGCCATGCTGCGCTACCGGATTCCGGACATTCGGCTCCTATACGATTCCGACGTGCGCTTCCTGGAGCAGTTCGCATCGTGAACGCATCGCACGAATGGCTTTCCGCCTTGCTCCCTGGCGCTGACCTCTCCGTGGAGCAGATGCGCGACATCATCACCGCACGCTGCTGCACGGTGGATGAAGTCGTGCGCCTGCGCGAGGACCTGGCGGATGTGGTGATCGGGCGTGTAGTGGAAGCGGCGCCGCACCCGGACTCCGATCATCTCTGGGTGACGCGTGTGGATGCAGGGCTGCCGAACGGAGAGCTTCTCGACGTCGTTTGCGGAGCGCCGAACGTGCGCGCGGGCGCGACGTATCCCTTCGCGCCAGCCGGCTCCACGCTCCCGGGCGGTCTCAAGCTCGAGAAGCGCAAGATCCGAGGCGCCGTCTCCAACGGGATGCTCTGCTCCGCTCGTGAGCTGGGACTCGGCCAGGATCACGAAGGAATCCTCGAGCTCCAGACCAGCGCGCAGCCAGGAACGCCGCTGCTCTCCGCGATCGCCGTGGGAGACGCGCGCCTCGTGATAGACGTGACGCCGAACAGACCCGATCTCCTCTCGCACCTCGGCCTCGCGCGCGAGCTCGGCGCGGCGGTTGGAGTCCAGCCGCGGCTCCCGCATCCGTCCGGAGCTGACGGTGCATCGAGCGCCGAGCCGGATGGTGCAGGCAGCGCGCCGGCTGCCGTAGAAGCGCGCGAGGAGGCCGCCGCCGGTGGAGTGCCCGTGCGGGTGGACGACGCTGACTACTGCCCCCGCTACATGGGTGCGGTGGTTCGCAGCGTGAAGGTGGGGCCCAGCCCCGCGTGGTTGGCGGACCGGCTCACCGCCGTCGGCTCGCGGCCAATTAACAACGTGGTCGACATAACCAACTACGTGCTCCACGAGCTGGGGCAGCCGATGCATGCGTTCGACGCGGCGCGTCTGGCCGGGCCAGCAATCGTGGTGCGCCGCGCGCGCCGTGGTGAGAAGCTGCTCACCCTCGATGGCGTGGATCGCATCCTGGACGAGTCGATGACGGTGATCGCCGACGCCGAGCGCGCGCAAGCTATAGCCGGTGTGATTGGCGGCGGCGACAGCGAGGTCACCGAGAACACCACAGATGTGTTTCTCGAGGTCGCGCTCTTCGATCCTTCAGGCGTACGGCGTGCGCGCCGCACGCTGGGCGCGTCCACCGACGCGAGCTACCGGTTCGAGCGCGGCGTGGACTCCGAGCTGCAGCCGATCGCGCTCGCGCGTGCGGTGGAAATGCTCGAATCCATTGCCGGAGGAAAGCTGGACGGTGCACCGGTGGACATCCGGCGCGAACCACGCGAGCACCGCCGCATAGAGCTGCGCCCGTCTCGCGTCTCACAGCTGCTGGGAGTGGAGATCGGCGCTTCGGAAATCGAGGAGCTGCTCGGCTCCGTCGGCTACGAGACCGAGAGGCGAGGCGACGACCAGCTCGCCGTGGCGATACCTGGCTGGCGACCCGATGTCACCGCCGAAGTGGATCTGGTGGAAGAAGTCGCCCGTCTCCGTGGATACGACACCTTCCCGGCCGAGCTTCGCGCCTTTCGTCCAGGTACGGTTCCGGATTCGCCGGCGGAGCTCATCACTCGGCGACTGCGTACGTACCTGGTCTCGGTGGGACTCCTCGAGACGCGCCCCATGCCGTTCGTGCGCGGCGCGGAGGAAGGCTTCGCGCGCGTGGCAAATCCGCTGGCCGAGAACGAGGCTTACCTGCGGCGCGAGCTGCTTGACACGCTGAGCCGGCGCGCCGAGTACAACTTCACGCAGATGCGGCGCGACGTGCGTCTCTTCGAAGTCGGATCGGTCTTCTACCCCGGAGCGAACTCGCTGCCGGCGGAGGAGCTGCACGTCGGCGCCCTGGTGACTGGCGCGAGACGGCCGCCGCACTGGACCGAAGTACGGCCGCCGGACTTCGACGAGTGGGATGCGAAGGGACTGGCGGAGGAGCTCGCGGCCGTGGCATTCGCGGGCGCTTCCCTGGAACTCCGCGCGGCCGGGGGTGAGGAGCCGAGCGGCGGGCTCCTCTGGCGAGTGATCGTGGACGGCACGGAGCGGGGAACCGTCAGCCGGCTCGCGCTCGATTCGCCGGTCTGGGCGTCGGCGGTCTACGGCGTGGAGCTTTCGCTGCTGGGGATAGAATCGCATCCCGTGGCGGCGCGCGGCGAGCGGCTCCGCGCCGATTCGCCGGAGCGCGCGGCCGCGGGCGCCGCTGGCACAGCGGCGGGTCGCACCATTCGCTACCGGACGCTCCCGTCCACCCCGGCCTCGGATTTCGACATCGCGCTGCTCGTTCCCAACGACCTCCCCGCGTCGAGCGTGGAAGCGGTGATCCGGCGCAGCGCGGGCGATCTCCTCGAGCGACTCACCCTCTTCGACGAGTACCGCGGTGAAGGTGTGCCCGCGGGACAGCGGAGCCTGGCGTGGCGATTGACGTTCCGGCATCCGGAGCGCACTCTACGGGACAAAGAGATCGCCGGCCGGCGGCAGAAGCTCCTCAGAACCCTCGAAGGAGAGTTAGGTGTCCGACAGCGCACGTCCTGACCTCGCGGCGTTCCGCGAGCTCGAGCAGCTCATCAGGGCCCTGGGAGACGAGATGGCCGCCTGGCGCCGCCGCGCGCACGAGGCAGAGTCGCGGCTGAAGGCAACCGAGGCACGGCTCGCGCGTCAGGCGGCCCAGCCCGCAGCCGCAACGGGAGCGGCCGCACAGAGCGCAAGCGGCGCCGCTGCCGCGACCGCTCACGCGGCCGCCCCGTCGTGGAGCACGGGTCAGCTCGTCGCGGCCCTCCAGCGCGAAAACCAGGAGTTGAAGCTGCGGCTCGAAGCCGCCCGCCAGCGCACGAAGCAACTCCTCGAGCGCGTGCGCTTCCTTCGGCAGCAGCACGAAATCGGGGGCGTCGAGCGATGAACACGCGCAGGTCTTCGGTCAAGGTGACCATCGTAGGTGAGGAGTACACGATCCGCAGCGACGAATCGCCCGAGCGGACGCGCCAGGTCGCGGCTTACGTGGACGAAACGATCCGCAATCTCATGAATGCGGGCGCGGTAGTGGAATCGCACAAGGCGGCGATCCTCGCGGCACTTCAGATCACCGCCGAGTACTTCAACGCGCGCGGCGCGCCGGAGGAGATGGCCGAGAAGCTCCAGGGCCTGTCGAACAATGTGAGGCGCATGTTGCCGCCGGGTAAACGAGGCGACTGATTGCCTTTTATTCGGTGTTCCGATAACTTCTGTTCAGGTAGCCGGTTAGCCTCGTAGGATCAAGCGCTCGTTGCGGTTAGGCGTCTCCGTCCCGCGCCCCACGGCGGCACTGGGCCGAGACCCGCCCCACCGAGCTCTCTCAGAGGCGGCCGGCGGGTTCTCCCCAAGCCACGCGACGATGCAGTCGCGTTGGAGCATAGATCAAATGAGCGAGACCGCGCTGATCGCCGCGTCGGGCGCTGCCATCATCATCGCCGCCGCGGCCTTTTTTGTTCTCGGGAGGGTGCGCGGCCGTGCCGCGGAGCGGGGCGCCCAACAAGCGGCGGGCGCCACCGCCGAGGAGACAGCGAAGCGCATCTTGAGCGATGCGAAACGCGAGGCCGAGACTCTCCAGAAGTCCGCAGTGGTGGCCGGCAAGGAAGAATCAATAAGGCTTCGCGAGAGCTGGGAAGCCGAGGTGGCCAAACGACGAGAAGAACTGGACAGGGCGGAGCGGAGGGTCCAGGAGCGCGAGGGAAGTCTCGACCGCAAGTTCGACATCCTGGAGCAGAGAGAGAAGGAAACCAGCCGCAGGGCGAGCGACATAGGCCGCCGCGAGAAGGCGGTCAGCGAACAGAACGAAGAACTCGAGCGGCTTCTCGCCGAGGAGCGAAGACGGCTCGAGCAGCTGGCCGGGATGTCTCGAGAAGATGCCAAGGCGGAGCTGATCAACCGGCTCGCCGAGGAAGCGAAGGCCGAGGCAGCCAACCGGGTCCGCGAGATCCGCGAAACCGCCCGCCGCAACGCCGACCGCGAAGCCAAGAAAATCGTAGCGCTCGCCGTCCAGCGCATCGCCGCCGAGCACACTTCGGAGATCAGCGTCTCCTCCGTGTCGCTCCCTAACGACGAAATGAAAGGCCGGATCATCGGCCGGGAAGGTCGGAACATCCGCGCCTTCGAGCTCGCTACGGGTGTCGACGTGATCATCGACGATACCCCGGACACCGTCGTCGTTTCCTGCTTCGATCCCGTGCGCCGCGAGGTGGCTCGCCTGGCGCTCTCGAAGCTCGTCTCCGACGGCCGCATCCATCCGGGCCGCATCGAGGAAGTCGTGGCGAAGGCGCAGAAGGAGGTGGACGCCGCAATACAGGAAATGGGTGAGCAGGCGGCCTATGAGGTCGGCGCCCACGGCCTGCACCCGGAGCTGATCAAGCTCATCGGGCGGATGCACTACCGCACGAGCTACGGTCAGAACATCCTGCGACATTCGATAGAGGTGGCACACCTCGCCGGGATCATGGCGGCCGAGCTGGCGCTCGATATCACCATGGCAAAGCGCGGCGCGCTTCTCCACGACATCGGTAAGGTGCTAACACACGAGCACGAGGGAACCCATGTCCAGCTCGGCGTGGAGGTCGCAACGCGCTACGGCGAGAACCCCCTCGTCGTGAACTGCATCGCCGCGCACCACGACGACGTGCCGCACGAGAGCGAAGTTTCGGTGCTGGTGCAGGCAGCCGACGCTATCTCCGGTTCGCGACCGGGTGCGCGGCGCGAAGCCTTCGAGACCTACGTGAAGCGGCTCGAGGGTCTCGAGCGGATCGCAGCGAGTTACAATGGCGTGGAGAAAGTTTTCGCAATTCAGGCGGGGCGCGAGATCCGCGTGATCGTGAGCCCCGACGACGTTGACGACTTCAGGATGACGTCGCTGAGCGAGGAGATCGCGCGGCGGATCGAGGGCGAATTGCAATACCCAGGTCAGATCAAGGTCGTGGTCATTCGTGAGCAGCGGGCGGTGGACTTTGCCCGCTGAGCTCATCGACGGCGTGGCCATCGCGCGCTCGGTCCGCGAGCAGGTCGCGCGCGACGTCGAACGGCTAACGAGGGAGGGGCTGCGTCCCGGACTCGCGGTGGTGCTGGTAGGCGACGACCCCGCCAGCGCGGTCTACGTGCGCAGCAAGGGGAAAGCGTGCGAGGAGGCAGGGATCCACAGCGTCACGATCCGACTCCCGGCCGGGACCACGCAGGAAGAGCTGCTCGCGCAGGTGGACGCACTCAATGCGGACCCGGCGATTCACGGAATCCTCGTGCAGATGCCGCTTCCCCGGCACATCGATTCCGACTTCGTCATCCGTCGGATCCGCCCCGACAAGGACGTTGACGGCTTCCACCCGGTGAACGTCGGGAAGAATCTGATCGGCGAACGCGATGGCTTCGTCCCCTGCACGCCGGCCGGCGTCCAGGAGCTCCTCGTAAGGAGCGGCGTGAAGACGCGCGGCGCCGAGTGCGTGATCGTTGGACGAAGCAACATCGTTGGGAAGCCGATGATGGCGCTCATGGTGCAATCGGGTGAAGGCGCCAACTCCACGGTAACCGTGTGCCACAGTGCGACGCGCGACCTCGCGGCGCACGTGAAGCGCGCGGAAATCCTGATCGTCGCCGCCGGCAAGCCGGAGATGATTACCGGCGACATGATCCGGCCGGGCGCGGTGGTCATCGACGTGGGGATCAACCGCGTGAACGATCCGTCCGCGCCGCGCGGCTATCGCCTGGTGGGCGACGTGGACTTCGCGAGCGCGAAAGAGGTAGCGTCGCTCATCACGCCCGTACCCGGCGGCGTGGGTCCCATGACCATCGCGATGCTGCTGCGCAATACGGTCAAGGCAGCCGAGCAGATGGAGCGTGCGGTAGCGTGAGCGCTCGACGGGAGCGGGCGTCGGGGCACCTGACTTCACGCGAGACGCCGCGCGAGCTCGATCTCTTCTCGGTGGTCGAGAGCGACCACGAGCGCGACGATGAGCTGGATCTCACGCCCCGCGCTCGCAAACCGAAGAGGGGTCGTGGCGCAGCCACATCGCGTAGTGCGGCGGCGGCGCCGACGATGGCAGCGGACCCGGGTGCGAATCCGGAATCCGCGATCTCCATCTCCACGCTCACGCGCATCGCCAAGGACGTGGTGGAAGGCGCCTTCACGCCGCTCTGGGTGCGCGGCGAAGTGAGCGACTTCAAGGCGCACCGGAATGGACACTGGTACTTCTGCCTGCGCGACGAGTCGTCGCAGCTGCGCTGTGTGGTATGGTCGCGCGATCGCCAGCACATCCCGGCGGCACCGGACGACGGGATGCAGCTCTCGGCCCTTGGTCAGCTCACGGTGTACCCGGCGCGCGGCGACATCCAGTTCAGGATCACGGCGATGGAGGCCGCTGGCGATGGACTCTGGCGCAAGGCGCTCGAGCTTGCCATCGCGCGGCTCCGCGACGAAGGGCTTCTCGCCGTGGAGCGCAAGCGGCAGCTGCCTGCTTTTCCGCGCCGCGTTGCCGTGGTGACGAGTCCCGACGGTGCGGCGCTCCACGATATCGTCGCGGTGGTGCGCAGGCGCTGCCCGGTGGTGGAGATCGTCGTGGTGCCGGCTCGCGTGCAGGGCGATGGCGCCGTGGAGGAGCTGGTGGCGGCGATCGAGCGAGTTAGCCGGTGGCGCGACGCCGACGCGGTGATAGTGGGCCGCGGCGGCGGAGCGCGGGAGGATCTCTGGGCGTTCAACGACGAGCGCGTGGCGCGCGCCCTTGCCGCCTGCGCCGTCCCCACGATTTCGGCGGTGGGACACGAGGTGGACGTCACGCTCTGCGACATGGTTGCGGACCTGCGCGCACCCACGCCTTCGGCGGCGGCGGAGGCCGCGGTCCCGGTGCTCGGCGATCTGCGTTCGCAGTTGGACAGCTGTGCGGCCGCGATGAGGAGCGGCCTGCAGCGGCGCGCGGCGTACGCCCGGAAGCAGCTCGTTCGCGGCACGCGCGACCTGCGCTCGGCGGCGCAGCGCGCGACGGAGCGCAGGCGTACGCGCCTCGAGAGCGCGGCTGGCCGCCTGAACGCCCTGAGCCCGCTCGCCACGCTCGCGCGCGGCTACGCGGTCGCACGCGACCGCTCCGGTAAGGCACTCATGGACGCCGCGAGCTTCACGCCCGGCCTTCGCTTTCAGCTCCTCCTCCGCGACGGCGAGGTGCGAGCGACGGTGGACGAAGCGGACGGGGCGCCAGAGGCATCCAATCCAGCTGGAAGGTGACTGAAGTGTCCTACGAGGAAGATCTCGCACGCATAGAGAGCATCGTCGCGGAGCTGGAGCGCGACGACGTGGAGCTCGACCGGGCGCTGGCCCTTTTCGAGGAGGGCGTGGACCGGTTGCGCAACGCAGCCAGGGCGCTCGAGCGCGCCGAAGGGCAGGTGCGCCTGCTCGTGGAGCGAGGCGACGGGAGCTTCGAGCTTGCCGACTCCAACGGTTGATCGCGCGGAAATCGAGCTGAGCGCGGCGCGAGCGGGAGTGGAAGACGCGCTCCGCGCCCACTGCGACAGCTACCTTGGTGTGCTCCCGCCAAGCGTGGGCGAGGCGGTGCGCTACAGCATCATGGGCGAGGGGAAGCGGCTTCGCCCGCTCCTGGTGCTCGCAGCGTATCACGCGTGCGGCGGCGACGGCGATGCGTATGCTCTCGCGGCATCGGTGGAGATCGTGCATGCCTATTCACTGGTGCACGATGATCTGCCCTGCATGGACAACGACATCGTTCGCCGCGGCAGGCCCACCACGCATCGCCTTTTCGGCCCTCGCGTCGCCACCGTGGCGGGAGTCGCCATGGTTCCCATGGCGGCGCGCGCGGCGGCAGATGCCGCTCGATCACTCGACTTGCCTCGTGCCTCGCGGAAGGCGATTGTTCGTGAGCTCATGCGTGCCTCCGGAGCGGGCGGGATGGTAGGTGGCCAGCTCCTGGATCTGGAGGGCGAGGACCGCTCGCTCTCGCTCGCCGAGCTGGAGCGTGTGCATACCGCGAAGACCGGTGCGCTGATAGCGGCATCCGTACGAATTGGCGGGCTCGCCGCAGGAGCGGATGCCCGCCAGTCGCTCGCATTGGAGCGTTACGGCGAGGCCATCGGGCTCGCGTTTCAGATCGCCGACGACGTCCTGGACGCCACCTCCACCACGGCGGCGCTCGGGAAAACGGCGGGTCGCGATGCGGCGCTTGGCAAGAGCACCTACCCGGCACTGCTGGGTGTGGAGGGCGCCGTATCGCGCGCCGCACGGCTGGCGGAAGAAGCCCGCGCGGCGCTCGAGGCGTGCCTGCTTCTCACCCCGGAGCTCGCCCGTCTGGCGAGTTTCGTGGTGGATCGCAAGTCGTGACCGTCCGTTCGCGCGGGCGGTTATTCTTTATTGTCCACGGTACGTACTGAGCTTCTCGCATAAACCAGAGCCAAGATGCCTGTACTCCCCGATATAGATGTCCCCCCCGATCTCAAGAAGCTCACGCGCGATGAGCTGCGCACCCTCGCGCAGGAGATCCGCGCCGCGCTCATAGACAGCTGCTCGCGAACGGGAGGGCATATCGGCGCCGGGCTCGGAGTCGTGGAACTGGCCGTTGCGCTCCACTACGTGTTCGACACGCCTCGCGATCAGATCGTGTGGGACGTGGGCCACCAGGGCTATCCTCACAAGATGCTCACCGGTCGAAAGGGCCGCTTCGAGACGCTGCGCCAGGAGGGCGGCATCTCCGGCTTTCTCAAGCGTGAGGAGAGCGAGTACGACGCCTTCGGTGCCGGCCACGCCGCCACCGCGATATCCGCGGCACTCGGCATGGCGGCCGCGCGCGACATCAACGGCGAGAACTTCCGCGTAGCGGCAATCGTGGGCGACGGCGCTCTCACATCCGGGCTCTCGTACGAAGGGCTCAACAACGCCGGTGCATCCGACCGCGACTTCATAGTCATCCTCAACGACAACGAGATGTCCATCGCGCCCAACGTGGGCGCCATCTCGCGATACCTGGGCTCCATCCAGCGCAATCCCATTTACAACCGGGTTCGCGGCGCGATGGGAAAGGTCATGGACGAGCTTCCGGGTCCGCTTTCCGGAATCGGTAGCGCGGTGCGGAAGTGGGAGGAGAGCATGAAGAGCTTCCTCACACCGGGCGTCCTCTTCGAGGAACTCGGCTTCCGCTACTTCGGCCCCATAGATGGTCACGACATCGACGTGCTGGTGGATACTCTCACGGCAGTCGAGGGGATGCGCACTCCGCGTCTGGTGCACGTCATCACGCAGAAGGGGAAGGGTTTCCCGGCGGGCGACAACCGGGAAAAGTGGCACGCGCTCCCGGCAGGACACGATCCCGCTACGGGGAAGCAGCTCCGGAAATCGTCGGCCAACCCTGCCTACACGGCGGTGTTCGGCCGTGGCCTCGTCGAGTTGGGCGAGGAGAACGAGAAGGTGGTCGCGATCACGGCCGCGATGCCGGCGGGCACGGGGACGACGGCCTTCGGGAACCGCTTCCCGAAGCGCTTCTTCGACGTGGGCATCGCGGAAGGCCACGCGGTCACCTTCGCGGCGGGTCTCGCGACGCGCGGCCTGCATCCGGTGTGCGCGATCTACTCTACCTTCCTCCAGCGCGCCTACGACAACGTCATACACGACGTGGCGCTGCAGCATCTGCCGGTGACCTTCTGCATGGACCGCGCGGGACTCGTCGGGGAGGATGGTCCCACTCACATGGGGCTCTACGATATCGCGTACATGCTCGCCGTACCCGACATCGTCGTCACCGCGCCCAAGGATGCGACCGAGATGCTCGGCCTCCTGCGCACCGCCGCCGCGCGCGCCAAGGGACCCACCTCCATTCGCTATCCGCGCGACGCCTCGCCCGATATCCCTCCCGCACTCACCGAGATCGCACCCGTTCCCGAGGGCACCTGGGAAGTGCTCCGCCAGGGCGGCGACTTCGTTATCCTGGCCGTCGGGACGATGGTGCTCCCTTCGCTCGCTGCGGCGGAGGAGCTGGCCGCCGAGGGAATGGACGTGAGCGTGGTGAACTGCCGCCATCTCAAGCCGTATGACGAAGTCACTCTCAACGCGGTCCTTGCGCGCCACAAGCACGTGCTGGTGGTGGAAGAGGGAACGGTGGTGAACGGCTTCGGCGCATACATGGCGCAGGTGATCGGCAAGCTCGACCCATCCGTTCGCGTGGCGGTACACGGCGTCCCCGATCGCTTCATAGATCAGGCGCCGCGCAAGCGCCAGCTCGAGCTGCTGGGCCTCGATGCACCCGGCATCGCTCGGCGTGTGCGTGCGGTGCACGGAAGTGAGGCGCTCACCGGGTGACGCGCCTCGGCGTAGTCGGGAACCGCAGCTACGAGGGACTCGGTCAGGTCCTCGATGCACTCCGGCGCCGGGCGCCCGAGCTGGGGATCGATCTCGCCTTCGAGAATGAGCTGCAGCATCTCGTCCCGGGCGCCGAACTGCTTGGCGATCCAATCGGGATCGACGCGCTGATCACGCTCGGGGGCGACGGCACGATGTTGCGTGGAGCTCGCTTCGTGGGAGAGCGTCCGATCCCCATCCTCGGCGTGAACCTCGGGCGGCTGGGTTTTCTTACCGCCTGCGGCGGCGACGCCGAGGAGCTCGACACGGCGCTCGAGCGCTTCGTTGCCGGCGACTACGTCGTGCAGCGGAGAATGGCGCTGGCGGGACACACCTCGCGCAACGAGAACGAGAAGTGGCGCGCGCTGAACGACATCGTGCTGCACAAGGGTGGCTTCGCTCGAGTGGTGCACCTCGAGGTGTGGGTGAATGGAGAGCTGATAGGCGCATACGCGGCTGATGGTCTCATCATCGCGACACCTACCGGTTCCACCGCCTACAGTCTCTCGGCAGGCGGTCCGGTGGTGGTGCCCACTGTGGAATCGATCGTGATCACCCCGATCTCCCCGCACACGCTGGCGGTGCGCCCGGTGGTGCTCCCGCCGAGCACCGACATCGAGGTGCGCGCGAACGATGGGCCGGAGGAGCTTCTGGTGACGGTAGACGGACAGGTGGGTGCTACCTTTACCGCGGACGACACGCTCCTGGTTCGCCGGGCGGAACGCCCCGTGCTCGTTGTCCACTTCCGCGATAGTACGTTCTTTTCGAGGATGCGGCGGAAGCTGGGTTGGGGCGGCTTGCGGGGGCGCGACGAGAGCAAAAGGTGCTGACCGAACTTCGAGTCCGGAACTTCGCGATAATCGAGAGTGTCACGCTTCCCCTCGCCGGTGGACTCAACGTCCTCACCGGCGAGACTGGCGCAGGCAAGTCAATCATCGTGGGCGCACTCTCGCTCCTTCTGGGTGAGCGCGCGAGCGTGGACAGCATCCGCACCGGCGCGGACCGCGCCGTGGTGGAGGGAGTGTTCGACGCCGCCGCTCAGCCAGCCCTCCTCGCGCTACTCGACGAGCGAGGAATAGACGTGGACGAAGGCACCGTGGTGCTGCGGCGCGAGGTCGCGTCCACCGGCCGCACGCGCGCGTGGATCAACGGCTGCAGCACCACCGCTGGCGTGCTCGCCGAAGTGGGTCGCCTCGCCGTCAACCTGCACGGCCAGCGCGAGGCAGAAACGCTTCTCGATCCCGAGGCGCAGCGACGGATCCTGGATGGCTTCTCCGATGCCAACGAAGACGCCGAACGGGTGCGCACCCGCTGGGAGGAGCTCGGCGCCATCGCTCGCGAGATAGACTCGCTCGCGCGCCGACGCGCTGACGCCGAGCGCCGCGCCGACTACCTCCGCCACGTCGTCTCGGAGATCGAGGAGGCGAAGCTCCGCGAGGGCGAGGATGTGACGCTCGAGGAGGAAGCACGGCGTCTGGAGCACGCCGATGAGCTCCGTTCGCTCGTGTCCGGAATTTCCGCGCTCCTCGATGGGGGTGAGGAGTCGGTACTCCCGCATCTCGCGCAGGGCGGCAAGGCGCTGCTCTCCGCTCAAAGGATGGACCCATCGCTCTCGCGAGTACAGGAGCTGTTCGACGGTGCTTACTACTCGCTGGAGGAGCTTTCCCGCCAGCTCGATGAGTACGCGGCTTCGGTAGACCTGGACCCCGCGCGCCTCGAGGAGGTACAGCGGCGCCGCGATCTCGTCTTCCGCCTCACCAAGAAGTATGGCCCCGCTCTGGAGGACGTCATCCGCACCGGTCGGGAGGCGCGCGCGGAGCTGGATCTCGTGGATAGCGCCGATTTCGATCTGCGTGAGCTGGAGCAGCGTCGCAGCCGGGCCGTGGATGCGCTCGCGAAGGAAGCGTCGGCGCTCACCCGTCGTCGTACCGCGGGCGCGAAGAAGCTGGGGCGTGCCGTAGGTGAGCTTCTCCCCGCGCTCGGGATGCCCCACGGGAAATTCCTGGTGGCGCTCACTCCGCGCCCGGAGATCGCCTCCACCGGCGCCGAGGACGTGGAGTTCCAGGTAGCGCTGAACGTCGGACACGACGCACGCGCTCTCGCGCGCGTCGCCTCGGGCGGCGAGCTCTCACGGCTGATGCTCGCTCTGGAAACCATCCTCGCTCGCATAGATCACGTCCCCACGCTCATTTTCGACGAAGTGGATGCCGGCATAGGCGGGCGCGTGGGTCTCCAGGTGGGCGACACCATGCGGCGCGTCGCCGGCAATCACCAGGTCCTGGCGATCACCCACCTCGCGCAGATCGCCGCCCGCGCACACAGCCACATCGTGGTCACCAAGGGCGAACGCGCTGGTATCACCACCACCGACACCCGCATCGTCACCGACGAAGACCGTGTCCGCGAAATCGCCCGCATGCTCGGCGGCGACCCCGAAAGCGAAGTAAGCCTCGCCCACGCGCGCGAACTGCTCGCCGGCGGCCAGACGTAGCGCGTTTCGTGGCGCGCCCCGTGCCACTCCGCATCCTGGAAATTTCTTCGCGTGAGCACATGACGGCGCACGCGGAGACGCACCGTCCTACCGCTTCCCCCACAACCATGCATAGTAGCGGAGCCCGACGGCGATGGTGGAGCGATTGGGCCCGGCGAGGGTGGAAGGGGGGACACCGTCGAGCCAGCGGTCGGTGTGGGTGTACTGGAGGGTGACCTCGAAGGGGATGGAGGTACGCCCCGCCACGTACGACGCTAACGAGGAATACACCATCCCGAAGCCGTAGATCGTTGCCGTGGAGCTCTCCACGTCGAGGATGGAGGGGTCGGCGCTCCCGCCAACGCTGCCCGTAGCGGCGCTGTACGTGGTGGCCGCGTCGTGGCGGTGAGTAAAGCGACCGCCCACCATGAAGTGCTGGCCCAGGGAGAGACGCGGTGTCGCCTCCAGCTCATAGTAGTTGCCCGGCTCGATGCGGACGTTCGCCAGCTCGGCCGGCGAGAACGGATCATCGCGCGGCGCCACTCGCACGATGCGCGTCACGGGGAGCTGTCGGACGTAACGACCGACGAGGCTCATCCAGAAGCGCCGGCCGAAGATGAAATCCCATTGCGATGCCGCCTCCACGTCGGTCTGGCCGTCACCGGTGCCGATCGCGAGCTGGTGCGACGCGTGGGCGGGAGTGCCCGTCCCGAGCCGCACCAGAGCGGTGAGTGCGCTGCGCACGTGCATGCCGCGCTGTTGCGTTCTTTCCTCCTCGCTCTGGTGGCCGAGCCAGACGAGCTTCGCCCACGTTTCGAGATCGCCCACCGCGCTCTGTCCGAGCATACGGAGCGAGTCAGCGTGGCCGGGTACCGCAGCGGGAGGGAAGTAGGTGGCCTCCGCGTACGTGCCCACGGACGGGACCATCGCGCCAACCGTGAGGCGGTTCAGCACGCCCAGCTCGAGTGTGATCGGCGTGAGGCGAATTCGTGCATCCGCCTCTATTCGTGAGCCATCCGGCGCGGTGAAGCGTTGGTCGAAGCGCGTCCAGCCGTTCAGGAAGCCGAGGCGCACCATGCCGGCGGGGAGTGTGGTCGCGTCGTCGCCGTAGCCGATCACGGCCTGGGCGCGCAGAGGTATCGCGGCGCTCGTGAGGACGACAACAGCGATAAGCGACGCGGCCACGGCGGCGAGACGCCCGGCACCGCCTGAGACAGCGCGTGCGCTACGGGTGGGCGCGGCGAGTGTGCGAGTGGCTATCGAGCGGCGTGTGTTACTCGGCAACGGCGTGGGGAAGGGGTGGGCCTGCTCATCACGCCCCGATGAGGGGAAAACGGCAAGCTAGCAAAGTGTGCCGTCGCACTCCAGGGTTGCGAAACGACGAGCATCGAGCATGAACGGTACCGAACGGGGTCGGTGGGAGCGCGGTGCAGTGCGTTTGGTCTGAGTCACAACGCCACAAGTATATTCATGCGAGTGATTCGAATGCGCTTGTAACCGTCCTCTTCCGTCACCACATCAGCGTGAGCTCCCTCCCGAAGTCTTCCATTCCCTGGCAGGTTACAGGGAATCACTGGCTGTCGCTTCCCTGCATTCATCCGGTGGATGGCGCGCTCTACGCGCTCGGTATTCTGCATCGCGGCGCACGAGCCGCAGTGGAGTTCGCCGGTTCATCGCGATTTCTTGAAGGACAGGGAGCACCGCTCCTGCGACCCGTGCTCGCCGTGGATGGAACGATACGCGAGCTCGGCGAGCACGGCCTCGCGTGGGAGCGGGCGCTCAACTGGCTCCCTACCTTCGTTTGCACGGTCGACTCCCTTCTCGTACGCGGGACCCTCTGCGCGCCGCACGGGCGCGATGCGGACCTCGCGGGGGCGGTGTACGCGATTGCGATCGAGAACCGCGGCACCGAGGCGCGGCGTATATCGCTCTCGCTCGAGGGCGTGCTGGGCCACAGGCAGATTCGGGTGAGGTCGGCGCGCTCCACTGACGATTCGCATCGCGTGGCGGTGGCGCCGGGCGACGTCGTGCTGCTCGAGGGGAGCGCGCAGCCCGCACTCGCGGCGCTCGCGATCGCGGCCGATGGCGCGGTGAACGTGAAGGTGAAGGAGGGTGAAGCGCCGAGCTTCGCGCTGCGCAGGGAGTTCACCATCGCACCCGGCGAGGGAAGAAGCGAGGCGTTCTACATAGCCGCTGGCCCCGAGCGCGACGGCGCGGAAGCGACGGTCGCGGCGATGCGGCGGCGCGGCTGGACCGAGCTCCTCTCGGTGACGCGCGACTCGCTGCGCGATCTGGAACAGACAGTGGGCCACGATGGGATGGACCGGCTGCTGAACCGCAACCTGATGTACGCCTACTTCTACGGGGCCGGTCGCGCGCTCGACGACGCGCACTACTACCTCGTTCGCTCGCGAGCGCCATGGAACGGGCGAGGCGTCACCATCCGCGACTGGGAGGCGCTGGCGTGGACCCTTCCCGCTATCCTTCTGGCCGATCCCACACTCGCGCGGGAGCTCCTCCTCCGCGCGTGCGAGCTCCACGGCTATGCGCCGGGCAACGGCGTGCACTACTTCGACGGAACTCTCTTCGAGCCGGGCTTTTCACTGGAGGGGGTGTCGGTCTTCGCGATCGCCACCGATCGCTACATCCGCGAGACGGGGGACGAGGAGATCGTCGAGGAGCCGGTAGTGGCGGACACGCTCTATGCTTCGTGGGACGATCTCACGAGCAGGCGCGACGCGCACGTGCCGCTCTACAGCACCGAGGTTCTACCATCCGGCGCCCCGGCGCCGTATCCGTTCACGCTGCACGGCAACGCGGTAGTGGCGCAGGCGCTCGACGTCCTTCGGCGCACGCTCGACGAAGAGAGCGCGCGCTCCGTGGAGGATCCGGAAGCAGTTCGCGCCGCGCTCCGCCGGCACTTCGCGCTGGAGCGTGACGGGAAGGTGATCTTCGGATCGGCAATCGACCTCGCCGGCCGCGCACACACCGAAGACGACCCGAGTGCATCGGCATACTGGCTCCCTCTCTACGAGGCCGTGGAGCGCTACGACTCCGTTTATCGCCGCACAGTGCGCGGGCTCGGCGCGGAACCTGCCTCACTCGCTCAGCAGTGTGCGCGTCTCCTGGGGCCCGATGCCGGCGCGGTTCTGCAGTGGCTGCGTCGAGCCCCACTCGACAATGGCTTCGCATCGGAGTTCGTGGATGCCGACGGCCGGGCCGTGGCCAACGGCGGCGATGCGGCGCTGGCGGGGCTTCTTGCATGGTGCGCGTGGTACGCGGTCCACGCATTGGGTGTTCATCCATGACGCGGGGCCGCGCTGTCTTGCTCGCCGCGCCCTCTCGCGCACCGCGCCAAAACGTGGTAGCGTTTCGCACTACGCTTGTGTCCGGAAGCCGCGCGCTGGAGGAGGGCGACCGGGAGACTCGCACCGCGGGGTAGCAGCCGCGGGGTAGATCATCAACTGAAGGGAGGACTGATCATGGGGCTAACGCGTTCGGCGTCAATCATCTCTCTCCTCCTCGCGGGCACGGCCACTGCGGCCTCCGCGCAGGGCTTTCAGCTCAACGAGATCGGCACCTGCGCCATGACGCGCGGGTCCGCCGCGACCGCCACCACCTGCGGCGATCCATCGGTAATCTTCTGGAATCCCTCGGCCACCGTGGCTATCCCGGGTTGGTCGGCCTACGCCGGCGTAGCGGCGATCGCGGTGTCCGGTTCGTTCACCGCGGACACCACCGGCCGCGTGGATGAGGCCAACCCGCCAGTCGAGTTCCCGCCGCACCTCTTCGTCAACTACACCACCCCGAGCGGCCGCTGGGCGGCCGGCGTCGGAGCGTACGTCCCGTACGGCCTCACATCGCAGTGGCACAGCGACTTCCCCGGGCGCTTCTCGGCGCTCAAGGCATCACTGCAGACGATCTACGTACAGCCGAACTTCGCGTACCGCCTGGCGCCCGGCTGGTACATCGGCGGTGGACCGGTGATCGGCTACTCACGCGTGGAGCTGCGCCAGGCGCTCGATCTCGCACCCCAGGTGGCCGCGGCGAGCGGAGGCGTTCCGATCACCTTCGGCATGCTGGGCATCCCCTCGCAGACCGAGTTCGCCCGCGCCACTCTCGAAGGGAGCGCCACGGCGTTGGGCTTCAACGTGGGCCTTCATGGGATGATCACTCCGAATCTCGAATTCGGCGTGCGCTACCTCTCGCAGCTGAACTTCGATTACGACGGCGCGGACGCCACCTTCAGACAGGTATCCACCGGACTCGTTCTCCCGGCGGGAAACCCGCTGAATCTCCCGGCAGGCACGAAGCTGGACGACGTACTTGCCGGCCAGTTCGCGACCGGTGCACCGCTCTCGGCGCGCGGCGTGTCCACGCGAATCAAGCACCCGGCGCAATTCCAGGCGGATCTCGGTTACACAGGGTTCGCTCACACCGTGATCTCGGCCGGCGTGGCGTGGACCGGCTTCTCCTCCTTCGACAAGCTCCCCGTGGACTTCCAGGGAAGCAATCCGCCGCCCGACCGTGAGCTGATCGAGGACTACAACGACTCGTGGTCCGTTCGGACGGGTATCGAGCACGCATTCTCGATGGGGATCAAGGGGCGCGCCGGCTTCAACTACATTCACACCCCGGTTCCGGACATCACCGTCACGCCGCTCCTCCCGGACATGAACCGGAAGAACTGGACGGTGGGCGTGGGGATTCCTCTCTCGCCACGCTACACGCTCGACGCAGGCTACCTGTACGTGGACACCGACGGCAGGCGCGGTCGCATCGTAGAACGGACGGACGCAGAGGGGAACGCACAGACGGCCGCTCAGCTCAACTCCGGTTTCTACACGCTGAGCGCGAACGTCTTCTCCATCAGCATCCGCGCCAACTTCTGAAAACCACCCACAGGGAGAGCGAAAATATGACTCGCAAAGCATGGCTCGCCCGCGGAGCGATTGTCGTAGCGTTCGGCGCTGCGATCGCCGGGTGCAGCGACACAAAGGAGCTGGTGCGCCCCGCAGCGCCGCTCGATCCGATCTTCACCAGCTACGTATCGCTCGGCAACAGCATCACAGCGGGCCTCCAGTCGGGCGGCATAAACTCCACCACGCAGAGCGAGAGCTACGCGGTGCTGCTCGCGCAGAAGATGGGTACGCCCTTCAGCGTTCCATATCTCCAGCTGCCCGGATGTCCGCCGCCCATCGACAACATTCTTACCGGCCACCGAGTGGGCGATGCCACCGGTGAGACGTGCGCGCTGCGGGCCGACATGGACGGCCAGGCCGTTATCAACAACGTCGCGGTTCCCAACGCGACATCCTCCGACCCGACCGACCCGCTCGGTGCTGGCGCCAACAACGCGCTCTCCACGATCATCCTCGGTGGGAGGACGCAGGTGCAGCGCGCGCTCGAAGCGCGCCCAACCTTCGCGAGCGTGTGGATCGGGAACAACGATGTACTCACGGCGGCGGTTGCTGGCATTCTCACTCCGATGCCCGGCATATCGCCAGGATTGACGGACGTCGGCAGCTTCACGCAGCACTACTCCGACATGATTCTGCAGCTGACCGGGCAAAGCTCCGGGGAGTCCAGCAGCGCCGGGCCAGAGCGTGGCGTGCTCGTAGGTGTGGTGAACGTGACTGCGATCCCGCTCTTCATGCCGGCAGCAGCCATCCTCAATCCGCAGGTGAAGGCCGCAGCCGAAGCATTCACGGGAAAGTCGCTCACCGTGGACGGGAGCTGTACGCCCACGACTCAGTCGCTGATAGATTTTCGTCTGCTGCTCGAGATAAAGAACGGCACTCAGCCGGCGACCATTGCCTGCTCACCGGTAGCGGGAGACCCAGGTCTGCTGGGTGACATCTTCGTACTCGATGCTGGAGAGATCGCGACTATCACGCAAACCGTCGCTGCGTACAACGCCGCGATCCAGGCACAGGCCGACCAGCTTGGCTGGGCGTACGCCGATCCCAACCCGACGCTCGCGCAGCTCCGTCAGTCGGGCGCAGTACCGCTCGTCCCGGACCTCACCAATCCGGCGGCCCCGTTCGGCCAGTATTTTTCGCTCGACGGCGTGCATCCATCGGCGGCGGGGCAGGCGCTGCTCGCCGATCTGATTGCCACGGCGATCAACGACAAGTACGGCACCACACTTCCCACGACCGCTTCCGCGGCCCAGTGACGGGGAGCGCGTAGAAACTCTGAACACACGGCCAGGACGTGGCCGCCCGGGTGGCGAAATGGCAGACGCGGGAGACTTAAAATCTCCTCCCCGCAAGGGGGTGCGGGTTCGATTCCCGCCCCGGGTACATGCAGAGCAGGCGCGTGAGCTGGTGATGCGGTACGGGTGGAACGCGACGGCGTACCAGATCCTCAATCCCGGAATCTCGCACTGGTTCTCCGAGCGCGGCGACGCCGTTGTGGGCTACGTGCCAAGCGGGCACGTGCTCGTCGTCGCCGGCGCTCCAGTCTGTTCGCTGGCGCGCATCGCGGACGTGGCGACCGAGTTCCGCGACTTCGCGCGCTCGGCCGGACAGAAGGTGTGCTACTTCGGGGCGGGGGAACGCCTCGAGTCCATCTACCGTCGCGATGGTGAGCACAGCATCGTCGGCCTCGGCGCGCAGCCGAGCTGGGACCCAGCCGGCTGGCCCACGATCGTGGCGGGGAAGGCTTCGCTGCGCGCGCAACTCAACCGCGCACGCAACAAGGGCGTGTCGGTATCGCTCTGGACGCCGGATCGCGCCCACAATGCGCCGGAGCTACGCAGCCGCCTGGCCGAGTGGCTCGCTACCCGGCGCCTCCCCACGCTCCACTTTCTCGTGGAGCCCGAGACGCTCGACCGGCTCTCCGACCGGCGCGTCTTCGTCGCCGAGCGTCATGATCGGGTAGTGGGGTTCCTCGTCGCGTCGCCAGTGCCCGCTCGCAGCGGCTGGCTCATCGAGCAGATCATCCGCGGCCACGGCGCTCCGAACGGGACCGCCGAATTGCTCATCGACTCCGCCATGCGTGCGCTCGCCGCGGAGGGCGCCCGCTACATCACGCTCGGTCTCGCTCCGCTTTCGCGGCACTCCAGCTACGACCGGCTCCCCAATCCCCTCTGGCTGCGCGTCACGCTCCGCTGGACCAGGGCGCACGGGCGGCGCTTCTACAACTTCGAGGGACTCGACGCCTTCAAGTCCAAATTCGAGCCAGAGTGCTGGGAGGAGATCACGGCGATCTCCTACGGCCGGCGATTTCCGACGGCGTCGTTGTATGCGATAGTCGAAGCGTTCGGCGGACGGTCGCCGATCGCGTTCGTCGCAAGGGCCCTGACGAAGGCAGTGATTCAGGAAGCGCGGTGGCTGGGCGAGCGGGTGGCGTAGCGTAAAGATTTTTGCTCTGGCACCGGAAATGCCGCTGCCGTAATTTGAATGGCACGATGCGGATGAGGTGGCCGCGGTCTACTTGCTCCCCCGGCGAGCGAGAGCGTGTGTTGCCCTCGCGGCCGCTCATCTCCCCGTAGTGTCGTTGTGCACTCAAGTCGGGGGTGGTCTATGAGGAAGCGTGCATGGGCTAAGGCAACGCTCGCGGCAACCATTGCGCTCGCCTGCTGGCGTCAACCTTCGCGAACATCCGACGTACACCCGAGCGGCCAAGCGGTCCGTCTCGTGGTGATGAACACCGGGTGGGAAGACCAGGTGGTCTACAGCTACTACCTGGGACACAAGTATCGGCTCGGCATCGTCACAGGGCTGACGACCGATGTGCTCAGGGTTCCGAGGGGAAGTATTCAGGTGGGCAACACGCTGCAGCTCCTCGTTCACCCGATCGGCGGCAGCGAAGATCTTCTCTCGGACATGGTGACGCTGAACGACGGACAGCATCCGGAGCTCACCATCAACCCGGCGACGAGCAGCGCGTTCCTCTCGGTGATGCCCGATCCGCTCTGAGGGAAGCGCGTTGCAATCACCAGCGGACGCGCAAACGGGGCGACCATGAGATTGGTCGCCCCGTTTGCCTTTTTCGCTCGGTAATGTCGCGATCCGTCAGAACGGGATCTCGTTCTCTCCGAGCTCCGCGGGCGCCTCGTCTGCCGTCGCAAGCGCCTCCTGCGACGCTGGCTCCTCACGCTTGCTGGAGCGCTTTGCCACCGAGCGCGGCGGCTTCGGCGGCCAGATCACGCCGTCGCAATCGCGGTCGCGGCACTTGAAGTCCGGCGCCTTGGGATTGCGCTTGCCGAGCCGGTTGTCCCACATCTTGCCGCCGCACTTGGGGCAGGGAGGGACGTCGCTCGGGAGCGTGGCTCGCTTGAACTCGAGCGGCGGATTCACGGCGCCATCGCCGTTCTCCTGAGCACCGCCGTTCTCCCGGGCGCTCCGGGTGCGCGCCAGACGGCGATCGTACGCGGCCTGCGGGTCTTCCATCGGCTTGGCGTACTTTCCGTCGCCATCCATCTGCACCCAGTTCTGGCCCATCTCGTACAGCTCGTGAGCTATGCCGAAACGCACTGCCACTCGCTTGAACGCGTCTGTCGAAGCCTGCTTGTAGTCCTTACCGGTTCCGACGTCCTCGCGCACGACGCCAAGGATCTGGAGCCGCGCCTTGAAGGCGCAGGCAGCCGGCTCGGGGAAATCGTTCTCACCCGCGCCCGGGGTAGGGAGGAGTTCGATGGTCAGGTTCCACTCACCGGGAACCACGCTGTCCAATCGCTCGCGAACTGTCTGCGCATCGATGTAGGAGACGAATCGCGCGTAGAACTTTCCGTCGCGCATGATCGGTCTGCCGTCCTGTCGCCATGCCGTCACACCAGGGGGAAGAGGCGCTGCAAGCCTCGCCCATACATCTTCGATTCGATGTTCGCTCTGCTCTTCGTGTCTCGCTATCATGTCCAGTCCAACCTATTTCGTCAGAGTCACTTGCTTATAGCGCTTCCGGACCGCGGCCACCGCCGGGCAATCCCGGCCGTGCGCGCAGTACCACCCATGGCGGTCGAAGAATACCAGGTGAGTGGTGTCGTTTCCGAAAGGCAGGTCATCCACCCTGAAAAGCTGCATCACCGTAGTACCTTGTCCGCATGCAGCCTGCGGATCGAGCTCGCGGATACGCATCAGCTCCGTGGGTGCGCTGGCCTTCGCAGCCGCCACGATCTTCGCCGATTTCCGCACAGCTTTCTTCCCCCGCGCCGCCTTCGGCCCCTTGGCCGACTTCAGCCTTGGCGTCGCTGCGCTCTTGGAGCGGGGCTTCCTAGAGGTATCCATCTCCTCCTGCGCGCTCCCGCGCGCCGTGTGACTGGTGATTGGCACAGCCCCATCCTCCACTCGCTCACGCCACCCTGGGTGGCTCTGTGACAACTGTTGCAAGACAATCACTTACCGCCTGCCATCTGAAGCACTGTGTGACCCATCAGGCGAGCCGAGCTTCGGTTCTTATTCGGGCTACTGCAATCTACAAAGTGCAGCGTTTACTGTCAATCGAGCGGCGCAACGCGCTTCCTCATGGAAAAGCGCCTCGCTACTTTCTCCGCATGACCGAAAGTGCCCAGTCCACCGGCGCCCCTCGCTCGCCCTACAGCCGGGGCGCTGCCGCTCCCTTCCGTCCCGTTGTGAACATCTGATGGCCCCCAGACCCGTTGCCGTAATCGGACTCGGCTGTATCGGCGGCTCCCTCGCTCGGGCGCTGATCGCCCAGGAAGTCGAAGTCCGGGGATGGAGCGCATCGCCCTCCGATCGCGAACAGGCCGCCGCCGCTCGCGTCCACGTGAGCACCGCCGACGACGGCGCCTCCGCGGCGTGCGCGGGAGCAGGGATCGTGGTGCTCGCGGTTCCGATCCGTACGGTCGCCGAGGTGGCCGACTCGGTGCGCCCGGCCCTCGCCCGGAATGCGAAGCTTCTCCACGTCTGCGGCCTGCAATCGCGTGACGCACTGGGTGTGGATGACGACACTCATGCGCTGCTCCTTGGAACGCACCCGCTCGCCGGCTCGCACGATACCGGCTTTGGTGCGTCCCGGCCCGAGCTGTTCGTGGACGCCGTGATCAGCGCGGAAGAACGCGCTGATCCGCGCCACCGGGCGTGCATCGAGTGGCTCTGGCACACCGTGGGAGCGCGCCGAGTGGACTACCGGAGCGCCGAGGCGCACGACCGGCTCATGGCCTGGGTTAGCCAGCTCCCCCAGCTCACCGCTACCGCCCTCGCGGCCACGCTCGCCGCGGGTGGAATCGAAGCCAGAACCATAGGCAGCGGCGCACGCGATACAACCCGGCTCGCCGCGAGTGATCTCGGCTCATGGCCAACCCTCCTTGCCGGTGCACCGCGTGAGCTCGACGCCGCACTCGAGCTCCTCGGCAACACAATTTCCGACCTGCGCTCCGCGCTCGGCTCCGGTGACGGCGAGGCGCTCGCGGCCATCTGGAACAGCGGCCGCGCCTGGCGCCGCGAAGGCGCGCGAACCGCTGGCGCGCCGTCACTTCAGCGCGAACGCGACGCGAACCGCGCGGAGCAGGGAGCGTGAAGGTCGAGGGGCGAATAAGAGTCCCCGGCGACAAATCGATCTCCCACAGATCGCTGATGCTCGCTGCTCTCGCGGAGGGACGCTCGAGCATCCGTGGAATTCTCGATTCGGCAGACGTTCAGAGCACCGCCTCCGTACTGCGTGCGCTGGGCGCCGACATACCCTCTGTCTCCGACGACTTCACGGTGGACGGGAGGGGCGCGCGCTCTTTCCGCGCACCTGCCACTGATCTCGACTGCGGCAACAGCGGCACCACGACCCGGCTCATGGCGGGGATCGCTGCGGCCTGCCCGTTCAGCTCCCGCTTCGTGGGCGATGCGAGCCTCAGTCGCCGGCCAATGCAGCGCGTGGCGCGCCCACTCGGCGCCATGGGAGCGCGCTTCGACTTCGAGAGCGGCGACGGACTGCCGATGCGCATCACCGGCGGCTCACTCTCTCCCATCGTATGGACGAGCGAGGCGGCGAGCGCTCAGATCAAGAGCGCCATACTCCTGGCGGGCGTCGCCGCGCAGGTGGCAGTGGAAGTCCGCGAGCCGAGCCGCTCGCGCGACCACACCGAGCGAATGCTCGCTGCGCAGGGTGCGAAGGTAACGGTGCAAGGCAGCTCGGTGCGACTCGCGCCGCCGGCGAGCGGCCGCCTCGATCCGCTCTGCATCGCGGTCCCATCAGATCCATCTTCGGCGGCCTTCCTCGCCGCCCTCGCCGCGCTGGCCAGCGACGGAACCGTCGAGCTTCCCGACGTGTGCCTCAATCCCACGCGCACGGGGTTCTTCCGCGCGCTGGAGCTGATGGGCGGGCGACTGGAGCGGAGCGGGGTGCGACACGAGGGCGGGGACGACGTAGGCATGATCACCGTGCACGCGTCACGGCTCTCGGGCATCGATCTCCCTCTGGACGATGTCCCGTCGATGATCGATGAGCTGCCGCTCCTCGCCTGTGTCGCGGCTCGCGCCGAGGGAACCACGCGCGTACGCGGTGCGGCCGAGCTGCGCGTGAAAGAGAGCGACCGTATCGCGACGGTGGTCTCGAATCTCCTTGCCATCGGCGTTGACGCTACCGAGGCGCCCGACGGCTTCACGATCGTTGGTAGCGATCGGCCACTCTCCGGTCGCGTGCGAACGCTTGGCGATCATCGCATCGCGATGGCCTTCGGTGTGCTCGGCGCCATCCCCGGAAACGAGATCGCGATTGACGATCCCTCCTGCGTGAACGTGTCGTACCCCGCTTTCTGGGACGACCTGCGCGGCGCCGTGGTGTCCTGAGATGAGCAACCTGGTCGTGGCGATAGATGGACCGGCTGCCTCGGGGAAGTCGTCAACCGCGAGGATGGTCGCCGAGCGCCTCGGATTTTGCCACGTGGACTCCGGCTCGCTCTATCGCGCCGCCACCGCTGCCGCGCTCCGGCGCTCCGGCAACGCGGACGCATGGAGCGAGGAGGACGTGCGGCGAGCGGTGGCCGGCCTGACGCTGCGCGCCGTGGTTGGGGCAGTGGTGCCGGTGCTCGAAGGCGAGCCGCTCGGCGAGGAGTTGCGCAGCGCGGAGGTGACCAGGCATGTATCGCGAGTGGCGCAGATGCCGCGGATTCGTGAGTGGGTGAACGAGCTGGTCCGCGCGTCGGCCTCGAGCCACAGCGTGGTGGTGGACGGCCGGGACATTGGTACGGTAGTGTTTCCTCGCGCCGACCTGAAGGTATTTCTCGTGGCCGATCCATGGGAGCGCGCCCGCCGGCGGCTCCGCCAGCGCTCCGGGCGGGACCCGTCCGAAGAGGAGATCGCCGCGGAGACGGAGCGGCTCGTCCAGCGCGATGCTCGCGACGCCACGCAGACTGTTCAGGCGAAGGACGCCGTTCTCATAGACACCACCCATCTGACGCAGGAAGCCCAGGTGGAGCGGATCGTCGCCCTGGCGAAAGTTCTCCCCGCGCGCAAGTAGGGTACTATTGCGGTAACCCCCGGGCGCCACTATGTTTACAGGTTCACATGTGCCGTTCGCTGACGCGACCTGTGGCGGGTCGCGTCTTGCGTTTGGCCCAACTCCATCTTACTCGACGCGGCGAGCCTAAACAGAACCGCGGGCCAGGAGAAACACTTCGGTATGCCCGAGCTAGAAGAAAGGACATCCACCGGCGTAGAAACAGCGCGCCGCGACAACGACAGAAGCAAACTGCGTCTGCTCTCGCACGGCGACAATCGCTGGGACGAGGACGAGTATTCACCCGAGGAAGAGGCGCGGCTCATCGAGCTTTACGCCGGTACCCTCGCGTCCATCGACGAAGGCGAAATCGTCAAGAGCAAAGTTCTGGAGATCCGCGACAACCTCGTGATCCTCGACATTGGCTTCAAGTCGGAGGGCGCGGTTCCGCTCGAGGAGTTCAAGGACCATCCGGAGCTCAAGCCCGGCGACGAAGTGGAAGTGCTCCTCGAGCATCTCGAGGACCAGGAAGGTTCGGTCGTCCTCTCCAAGAAGAAAGCCGACTTCATGCGCGTGTGGGAGCGCATCCGTCTCGCTTACGAGGATGATCAGCCGGTGGAAGGAACGCTGGTCAAGAAGATCAAGGGCGGTGTGGTCGTGGACCTCATGGGAGTGGACGCGTTCCTCCCCGGTTCGCAGATCGCGCTTCGCCGCGTGCCCAACATAGACGAGCTGCTCGGCCAGAAGTACGAGTTCAAGATCATCAAGCTGAACAAGCGCCGCCGCAACATCGTCGTCTCGCGTCGAGTGATCCTCGAGGTCGAGCGCGCCGGCAAGCGCGAGAAGCTGATGAAGGAGCTCCAGAAGGACCAGGTCCGCAAGGGCATCGTCAAGAACATCACCGACTTCGGCGCGTTCATCGACCTCGGCGGCGTGGACGGTCTGCTCCACATCACCGACATGTCGTGGGGCCGCATCTCGCATCCGTCGGAGCTCGTCCAGATCGGGCAGGAGCTCGAGGTCAAGATCCTCGATATCGATTGGGATCGCGAGCGCATCTCGCTCGGCCTCAAGCAGCTCCAGAGCTACCCGTGGAAGGACGTGGCCGAGAAGTACCCGGTCGGCACTCGCGTGAACGGCAAGGTCGTCTCGATCACCAACTACGGCGCGTTCATCGAGCTGGAACCGGGAATCGAAGGCCTCGTGCACATAAGCGAGATGAGCTGGACGCGCAACGTCCGGCACCCCTCGAAGCTCGTCTCCATCGGCGAGATGATCGAGGCGGTGGTCCTGAAGGTGGATCCGAACGAAGAGAAGATCTCGCTTGGCATGAAGCAGACCGAGCAGGATCCGTGGATGGTGCTCCCGCTCCGCTACCCCGTGGGGACGCGGATTTCGGGGAAGGTGCGCAACCTCACCTCCTTCGGCGCCTTCGTGGAGATCGAGCCGGGCATCGATGGTCTGATCCACATCTCCGACATGTCCTGGACCAAGCGAATCCAGCACCCGTCGGAAGTGGTGAAGAAGGGCGACACGGTAGACGTCGTGATCCTCAACATCGACGCCGACAACAAGCGCATCTCGCTCGGCCTCAAGCAGGCCACCGAGGATCCGTGGCTCAGCATCGGTGAGACTTACCCGGTGGGTACCGACACCACCGGTACCGTTGCACGGCTGATGGACAAGGGCGTGGTGGTGGACATCGGCAACGACATCGAAGGCTTCGTGCCGATCTCGCAGCTCAACCTCGGCAAGCCGGTCGTGAACCCGGCAGACGACGTGTACGAGGGAATGATCCTCGACATGCGCGTGCTCGAGGTGGATCCGATCCACCGCCGGATCGTGCTCGCTGTGACCAACGTGCCGGAAGAGCAGCCGCCGCGCCCGGAGACGCCGTCCAAGGTGATCCCGATGGACGCCGAGGAAGGCCCGCACACCGCGACGCACAGCGGTGAGGAAGAAGTCGCCGAAGCAGCGGAGCACAACGCGGAAAACGCCGAGCCATCTCCGAACGCCGAAGGCGAGAGCGACGAGATCACCGCCGAGTAGCTCTGGCTGCAGCATGGAAAACACGAAGGCCCCGCCGGCGATGCCGGCGGGGCCTTCGTGTTTTCGACAGTCCTGCCCGCGCTCTGGCGCCGATCCCGCGCCCGACGTCAATCGTCGAGCGGTTGCAACTCCTCGCGCATGCAGGTGATGCGCGGATGGCGCGGGTCGCTGAGATCCATCTTCTCCCACGGGACACACCGTCCCCGGTGCTCGGACCCGATTCCGATCTTACGCAGCATGGGGAAGACACGAAGACCGACGGCGAGCCGTTCGAGGAGCGCGGCGGGCCCGAGATCGTATTGGTACACGAGCAGCGCATCCTTCGACGGAGTAGCCCTGATCTCCTCGATGCGCCCCGCCGACCTCCCCGAGGGGTCGCGCACCTTCCTGCTGAGGAGGTTCTCGACTGCGATCGGCTTTCCGGGCATCTTCACGCTCCCGGGATGTGGTCGATTATGTGATCGCGCACCCAGTGCGACGAGGCCATGGCTCCGCTCTCGTCCGAGTTGACGTCCACGCGCACTTCGGTGTCCATCGTCATCAGCTCGGACCACGGTATCTCGAAGGGAACGCCGTGCCGAATCCCGAAACGGCGCAGAAGCGCGGCACCCCATCGTCCGACGAAGCCGGGGAGACGGTGCATGAGCACAGTGCCTCCCACGCACATGCTCGTGATGCGCGGCTGCTCGCCGGGCGAAGTCTCCATCGTGAGACCGTCCACACGTCCCATCTGCTGCCAGTTCACGTCTATGAGCTGCTTGTCGAGCAGGTCGCGAACGATGTACATATCAACCTCCGCCGAGCAGCTGGAGGGGAATCGTCACGATGGCGAGGATGCACGCCAGCACGATCGTGAAGACCACCACGACGTTCGATATCCAGCCGTTGGTGTGCTTTCCGGTGTACACCGGGTCGTTCATCAGCACGATGAAGGGGATGATGGCGACCGGAAGCGTCGCTGCGGTCAACGCCATCGAAAGACTCGTCACCTGGAGCGGGCTCACTCCCAGGACAATGAGCCAGGGTGCCAGCGCCAGAAGCACAGTGTACACGAGAACGAAACGCGGCACCTTCCTCGGCTCCTTGTCCTGCCCCCAGCGCCACCCCATCCCCTGAGAGGTCATGTACGCAACGGCGAGCGCTATCTCGAGGATCGCGCCGAGGCAGCCGATGAAAAGTGAGGCGGCGAAGAGGTAGAATCCCCACGAACCGAGAGCGCCGGTGAGCATCAGCGCGATCTGATCGTATCCCTTCATCTGCATCCCAGCGGGATTGAACATCTCCGCGCATATGACCAGCACCGCCACCGCCAGGACGCCTCCGAAGCTCATCCCCATCGTGGCTATCACGCGATTGATTCCGATGTAGCTCCGGTCCCAATTTCCCTCGACCGCCCCCGACGAATAGAAGTACATGAGGTAGGGTGCGATCGTGGCGCCAAGAATGTTCACCACGAGAAACCAGTAGTGAAGTTTTTCGTGCGATGGCCGGGTGGGTATGAGGCCGTGGGCGAGCGCTCCCCAGTCGGGGCCGAGCTTCAGCGCTCCCACGAGAAAGACGAGCGTCACGAGACCGACGAGCGGTACCCACCGCTCCACCACCGAGAACGGCCCCGCCCAGAGCAGGAACCACGCGAGAAGCGCCACTGGTACGGCCCACCATCGATAGCTGATCCCGGTCACGAGCTGCAGCGCGAACGCGGCGCCGCCGATTTCCGCGGCCAGCACCAGGTAGATCACGATCGTGAGCGTAACGAGCGGCACCACGAAGTAGTCGAAGCCGAAGCGGTCGCGCATCGCACCAGACACGGTGAACTTGCTCACCGCGGCCAGCCGTCCCGACATCTCCACCAGGAAGATCAACGCGATGGTGCCGAGCACTATCGGCCAGACCAACTGGTAATCGAAGCTCGCTCCCGCCTGCGCCGACGTCGCGATGGAGCCGACTTCGAGGAAGCCGCCGATGCTCGTGACCACGCCGAGCGTGAGCTGGAGGAGCTTCTTCTTCACTGTGCGCCGATGCGCTCTCTGGCGGAGTCTGCGGCGCGCGCCTGCACCGAAAGTCGCCGCACGATGTCGGCTGCGGCGTGCTTGTCGTTTCGATCCACCACCGAAAGCAGTGAGTCGGTGGCGCGGGCGGTGGAGTCGAAGCCCGCCACCAGAAAAGCCTTCACGTCTGGCGGGAGCTCGCCCGACTCGGTCTGCCTGCGCTCGTTCCACACCTTCCGGCCGAAGGTCTGCAGCGTCTTGCTCGCGTACGGTGTGGGAACGGCGCCCTCCATCCAGCGCTCGCCTACCAGCTGCGTCGAGACGGCCCACGAGTGAAGCGACGCGAGTCTCTTCTTTGCCTGCTCGCGCGGCGAGTGCGAGCAGGCAGCGACAACGAGCGCAGCGAGAGCGCAAGCGATGCCACTCCTACCGACTGCTCGATGTCTCGCGGGCCGCATACGCTTCTCCGGGATCTCGTCGCGACCGCTATTCGCAACAAGCAGGCCGCTTTCGGCACCGCTCTGGCATACACCCTGACCCCGCGGCTAGCTTATCGCGCGTATGACTATGCGAGAGAAACTCGAGCTCCTCGAGCAGCGTCGCTCGGAGTCAGAGCTGGGCGGAGGACGCCGGCGCCTGGAGGCGCAGCACGCGAAGGGGAAGCTCTCCGCGCGCGAACGTCTGGACATCCTGCTCGATGAAGGAACCTTCGTCGAGCTGGATCGTTTCGTGACCCATCGCTCCACGGACTTCGGTCTCGACGGGCAGCACATCTACGGCGACGGTGTGGTCACCGGCTACGGTCGGATAGAGGGGCGCCTGGTGTATGTCTTCTCGCAGGACTTCACGGTCCTGGGCGGCTCGCTCTCCGAAGCGCACGCCGAGAAGATCTGCAAGATCATGGATCTTGCCATGCGCAACGGCGCGCCGGTCATCGGTCTCAACGACTCGGGCGGTGCACGCATCCAGGAAGGCGTCGTGTCGCTCGGCGGCTACGCCGACATCTTCCTGCGCAACACGCTCGCCTCCGGAGTGGTACCGCAAATCTCGGCCATCCTCGGGCCGTGCGCCGGCGGGGCCGTGTACTCGCCGGCGATCACCGACTTCGTCTACATGGTGCGCGGCACGTCGTACATGTTCGTCACCGGCCCGAACGTGGTGAAGACCGTGACGCACGAGGATGTGAGCATGGAAGAGCTGGGCGGCGCGGATGCGCACGCGAGCATGTCCGGAGTAGCGCACTTCGTGCACGATTCCGAGTTCGCTTCACTCGGCGCTATCCGCGAGATCTTCCGCTACATCCCGTCGAACAACCTCGGTGAGCCGCCGCGCGGTGCAGGCACCGACCCGCGCGACCGGCGCGATGAAGGGCTGCTGGATGTCGTGCCGGACAATCCCAACAAACCCTACGACATGCGCGACGTCATCCGCCGTGTGGTAGACGACGGGGACTTCTACGAGGTGCAGGCGGACTTCGGGCAGAACATTCTCTGCGGTTTCGCACACCTCGGCAGCTACTCCGTCGGAATCGTCGCCAACCAGCCGGCCGTTCTCGCCGGTGTGCTCGACATAGACGCGTCCATCAAGGGCGCGCGCTTCATCCGCTTCTGCGATGCCTTCAACATTCCGCTCGTGACATTCGAGGATGTGCCGGGCTTCCTCCCCGGCGTGGCGCAGGAGCACGGAGGAATAATCAAGCACGGCGCGAAGCTCCTCTTCGCCTACTGCGAGGCCACCGTCCCCAAGCTCACCGTCATCACGCGCAAGGCGTACGGCGGCGCGTACGACGTCATGAGCAGCAAGCACATCAGAGGAGACTTCAATCTCGCCTGGCCCACGGCGGAGATCGCGGTGATGGGCCCGAAGGGTGCGGTGGAGATTCTTTTCCGCAGGGAGATCACCGAGAGCGAAGATCAGCAGGCGGCGATGGACGAGAAGATCGAAGAATACCGCGCGAAGTTCGCGCACCCCTACATCGCGGCGAGCCGCGGCTACGTGGACGACATAATCGACCCACGGGAGACCCGCCCGCGTCTCATCGACGCGCTCGACACGCTGCAGAGCAAGCGCCAGAGCAATCCACCCAGGAAGCACGGGAACATCCCGCTCTGATGAGCGCCACTCTCCCCGATACCATCGCCCCGCGCCCGTTCGAGAAGGTACTGGTCGCGAACAGAGGCGAGATCGCCCTGAGAGTCGTGCGTGCCTGCCGCGAGCTGGGCATCGAGGCAGTGGCGGTCTACAGCGATGCAGACGCCCGCGCGCCGCATGTGCGCGAGGCGGATGAAGCGGTACGAATCGGCGAATCGCCATCGAAAGACAGCTACCTTCGCGGCGATCGCATCATCGAGGCGGCACTGCGCACGGGAGCGCAGGCGATCCACCCGGGCTACGGCTTCCTCTCCGAACGCGAGCCCTTCGCGCAGGCGGTGATCGATGCGGGTCTCGTGTTCGTGGGTCCGCCCCCGGCCGCGATCGCGGCGATGGGGAGCAAGACCGAAGCACGCCGCCTGGTGAGTGCGGCCGGCGTCCCCGTGGTTCCCGGCACCACCGAGCCGCTCCGCGATGCCGAGGAAGCGGCACGAATCGCAAGGGAGTTCGGCTATCCGATTCTCCTCAAGGCGGCTGCCGGCGGAGGCGGGAAGGGAATGCGCGTGGTGCACGAGGAGTCGGAGCTCTCCTCCTCGCTCGATGCCGCGCGGCGAGAGGCACTCAACGCCTTCGGCGACGACGCCGTGTACGTGGAGAAGTACATCGTCGGTCCGCGCCACGTCGAGATCCAGGTGCTAGGCGACACGCACGGGAACATCCTCTCGCTCGGCGAGCGCGAGTGCTCCATCCAGCGGCGGCACCAGAAGATGGTCGAGGAAGCGCCGAGCGTGGCCGTCACCCCGGAGCTGCGCCGCGAGATGGGCGAGACGGCCGTGCGCGCGGCGCGCGCGGCCGGCTACGTGAACGCTGGAACGTGCGAGTTTCTCCTCGACACGGAAGGAAAGTTCTACTTCCTCGAGATGAACACCCGCCTGCAGGTGGAGCATCCGGTGACGGAGCTGGTGACGGGACTCGATCTCGTGCACTGGCAGCTGCGCATCGCGGCGGGGGAGCGACTCCCATTCCGTCAGGAGGAGATCGTGCCGCGCGGCTGGGCGATCGAGTGTCGCATCACGAGCGAGGATCCGGCCAACGGATTCCTTCCGTCCACCGGGGACATCACCTACCTCCGCCTCCCGGGCGGCCCCGGGATCAGGTGGGACGGAGGGATCGGGATCGGGACTCGGGTGGAGCTCTTCTACGATCCGATGCTCGCCAAGCTCATAGTGTGGGCGCCATCGCGCCCCGAGGCGATCGCGAGGATGCATCGCGCATTACTCGAGCTGACCATCCAGGGAGTGGACACGTCGCGCGATTTCCATCTTCGCGTGATGGAAGACAGCGAATTCCAGCGCGGCGAAATCGGGATCCAGTGGCTCGAGCGCCGGCTCCCCTCGCTTCTCTCGGTGAAGCCGCCGGAGAGCGGCGAGCTGGCCGCGATGATCGCGGCAACCCTTCTGGCTGAGCGCGACCGCGCGCTCCGCTCGCGCCCCGCGGTGAACGGCTCGGCGCCCGGGTTGGCGGGAGCGACGGACCGTTGGCGAGCCGCCGCGCTGCGCGAGGGAATCGGCGGGGGGTGCGAGTAGTGCCCGCCTCGCGGGTAACGATAGACTCCATAGCCGCCGGTGGCGATGGCGTGGCGCGTGCCGACGGCTTCGTGGTCTTCGTTCCGCGAACGGCCCCCGGCGATGTGGCCGAAGTCGAGTGGTCGGCAAAGGGTCGCTTCGGCCGCGGCCGGGTACTGTCGCTCGAGATCGCATCGCCCGTGCGCGTGGAACCGCCGTGTGCTCACTACGTGCGCGACAACTGCGGCGGCTGCCAGTTACAGCACATGAGCTACGCCGCGCAGCTCGACGCGAAGGGCGCGATAGTGCGCGATGCGCTCGAGCGGATAGGGAAGCGAAGCGCGGCAGCTCTCACCGTGCGGCCGAGCGCCGACGAGTGGCGCTACAGGCGCAAGCTCACGATGGCACTGCGCCGGCGCGGCGAACGATGGATCGCAGGGCTGCATCCGTACGACGCACCCCACGAAGCATTCGAGCTGCGCGACTGTCCGATCACCGAGCGGCCGGTGCTCGCCGCATGGAGCGAGGTGATGGCTGCCTCGGACGATCTTCCGCGCGCACCCGAGCTGCGCGGCGCTGTCCGCCTGGGAGACTTCGGCATCTCCTTCATTCTCGAGGGTGGTACGCGTTGGCCGCGCGCGCAGCGCTTCCTCGAGAGCGCCCCCTCGCTCGGGGCGCTCTGGTGGGTACGCGAGGGCGCGCGGGAACCGGAGCTGGTGGCGCAGCGCGATCCAGCGGTCGCGGCGGCCGGCGCATCGCGCGACGCTGCCGGCTCCAGTAAAGACTCGCTGCGTCGCGGCAGCCCCGTCGCCAACGGCGACGAGAACGTACCCGGTGCTTCCTTCGAGCAGATCAACGCACGCGTCGCGCTCGAGATGAAGGAGTACGTGATCGAGAGGGTGCTGGCGCACGCGCCGCGTACGCTCGTCGACGGGTATTCCGGCGCTGGCGACCTGGCCGTGTCGCTGTCGAATGCCGGCGTCCGCGTCGTGGCCATCGAATTGGACGGCGCGGCCGCCGCTCGCTGCGGCGCGCTCCTGCCGCCCGAATCGCGCTCGATCGCGGCACGCGTGGAAGACGCGCTTCCCTCGGTGCTCCCATCCGACGTCGTCGTGCTCAACCCACCGCGCAGGGGCGTTGATGAACGCGTCACCACCGAGTTGCAGGAGCGCGCGAGCGCTACCCGAGCCATCGTCTACGTGAGCTGCAATCCCGCCACGCTGGCGCGCGATCTCGCACGGCTCCCACGTTGGCGGATCGCCTCGCTCATCTGCTTCGACATGTTCCCTCAGACCGCGCACGTCGAGACCGTGTGCGAGCTCATCCCGGAGGCAGCGTGAAGTACATCGTGAGCGTCAACGGCGAGCGCACCGACATCGAACTGGATGCCGGCGAGGTCGAGCTCGACGGACGGTCGGTTCCCGTGTCGCTGGCGGATGTGGCCGGGACGCCTGTGCGACTCGTGCACGTGGGCGACCGCGTACACCGGGTGATAGTCCGCGAACGCGGCGGGCGCGGGAGCTACACGCTCTGGCTGGACGGCTTCAATTACAGGATCGAAGCGCTCGACGAGCGCACGCGCACCATCCGCGACCTCACCGCCGCGCAGAGCGGACCGGCCGGCCCGGCACCGCTCGTGGCGCCGATGCCCGGTCTCATAGTGCGCGTCAACGCGAAGCCCGGCGACACGGTGGCCACAGGGCAGGGACTGGTCGTGATGGAAGCGATGAAGATGGAGAACGAGCTGCGCGCCGCGGGCCCCGGGAAGGTGAAAACCGTGCACGCCAAACCGGGCGAGGCGGTGGACAAGGGAGCACTGCTCGTGGAGCTCGAGGCGGAGTGAGCGCGCTACTGTCGGATGAGGCGCCCCTGCGCCACGACGCCGGGGAAGCGCGATAGCGTCCAGTGTCCGTCGCTCCCGTCCAGCGGCAGGGAGAGCGAGAGGTTATTGTCGCGCACTCCGTGATTGAGCTCCACCACCACCGCGAGGCTGTCTACCCGCCAGTGGGCGGTGCCGGCTTTCGAGGCGGCGGATGCCAGCTCGTCCGGCAGGTCGCCGATCTCCACGCTGGCCTCTCCGCCCCGGTCCGCGCAGGAGGTCGGCTCGAGCTGGTTGAAGAGGTTCACCGCGATGTCGAAGCGCTCGTTCTTCATCCGCGCCAGCTCGTCGCCTCCCACCGTCGCCACCGAGTCTATCACCAGCGCCACGAGTGCGGTCACGCTTTCGCCTCTGCAGAGGTCGGTGAGTTGAGAGCTGGTGGCGCGTGCACAGGCGAGCGGGATGAGCACGAATGCCGCCGCTACGAGCGGCAGGACGGTTGTGACGAGCGCGTAGCGGAGGCCCGATCGAGGCACTGGAACCTTGGTTGACAAGCCCTAACTCCTTTCGTAGCTTACGTGTCTGTCGCAAATAGCGACCAGGCCACCGAGGAGCGCGCGGCTAGCCGGCTGCCCTTCGGCCTCACGAATGAAATTATTCACGCAAATGCGAACTTACACCGCCACCCCCAAAGACATCGAGCACCGCTGGTATATAGTCGATGCCGATGGGATGGTGCTCGGGCGCCTCGCCAGCGAGGTCGCCAGAATCATCCGCGGCAAGCACAAGCCCATGTTCACACCGCACATGGATACCGGCGACAACGTGATCGTGATCAACGCATCCAAGGTCAGGGTCACCGGGAGCAAGGCGGAGCAGAAGAAGTACTTCCGTCACACCGGCTACATGGGGCACGAGAGGTTCACCTCGTTCGCCAACATGCTCGAGAAGCACCCCGACCGGGTAATCGAGCACGCGGTGTACGGCATGCTTCCCAAGAACAACCTCGGCAAGGGAAAGCTGCGCCTCAAGCTGCGCGTCTACCCGGACGCCGAGCACCCGCACGCCGCACAGCAGCCGGCCGTGCTGAACCTCAAGAAGAGCGAGAGCAGGTGATGGCCGACGAGTCCACGGTGCACACGATCGGACGCCGCAAGGAGAGCGTCTGCCGTCTCTACATTCGCCCCGGCTCGGGGAAGTGGGAGGTCAACGGGCGTACGCTCGGTGACTACTTCCCGCGCCCCACGCTCGTCTCCGCCATCCAGCAGCCCTTCACCGCCACCGATTCGCTCGGTCGCTACGATGTGAAGGCGTCGCTCCAGGGCGGCGGCCCGAGCGGACAGGCGGGCGCGCTTCGCCTCGCCGTGGCTCGCGCTCTCGTCAAGATAGACGAGACCCATCGCGGCAAGCTCCGCGACCTCGGATTGCTCACGCGCGACGCTCGCGCGGTGGAGCGGAAGAAGCCCGGCCGTCCGAAGGCCCGGAAGCGCTTCCAGTTCTCGAAGCGCTAGCAGCACGGGGGCTTCGGCCCCCTCACATCACTCACGCTCCCCGAGTCTTCCGCTGGTGCCGGTTCTGCCGGTTGCGGTCGGCGTCGAAGGGAGCGGCGGATAAACCAGGTAACACGGAAACAGGATGACTCAGCCGAACCTCGAACAACTGCTGGAAGCGGGAGTCCACTTCGGGCACCAGACCCGCCGTTGGAATCCCAAGATGCGCCGCTTCATTTTCGCCGAGCGGAACGGCATCCACATCATCGACCTCCAGAAGACGCTGCGCCAGCTCGAGCTCGCGGAAAAGCTCGTGCGAGACGTGGTCGCCCGTGGCGACAACATCCTCTTCGTCTGCACCAAGCGGCAGCTCAAGGGGATCGTTCAGGCGGAGGCCGAACGCTGCGGCGCCATGTACGTCACCGAGCGCTGGCTCGGTGGAATGCTCACCAACTTCCAGACCGTCAAGAAGCAGGTCCGCCGCCTCAAGGATCTCGAGGCGGGTAGCGAGGAGGGCGGCGCGTTCCAGGACTACACGAAGAAGGAGCAGCTCATGATGTCCCGCGAGCGCGACAAGCTCGGCAAGTACCTCTCCGGCATCAAGAACATGAACCGGCTCCCCGGTCTCATGTTCGTGATCGACTCCAAGAAGGAGAAGATTGCCGTCACCGAGGCGAACAAGCTCGGTATCCCTATCGTCGCCATCGTGGACACCAACGCCGACCCCGATCTCATCACCGTGCCGATCGCCGGCAACGACGATGCGATCCGCTCGGTGGAGCTCCTCACCCGCGCCATCGCCGACACGGTCGAGGAAGCGCGTCGCGAGGCGCCCAAGCGCGAGGAAGTCGAGGAAGAGAGCGAAGGTCCCACGACCTACAGCTCCGACCGTGGCAGCGAGCCGGCCGATGACAGCGAGCGCCGTCGGCGCCGTCGCACGCGCC
>DASSOX010000106.1:0-4718 GCA_035700125.1 Gemmatimonadaceae bacterium
CCGTCGCGTATCAGCTCGGCGCTGTTCCCGCTCGACGCGTCGGCGGCGGCGATGCGCCAGAGACCGCGTACGAAGGAGGGGCCACGGGGCACGGACACGGGTGCGGCGAGCCCGGCGCCGCCAGCGGGGATCTCCGTGACATCCGGATTGCTCCGCGGCTGCGTCGGGTTCTGTTCGACTCTCGTACCGAGTCCATCGTCCCGCGCGTCTTGCGTGATCAGACCTACTTTCCGACCTCGGGGTGGCTCAGCGAGTACACGTAGGCAGCCACCGCCCTGACCTGCGCCTGCGACAGCGATGCTCCACCCATCGGCGGCATCGGCGCCGGGTGCTGCTTGGGCTGCGGCACTCCCGTTGTCACTCGCTCGACGATGTAGTTGTACGTGCCGTCTCCGTCGATCCACGTCTTATCGGTGAGATCGGGAGCCAGCGCGGTGCCCTTCGCGTTCTGGCCGTGGCAGGTGAAGCAGGTGCCGCCCGCCGTCTGGCCATGAAAGATACTATCACCGAGCGCTACTTCTGCAGCAGTGATGCTGCCGGCGCCGCCACCCTGCGCGGCTCCCGCCGCACCGGCCGCCGCTCCCGCTCCCGCTGCACCGGCCGCGCTCGTGGTCCCGGCCGCTGCGCCAGGCGTAGCCGTGCTGCCGGCCACCGCGCCGCCCGCGGACGCGGAGCCCGCAGCCTCGCCGGTAGACGGCGTCGGGGCGGCCGCTGGCGCCGCCGTGCTGGTGGTGTTGGAACCCTGCATGTGGTTAGCCTTCTCCCCGCCGCAGGCTGCCGCCAGCAGCGAGATCCCCGCAACGCCGAGTATATACGCCAAGCGTGCGTCGTTCATAGCACTCCCTCCATCGGTTGTGTCAGCCCCGGATCGTTCACCACCGCGCGCGTACACTGGATGAGTACGCCGATGGCTGGCGCCGGGTTATGATACCGCGGGGTCGATGCACCGGGTGTGCCGGCCCGCGTCCACCGCCCCGGAATGTCCGTGCCAACCCGATCCACGACAGATGCCACCAACCGAACGCTACCGCCGCTCTCCGCTCGACCTCGACCACGCTACAATGCAGCGCCATGGCCGTGCTGTCGCGGATCTCATCGCCGAGCATCTCGCTACCCTCCGAGAGCAGCCGGTACTCGACGTGATAGATCGCACCGCTGCCGAACGTCTCATCGCCACGCCGCCGCCCGCGCGCGGAACCGACTTCGACACTCTGCTCGCCACGCTGCGCGAGCGGATCTTCACGCACGCCGCGCGCGAGCCGCACCCCGGCTTCATAGCGTACGTGCCGAGCTGCCCCACCTTCCCCGCGGTGCTCGGTGATTGGCTCGCGACCGGCTACAATTTCTTCGCCGGCGTGTGGCCGATGGCGTCGGGCCCGAACGAAGTCGAGCTCCTTGTAATCGACTGGTTCCGCCAGTGGCTCGCGATGCCCGAGGGAAGCGGTGGACTGCTCACGTCCGGCGGCTCGAATGCGAACTTCACCGCGGTAGTAGCGGCGAGACACGAGGCCACGCTCGACGATCCTGCGCGCATCGCGCGACTCACCGTCTACATGTCGAACCAGACTCACTCCTCGGTGACGCGCGCAGTGTGGATGGCGGGTATCCCGCGCGCCAACGTGCGCTCGATATCGGTAGACGACGAGCATCGCATCAGAGTCGGCGAGCTTGCCGATGCCATAGCCTCCGACCGCGCGGCGGGACTGATACCGCTGATGGTGGTGGCGAACGGCGGCACCACGAACACCGGCGCGGTGGACCCACTGGGGGAGCTCGCGGAGCTGTGCAAAGCGGAGCAGCTCTGGCTGCACGTGGATGCTGCGTACGGTGGCTTCGGGATTCTCTGCGAGCGCGGCCGGCGCGCACTGGCCGGCATCGAGCTCGCCGACTCCGTAACGATGGACCCGCACAAGTGGCTCTACGTCCCCTTCGAGTGCGGCTGCCTCATCGCGCGCGACCCGCGCCGTCTCGCCGCCGCGTTCAGCATCTACCCTGACTACCTGAAGGACGTGGAGAGCGCCGGCGCGGAGGTGAATTTCGCCGACTACGGTGAACAGCTCACCCGTCGCGCGCGCGGCATCAAGATCTGGCTCAGCGTTTCCTACTACGGCGTGGATGCTCTGAGCGAAGCGATCGCCTACAGCATGGAGCTCGCAGCGCACGCCGAGCGCTCCGTGCGCGCCGAGCCCGCGCTCGAAGTCCTCTCCCCCGCCACCCTCGGCATCCTGTGCTTCCGTGCACGCCCCGCGTCGGTAACCGACCCCACGGAGCTCGACTCGCTCAACGAGCGCATCGCGAGCGAGATCAACGCGGGCGGCCGCTGGCTCATCTCCACCACTCGCATAAACGGCTCCCTCTCTCTCCGCATCTGCCCCATCGGCTTCCGATCGACCATCGAGGACATGAAAGAGCTGGTGAGCGAAACCGGGCATCTCGCGTCGGTGCATCGCGCCCGCACATGACGGCGCACGCGGAGTTACCTGGCCACCCTCGGCAAGAGGAGCGTGAAGGCCGAGCCCGCGCCGAGCTCACTCCTGACTACGAGGTCTCCATCCATGGCGCGCGCGAGGTCACGGCTGATGGCGAGGCCGAGGCCGATTCCCTCGTCTGACGAGCTGAGACGGCGGTTCACCTGGACGAAGGGCTCGAAGATGCTCTCGAGCCTCGTCGGCGCTATCCCTATTCCTGTGTCGGTAACGGTAATCGCGACCATACCGGCAGATGCCCCGTCGTCCGCGCTTTCTCCCACCACATCGGACACGGTCACGGTAACGCTCCCACCGGGCTCGGTGAACTTCGTGGCGTTGGTGAGGAGGTTCACCATGATCTGCCGCAGCTTCTCCGCGTCGGCACGCACGTCGATGCTGCGTGGGTCGCCGGCGAGAGCGGGATCGGCGCGGAGAGTGTAGCCAAGACCGCGCGCTCGCATCTGCGGCGCCACGAGCGTCTCCACATTCTCGAGACTCGCCATGAGCGGAACGTCGGCCATGTCGTAATGGACATGACCCGCTTCCAGCTTCGCGAAGTTGAGCACCGAGTTGATGAGTCCGAGCAGATGCTGCTGCGCACCCTGGATGCGCGCGAGGTCCGACTTCTGCTCGTTGGTAACCGGCCCGCGCACACCCAGCTCGAGAAGCTGCGCGTAGCCGCCGATGGCGTTGAGCGGCGTGCGCAGCTCGTGGCTCATCATCGTGAGGAACTGGCTGCGCGCCATGTTGGCCTCTTCCGCGCGCCGCCTCGCTTCGTCCGCCTCCAGCCGCACAGCCTCGAGCTCCGAGCGCGCGAGTACCTGCTCGGTCATGTCGACGCCGTGCACGAAGATGCCCGAACGGGAACCGTCCACCTCCATCAGCGGCTGGTACACGAAGGTGATCACACGCTTCTCCGGCGCGGCGCCGGGAGAACGCAGTATCATTACCGGTACCTCGGTTCCCACAAACGTCTCGCCCGTTTCGAGGACGTGATCGAGTATCTGTAGAAAGCCCTGCTCCCTCACCTCGGGCAACGCTTCCGTCAACGGGCGACCCACCAGATCGCGGAATCCCACCAGTTGGTAGTAGGCGTCGTTCGCCATCTCCACGAAGTGGTCGGGACCACGCAGCACGCAGATGAAGGCAGGCGCCTGGCGGAAGACGCTCGCCAGCCGCGCCTCGGCCGCCTCCGCGGCTCTGCGCGCGGCGCGCTCGGCCAGGTAGAGCCGCGCACGCTCCTCCTCCGCCTTGCGCGACGCGTCGATGTCCTCCACGAGATTCACGCGCCGCGAGCTGCGGCCGTCCACGCTCGGAAGCATCGACACCGATTTCCGCACCCAGATGTCGCTTCCGTCCTTGCGACGGTAGCGCTCATCTATCACGAAACTGGGGATCTCCCCGGCGAGCATGCGCGCCAGCTGAGCGCCGTGCTCCGCACGATGCTCGGGATGGACCAGCGAGAGAATGTCCGTCCTCGCCAGCTCGTCGGCGGCGTAGCCGGTGATCCGGCAGTAGGATGGGTTCACCTGCACGAAGCCGCCATCCAGCTCGGTGATCGCGAGTCCGGTCGCCGCGTGCTCGAATGCCGTGTGCAGGCGCCGCTCGCTCACCAGAAGGCGTCGCTCCGCCCTCACACGCGCCGTGGTCTCCTGCACCACCACTATCACGCCTCCGACCTCGCCGTCGTCGTCGCGCACCGGACTGTAGCTGTAGGTCCAGTACGCCTCGTCGAGGCGACCGCCGCGCGTGATAGGCAAGCGGTGGTTCTCGTCCCACATGGCCTCGCCCTGGCTCATGACGCGTTCTATACGCGGGCCGATGGCAGGCCACACCTCCGCCCAGCATTCACGCCCGCGAGCGCCTAACGCGCTCGGGTGGCGCTCGGCGCCGAGGCTGGGACGGTAGGCGTCGTTGTAGAACTGAATGAGCTCGGGCCCCCACCAGAGGAACATGGGGAAGCGCGAGTCGAGAATGATCTGCACAGCGGTGAGCAGGGTGCGCGGCCACTGCTCCACGGGACCGACTGGAGTCTTCGACCAGTCGAACGCGCGTGTAAGCGCGCCCATCTCCCCGCCCCCTACGAGCAGTCGCTCGATGGTTGTGCCCTGATCTCCCGCGGTTCTGGTCATGCTACCCTTTCGCCCACTTCGCCCTCGGCTCCCTCGCCCGCAGCCGTCCTGTTGTGCCACGCCCGACTATGCGCGGCCTGAGCCGTTCAAACCTCGCCACTCACGTCGCTTCATCGCA
>DASSOX010000107.1:0-12103 GCA_035700125.1 Gemmatimonadaceae bacterium
TCTATCATGGACCACGCTTTGTCTACTTCCTCATGCTTCCCATCGCTCTCTGGACGGCTCGCTTCCTGCCACTGTTGGCCGAGCGCTTCGGAAGTGGAAGCACGGCCCATCGTGTTGGCGTGTACGGCTTCCTTTGCGCTGGCGCGATCGCACTGACGGTCTCGGTTCCGTTCCGCGCGCGCCTCTACGCAGCCACCTATCCCACCTCACGCTTCGACGCAGACAGCGCGGCCACATCCGCCGCCGTCGAGAACGCCCTTGTCTTCGTCCGTGAGAGCTGGGGCGCGCAGATGGTTGCCCGGATGTGGGCACTCGGCGTTTCACGAAGTGATGCGGAGCACCTGTACTGGCAGTCGGACGCTTGCGCGCTTGAAGAAGGGATCCACGCCGCCGAGCAGAGCGGATTGCATGGTCAGGCAGCGCTCGATGCTCTCACCCCTCTAATGCACCCTGTTGGCACCACGCGACCCAGCCCGTTCTCGCCTGACTCCTCGGAACGCTATGTGGCCGGCACCACCTATACGCCGCGTTGCGTCAAGCGTATAGAGGAGGACCGCGCCGGCTTCACTCTCCTCGCTCCCTTCCTCCTTGCACACGGTGGCGGCAACATCTACGCGCGCGACCTCGACGAGCAGAATCCGCTGCTCGTCGAGCAGTACCCGGATCGGCCGGTCTACCTGCTCAAGCCAGCCTCCTCCGAGATCGGAGCGCCGTTCAAATTCTATCCTCTGAACCGCGACTCCCTCATTCACACTGCTTCTGCGTTATCAGCCTCGATCCCCGCTGATAGGTGAAGTACGAGTACCCCCACTCGAGCAACACGCTCGCCCTGTTTCTGAAGCCGGCCAGATAGAGAATGTGCACGAAGAGCCAGAGCCACCACGCCACCCATCCGGCCACCTGCAGCCGACCGAAATCCGCAACGGCCTTGTTTCGCCCTATGGTCGCGAGATTGCCCTTGTTGAAGTACTGGAACGGCTCGCGGTCTTTCCCGCGCAGCGAACGAATCACGTTCTTCGCCGCCCAGCGCCCCTCCTGCATCGCGGCCGGCGCTACACCCGGCACCAGCTCGCCGTTGGGCTGCTTGAAGGACGCCTGGTCGCCAACCACGAACACCTCCGGATGCCCAGGGATGGACAGGTCGGGCTCCACGAGTACCCTTCCCTGCTTGTCCACGGGCGCGCCTAGCGACTCGCCGGTATACGACGCCTCGTTCCCTGCCGCCCATAGCACCGTGCGCGCCGGGATGAACTCCTCACCCACATAGACGCCGAGCGGTGTGATGCGCGTGACGAGCGCGCCGGTGCGCACTTCGACACCCAACGCTCGCAGGTCCTGCAGCGCGCGATCCGAGAGCTCCTCCGGAAACGACGGCAACACTCTCTGACCGCCCTCGAGCAGTATCACCCTGGTCTTCATGGTGTTGATCCGCCGGAAGTCGCTGTGCATGCCGTGGTGTGCGACATCGGGGATGATTCCCGCGAGCTCCACGCCCGTGGGGCCGCCGCCCACGATCACGAAAGTCAGCCACTCGGCGACTTTCTCCGGATCGTCGCTCTTCTCGGCGTTCTCGAACGCCATGAGAAAACGTCGCCGGATCTCGCGCGCGTCCTCGATGCTCTTGAGGCCTGGCGCCAGTCGCTCCCACTCGGGATGACCGAAGTACGAGTGCGATGCCCCGGCCGCCACGATGAGGTAGTCGTACGGCACCTCTCTCACACCCGTCCCCCCATCGGCCACCACCACCTTCCGCTCCACGTCCACGCCGTGCACGTCGGCCAGCAGTACGGTCGTGTTCTTCTGCTTCCTGAGGAGCGACCGTATCGGCGACGTGATGTCGCTCGGCGCCAGCACCGCCGTCGCGACCTGATACAGCAGCGGCTGAAAGAGGTGATGGTTGGTGCGGTCGAGGACGAGCACATCGGCCTCGTCTGCCTTCCTCAGCTCCCGAGCCGCGTACAGCCCAGCGAACCCCGCGCCTATCACTACTACCCGTGGTCTGTTTGGATTCGGCGCCGCCCAGTCATGAATTCTGGTTCGCAGTGCCGGTTCTGCAGTGACTGTAGGTGATGTCATGGTGCGTTTCCCCTGCCTCCTGAACCCTGCCTCCTGAACCCTGCAGGCATCACCCCATCGGCACCGCCTCGCCTCGCACCAGCCTCCCCTCGGCGTAGCGCGCGCCAACGGTGATGGCGAGCACGAGGGCTATGAGGAGAACGCTGTACGCCGCCGCGGTACCGAAGGCGAAGTTCCTGAGCTGGCCCAGTATCTCCATCGAGATCGGGCGATTGGCGTGAGTGAAGAGCACGACGCTTGCCACGAACTCTCCAACGGCCGTGATCGCCGCCAGCATCGCGCCCGCCACCAGACCAGGGCGTGCCGCGGGGAGAATCACCCTACGCATCGTGAGCCACCAACCCCCGCCGAGTCCGCGCGCGGCGTCCTCCAGCGATGGGTCCATCTGCTTGAGCGAACCCTCGGTGGCGCTCGCCACCAGCGGTATGCCACGAATGAAGTAGGCCAGCGGTAGTATCCAGAAGGTGCCTACCAGTAGAACGCGTCCCAGCGCGGGCGCGTTCCTGTCGAAGGTCGAGGCAAGCCCGATCGCTATCGCCGTTGCGGGTAGCGCCCACGGAAGCGCCACGAGGATCTCCAGCAGGCGGCGACCAGGGAAGCGCCGCAGCACTATGAGATACGCCGCCAGGAAGCACACCACCACGTTCGCCGCCGTGGAGATCGCGGCCATCACCACGCTGTTCCGGATCGGAACCCAGAGCTGGCTGTCGGTGGCGAGGCGGCGGAAGTTGTCGAGCGTGTACTCGGGCGGCAGCACCTGCGTGGTCCACGTTCCATCGCGGGCGAACGACACCAGTACCACCATCGCGTGCGGCAGGATGAGCACTATGACGAGCAGCGCGCCGAGCAGCGGCGCCAGCGTCCTGCTCAAACGCGATTGAAGCGGCGCTCTGCGCGTGACTCCCTTCCCCGAGAGCACGTAGCTCCGCCTCCGCTCGAACCAGCGCAGTCCAAGGAGCGCCACCACCGCGCTCACCGCGAGCACGGTGGTTTCCACGTAGACCATCCCCATCGCGCCGTTGAGCTTCGATGCCACGATCTGCGTGGAGAGCACGCGCACGCCGCCGCCGAAGATGTACGGTGCCGAGAAGCTTCCAAGGGCGCTCATGAAGACGAGGAGCATGGAGCCCGCGATCGCCGGCGTGAGGAGCGGAAGCGTCACCTTGCGCAGGCGTTGCAGCCGCGATGCGCCGAGTCCGGCCGCGGCCTCGTCGAGCGACTCATCCATCCGCTCGAGCCCCGCCGAGACGAACAGGAAGACGTACACGTACATCGTGTACGCGTGCACGAAGATGATCGCGCCAACACCGTTGAGCGTCCACGGCGGCTCGCGCAGACGCAGCAGCTCCTGCACGGCGCGCGTGATCACACCGCTCTCACCGTACAGAAAGAGGAAGGCCACCACGCCCACGAGCGGCGGGAGCGCGGCGGGGAGTGTCGCCGCCGCGCTCAGTACTCGCCGACCGCGGAACTCGTAGCGCGTGAGGAGAAACGCGAGCGGAACCCCGATTATCAGCGCCGCGATCACCGAGCCCACCGCGATGATCAACGTGGTACGCAGCGCCTCCATGTCGCTCGGGCTGGCCACGAACTCCCGCCAGTAGCGCAGCCCGTGCTCGAAGCTGGACGCAACGATGGACACGTTCGGAAGGACGACGGTCCACAGGAGCAGGAGTAGAACTCCGCCCGGAAGGAGGTAGCGCCGCAGCGAGGCGCGCCGCGTACCACGCGCCGCGCGAGCAGCCGTAGTCGCCTCTCCCATCACACCACCGCTACCGGCTCACGAGAGATGGCCACCGCCACGCTGTCGCCTTCACGCACGGAGCGCTCGGTACCGAACACCTCGAGCTCCACGTCGCTCTCCACCTTCACCCGGAACGCGAGCGACGCGCCCGCGAAACGTCGGCTCGTCACCACCCCGGGCCACGACCCCGGCGTCCCGCTCCCAACGAGCGCCAGTCCATCGGGGCGCAGAACCGCCAGCACGTCCCTGCTTCCCGCCACCGCCGGCGACGCAGTCGCCGTCACGCAGCGAGCGATACCGCCGAGCGTGACGATCACGCTGCTCCCGTCGTACGTCGCTGGTACCAGTACCGATCGCCCGATGAACTCCGCAACTTCGCGCGATGCGGGCCGGTCGTAGAGCTCTTCGGGCCGACCCACCTGCAGGAGCCGCCCGTGTCTGAGGAGCGCCACGCGATCGGCCACGGCGAAGGCGTCCTCCTGGTCGTGCGTCACGAACAGCACCGTCACTCCGCGACCGCGAAGGGTACGACGCAGCTCCTCGCGCATCGTGGTGCGAAGGGTGGGATCGAGGTTCGAGAGTGGCTCATCCAGGAGCAGCACGGGCGGCTCGATGATCAGCGCCCGCGCCACCGCCACGCGCTGCTGCTCGCCGCCCGAGAGCGACTGCACCTGGCGATCCACGGCGCCGCCGAGCCCCACGTTCTCCAGAGCGCGCTCGGTGAGAGCGCGCCGCTCGCGGCGGTTCACGCCGCGCGCCTCCAGACCGAAGGCCACGTTATTGCCAACCGACAGGTGCGGAAAGAGCGCGTAGTGCTGAAACACCATCCCGAAACCCCTCCGCTCAGGAGGGAGGGTGGTGATGTCACGCCCCTCGAGGAGAATCCTTCCCGCATCGGGCCTCTCGTAGCCCGCCACCATCCGCAGAGTCGTGGTCTTCCCCGAACCACTCGCGCCGATCAGCGCGAGCAACTCCCCGCTCGCTACATCGAGCGAAAGATCGTCCACCGCCGGTGCCTTCGCGCCGAAACGGCGCGTGAGACCCACGAGGGAGAGCGAGCTCCCCGTGCTCATCTCCTGTTGCGGATGTGCGAGTCCCAGTAGCGCATCCACTCATCCAGATGCTCGGCGAGCATCTCCCTGTCGAGCGGCATGGGCTTGATCCGCTCCTTCGCATCGCGCATCCACTGCGGAAGCGAGTCCACGGGGATGTCGGTGCGCACCGGGATCCGGAGAAACTTGTTGGCCGCATCGATGAGCGCACGCGGCGTGGTCACGAACTCGTAATACTCCTTCGCGAGCTGCGCGTGCTGCGTCCCCTTTACGATCGCGATCCCATCTACGAGGATCGGCGTCCCGCTCGATGGGATGATGTACTTGACGGGGATGTTGTAGCGCTCCTGGAGCGTGGCGATGTCGGGCATGTCCCAGAGCGTGATCAACCCCTCCTGCCGACCGAGCTTCTGGTAGAGGATGGTGGGGTTGAGCGTGTACTCCTTGGTGTTTGCGTCCAGCTTCCGCAGCCACTCGTATCCCTGCTCCGGCGATCCCGTCTCGCGAATGCTCCGGAGGATGATCGCGCCGAAGATCGCGCGCATCGTCCCCGACGCGATCGGATCGCGGATGAGAATTTTCCCCTTCCACTTGGGATCGAGCAGATCGTCCCAGTCCTTTGGTGCCTCCGCCTCGGTGAGCGCCTGACTGTTGTACGCGATCACCTCGGGCGTGAGATACGTCCCGTACCAGAGGTCGCTCTTCCCCTTCGCCTCGTCCGGCACCTCCGCCGCCCATGTAGGCTTGTACGCATCCAGCAGCCCCTCTCTCCCCGCCCTCTCGAAGATCTCCTCCGGCGCCCCGAACCATACATCGGCCTGCGGATTCGCCCGCTCGCTCCTCAGCCGGTCGATGATGTCCTGCGACCCCATGTCCACCCACTGCACGTCCACATCCGGATGCGCCTTCTCGAACTCCGCCTCGTAATACTCGAGCAGATCCTTCCCATGCGGCGAGTACACGGTGAGAACGGTGCGACCGTCAGAAGTACAGGCGGAGAGGAGGAGAAGGAAGCAGAGAGCAGAAAGCAGGACGCAGAAACGGCTCGAAATACCAACGTCATCCCCGCGAAAGCGGGGATCCGTGCTACTCGACCGAAGATGGCTCCCCGCTTCCGCGGGAATGACCGCGCCCGCTTTCGCCGGGATGACGACCCCGTGTAGGGTTCCTGCTTCCTGCTTCCTGCTTCCTGCCTCCTTTCTTCTCACTTCCCCCTCCCGGCGCCGAGCAGATTGAGCATCAGGCGCGCGCCGCCGGGGTTGCCGGCGGGGAGTTGGCGGAAGAGGGAGAGAGTGGTGTAGACGTAGGTGCCCTTGCCGTAGGGCGTGACGAGAATCGCCCCGTCGTTGGGTTGCTCACCGGGATCGTGCATCTCGAGGAGCGCGGTGTAGTGCGAGTCGAAGGTGGTCGGCATGTAGACGGAGCGCTCCTGCACCCAGCCCTTCCAGTCGGCGGGGCCGATGTGGTTGGGCCAGGTGAGCAGCGGACTCTCCGGCTTCAGCACCTTCACGGGTGCGTTCTCGTCGGTCACGCGCGCGGCGGGACGCGAGAGCGTTATGGGATACGGCATCATCCCGGGTCGCGCCATCTCGTACTGACCGTACTGCACCACGAGCGTCCCGCCGCCCTGCACCCATTTGAGGAGGCGCGCGTTGTTCGCCGCCAACTCGGGATGCGACTGGTACGCACGGGTACCCACCACGATCGTGTTGAAGCGTGAAAGGTCGGCAGATGCGAGCGACGCCGGATCGATGAGAGTGAGCGGAACGCCTAGCTCGCGGAGTGCCGGCGCCACGTTGTCGCCCACCCCCTGGATGTAGCCCACGCGAAGTCCGGGCGGCAGCGTGGCATCCACTGCGTGGATGTCGATGGCTGCGTCGCGGTACATGTTGCGAGGGCGAATGTGCTCGTAGTCTACGGGGACGTAGCCGATGCCGTACGTTTTGCCGCCGTTCTGCACCGATGCGGCAAGGCGATGCTCGCCGGGTGCGAGCGTGCCGCGCACGGTGAAGGAATAGCTGGCAGAGCTGTCCAGGCCCGGAAGCGCGATGGTGCGCGTCGCGGAATCCGCAGTGAGCCCGCGCGGGAGCTCCAGCGAGAGCGAGGCGCTGCTCTTGGAAGCGATCGCCGAGCGAACCGTGACTCTCACGCTTCGCTCGATTGGCGCGCCCGCCCGCGCCAGCGCTACGGTTCTATCGAGCGTCACCGATACTGGCGGAACCACCCTCAGCGGTCGCCGTACCTCACCGCGCACTGGATCTCCGTACACGTGCACAACCGGCACTTCGGTCTCGACCGCGCCGTCGTCGAAGAGGATGTGCACTGTGGGACCGAGATTGCGTGAGTCCTCGCTTTCGCCATCCAGCGGCACCGTGAACATGTCGCCGTGCCGTGGCGCGACCAGCCACCACGGACGCGAGAGCGAATCGCCGTGCACGTAGATCGTGTCCACGTACGAGCTCTCGGGCGCGATCACCACTCCGCCCGTACCGCCGGCTGCGGCGTGCGCGCTGCCAGAGCCCGTCGCGGCGCTGGCCAGCGCCATCGGAGCACCCGGCCTGGGCACTCTCACCGCTACGGGAAGCTTCCCCCTGTTGTAGACGGATACGTCGACTGCTATCGAATCACCGAGCGCCACGAAGTCGCGGTCCACGGTTGCCTCGATCGCTATCCCACGTGCCATGAGCAGTGCGCTGGTCGTGCGCGCGATCCCGTCCTCCACCGAAGACAGCACGTCGGAATTCGCGCGCGGCGCCTCACGCTCGGCCGCGGCCAGCGCCGAGAGCGCGGCGTGCGTCCTCGTGAGCGCGTCCACGTCGCTGGTGGGATCGAAGAGATCGATCTTCGCCCGCACGTCCTTCGATGCCGCCACCAGTCGGGCCACGATCGCGCGCTCCTCCGGGCGTGACACGAGCGAATCGAGGCGACCCCATGTCGTGTCGATCCCGGCGAAGATCGAACGCTCTCTGTCCGGGTCGCCCGGCGATCCCACTCGCGAAGCTTCACGCCTCACCGATCCCGTCATCGACCCCAGCTCAGCCACGCGGCCGAAGCCCTGCGACTTGTGCTGCGATCTGCTGAGCGCCGCGAGCTCCGCGTACGACTCGCCGAGCAACGGGTCGTACTGGCCGGCGTTGTACGTGAAGGTCGCGCCCTCGCCACCCCAGTACGAGCGCGAACGATAGAACTTGAGCGGTGTCCATGGTCCCAGGCCGGCGGTCGCGCTTCGCGGAAAGCGCACCGTGTCCATCGCCGCGTCGAACGCCTCGCGCGCGACGATTCCGGCTACCTGGTGCTGGCCATGTCCATCGCGCGGCGTGCCGGAGAAGACCGAGACGATGACGTGCGGCCGAAAGGCGCGTATCACGGTTACCACGTCACTCAGCACCGAGTCGTGCGGCCAGTGCTGGAAGCTCTCCGCCGCGCTCTTGGAGAAGCCGAAGTCGTACGCGCGCGTGAAGTACTGGTGCGCACCGTCCAGCCGACGGGCCGCAAGCAGCTCTTCCGTGCGGATTACACCGAGCGCCTCGCCGAGCTCGTTCCCGATGAGATTCTGTCCACCGTCTCCGCGCGTAAGCGACAGGTACGCCACATCCGCATGCTCACCCTTCGTGAGCCATGTGATGAGCCGCGTATCCTCGTCGTCCGGGTGCGCCCCGATCATCAGCACCCGCACCGAAACCCCCATCCCCTCCACCAACTCCCCCAGCGCCGCCGCCCCTCCTTCGCCCGGTACCCGCGTCTGCGCCGCGACGAACCCAGGGAAAACGAGCGACCACGCGAGGAGGAGGGAGAGGGGCTTGAGTCGGGGCATTGGGTATGGGGCTAAGGATTCGAACTACGGGGTCCAGGAGCCAGGGTTCAAGGTTCACGTACTGCGCTCACAGCCATCATACCCGACTTACAGCCGTCATTCCCGCGCAAGCGGGAATCCAGGCGAGCCGGCCAACCTGGGATTCCCGCTTGCGCGGGAATGACAACCTTGGAGGAGTACCTTACCCCTGAGTCCTGAATTCTGAACCCAGCCGTCAGCGCGCCGCCACCGCCTGCATCGCCATCACCTCGGCGACGATCGCGGCTTGCTGCTCCGAGTGGGCCGAAGCGTAGCCCTCGGCGGGGCTGGCGCGTTCCGGCCTACCAACGTAGCGGATCGGTACCGTGTTCCCGACCGCCGCGCGCAGACGCGGCGAGACGAAGCTCCAGGCGCCCGCGTTCTTCGGTTCCTCCTGCGCCCACACGACCTCTTCCACCCCCGGGTAGCGCTCGAGGACCGCGCTGATGGCCTCGTGCGGCCAAGGGTAGAGTTCCTCCACGCGCACTATCGCCACCTGAGGCGAACGCTCGGCGTGAGCGAGATCGTAGTAGACCTTCCCCGTGCAGAAGACCAGCCGCCGGACCTGATCGGGGACAACCGCGCTCGCTGGATCATCCATTACCGGCTGGAACGACCCGTTCGCAAGCTCGGCCAGGTGCGATGCCGCCTCGGGAAGACGGAGGAGACTCTTGGGCTGCATTAGCACTAGCGGACGACGCTCGGTGAGCAGCGCCTGCCTGCGCAGAATGTGGAAGTACTGCGCGGGAGTGGTCGGATAAGCCACGCGCAGATTGTGCTCTGCGCAGAGCTGCAGGTAGCGCTCGAGTCGGGCGCTGGAGTGTTCCGGGCCCTGTCCCTCGTAACCGTGCGGGAGGAGAAGCACCACGCCCGAGTTCTGCCCCCACTTGGCGCGGTCCGACGCTATGAACTGATCTATGATGGGCTGCGCGACGTTGGCGAAGTCACCGAACTGCGCCTCCCACTGCACGAGCGTATCCGCGGCGGCCACGCTGTAGCCGTACTCGAAGCCGAGCACCGCGGTCTCGGAGAGCGGCGAGTTGTAGATCTCGAACGCACCCGTGGCGCCGGGGATGTGCTGCAATGGAGTGAACGTGTCGCCGCTCTCGTGGTCGTGAAGTACGGCCTGCCGGTGCGAGAAGGTGCCGCGCTCCACATCCTGTCCCGATATGCGTATGGACTTGCCGCCCTGCAGGAGCGACGCCCAGGCGAGCGCCTCGGCGTGCCCCCAGTCTATCCCGCCGCCCTCGCCCATGGCGGCGCGGCGACGTTCGAGTTGGCGCGTGAGCTTGGGGAGCGGCTTGAAGTCGTTGGGCCACTCGAGGAGACGTTCGTTGAGCTCCATGAGATCATCCGCGGGGACGGCGGTGTCGACACCGCCAAGCTGTCCCGTGGGCCCACGCTGGTTGCCCGGGAGGTGCGGCGGAGCGTCCGCCGTACCCGCCTTCACCGCCGCGTAGATCCGGTCGAATTCCGACTGGACGTCGGCGTCGAGCGCCTTCACCTCTTCGTCGGTGACGAGTCCTTCCTGGACCAGACGCTGCCCCCATACCTCGCGTGGCGAGGGGTGCTGCTTGATCGCCGCGTAGAGGAGCGGCTGGGTGTATGCCGGCTCGTCGGTCTCGTTGTGGCCGTGGCGACGATAGCCCACGAGATCCACGAGGAAGTCCTTCCCGAACTTCTCGCGATACGCGAGACCGAGCCGCACCGCGACGATGCACGCTTCCGCGTCGTCACCGTTGACGTGGACGATCGGGATTTCGAAGCCCTTGGCGAGGTCGCTCGCATAGTACGTGGAGCGACCTTCGCGCGGGTTGGTGGTGAAGCCCACCTGATTGTTGGCGATGATGTGGAGCGTGCCGCCGGTGCTGAAGCCAGCCAGGTGCGAGAGGTTGAGGTTCTCGGCAACCACCCCTTCGCCCGGGAACGACGCATCGCCGTGGACGAGGAGCGGGAGTGCGCTCTGCGCTTCCCGCGCGCCCGGCGAGCCCGGCACCCGCTGCAATGCGCGCGCGACTCCCTCCACCACCGGGTCCACGAACTCGAGATGGCTGGGGTTCGGCGCGAGCATGACGTTCACCGTCGCTTCCTCGGCGCCGTTGCTCCCTGCCTCTCCGCGCTTCACGGTGCGGCGCGTTCGCGCACCCAGGTGGTACTTCACGTCGCCCGTGTCGCTCGCGGCGTCGCCCGTTGCGTGGCGTCCCTCGAACTCCTCGAAGATCGTGGCCGCCGGCTTGTCGAGCACGTGGGCGAGCACGTTGATGCGGCCGCGGTGCGCCATCCCTATTACCACATCGCGCGCGCCCGCGCGCGCGGCTCCTTCCACAGCCGCATCCATCATGGGGACGAGCGCGTCCGTTCCCTCCACCGAGAAGCGCTTGTAACCCTGGTAGGCACGACCGAGGAAGCGCTCCAGACCATCCACCTGGGTGAGGCGGCGCAGTACGGCTTTCTTCTCGTCGGCGGAGATCTCGCGATTCAGACCACCGCGCTCGATCTCGTTGCGGAACCACTCGCGCTCATCCTCTTCCTCGATGTGCTCGAACTCGAAGCCGAGCCGCGAGGAGTAGAGCTCGCGGAGGCGAGCAACCGCATCGGCGGCAGTGGGCATGTCATCGAAGCCAAGCGCGGCTCCAGGGATGCTGGCGAGATCCGCCTCGGTGATACCGTGGAATTCCGGTTTCAGCTCCGCCGCTCCGAGCGGCGGCGAGCCGAGGGGGTCGAGCTGGACATCCAGGTGGCCGTACTGACGAACCGCCTGAACCAGGCCCGCGGCACCGGCCACCTTGCGGAGGTAGGCGGTGTCGATCGTGGCCGGGGCGGTCGCCGGGAGGCTCTCACCCGGGGCGGCTGCGACTGCGGGTGACGTAGCTCCTGCCAGTCGGCGGCCGAGCTGAAAGAACTGTCGCCACGACTCATTTACGGAGAACGGGTCGCGGAGAAACGACTCGTACATCTCTTCGATGTAGGCGTCGTTGAAGGCGCTGGTGATGGGGAGTTCACTCATGGCCTGTAATCTAATTGACGCAGAGGGAACGGGAACGATGGGTCACATGGCGAAACGATGGTGGGCGTGACCGCCTGAGAGTAGGTACCGTCTGTGCGGCCGTCATCCCCAATGGCCGTCATCCCCGCGAAAGCGGGGACCCATGTTACTCAGCCGAACATGGGTCCCCGCTTGCGCGGGGATGACCTTGCTGTGGCGCCTCGCGGGAACCACGGTGGTGCTGAAAGCAGTACCTGAACCCGGGCTCCTGAACCCTGGCAGTCCCTCTCGCATCCCTTCGGTTCCCGGCGCAACCGAACGGCGATGGCGTGGGTGGCAACAGTCGTTACGGTGAAGTGGGCAACGTGACGGGGGTGCGATCCGGAGTGAATCAGAGTGCCGGTATCGGGGAG
>DASSOX010000108.1:0-27861 GCA_035700125.1 Gemmatimonadaceae bacterium
CCGGTGGCGTTCAGCGCGATAGCGATGCCCGACGCCAGTGCGGCGGAACGCTCGGCCGCGGCGGCGAGCGACACCGACTGGAACGCCTCGCGGAGCCCGAAGATCGTGCCCAGAAGGCCGATCAGCGTCGCGACGTTGGCGAGCATGGGCAGGTAGTGGAGCCGGCGCGTGAGACGCGGAAGTACGCTGAGCGCCGCGGCATCCGCCACGTTCTGAAGATCCGCCTCGTCGCGGCTCCGGCTGCGCAGTATGATCAACCCCATGTCGGGGAGGACTGCGTTGGACTGCGAGCAGAGCTTGATCGCCTCGTCGATGCGGCCGGCGCGAACGAGCTGGATCACGCGCTCGATGAACGTGCGGCCGTTGATCTTCGAGCGGATCACGATCGTGTAGAAGCGCTCGATGAACACCGCCAACCCCGCCACGGCCACGGCGAGGATGAAGTGCATCACTGGTCCACCGGAGCGGTAATACTCGAGCAGAGTCGTCATCTAGGCGGGTCCTCTCAGGAAGTTCGCAAGTTAAACGTACTCATCGCGGCGAGCGCGTGCTGTCACGCGGCGTTCCCAGGCTGTCCGGCCGAGTGCGCGCACGACCAAGGCTCCGCACCACGGCCTCCAGCGAGTCGAGGCGCGCCCGATGGATATCCAGCAACTGGTAGAGCGTCTCTATCTCTCTCGCGCGCGCCGCCGAATCGGCGGGGCTGAGCTTCGGGAGCTCGGGCAGCTCGCTGGAGCGCGCGACGTTCTCGCGCCCCTGCTCGCCGCGTATCGCGCGCTCGAGCGAGTCGAGCCGCGCGCGCCGCTCGGCAATCTCCTGGCGCACGGCGTCTATCTCCGCCGCCCTCGCGCCGGAGTCCGCCCCCGCAGCCGCAGCACCGGGAGCGCCGCTCGCACCGGGCGTTGCACCAGCAACCAGCGCGGCCACGGCGGAATCGAGTGGGTCACGCCCATCTATCTGGCGCTGCGTCACTAGCTGGTATGCAGGGAGGAGCGAGCCCCAGAACGATCTCTGGCGCTGTTCCGAGCCGAGCACCTCCCGGCTGTACTCGGGCACGGTGCGAGGCCTCACGGTGATGACCTGCGGTGTGGGGACCTGAGCGCGGATCACGATGGTCTGCCCGCGCTCGGCCCCACGCTGTGCACTGAGAGCCGACGGCTGCAGCGTGAGCCACGCGGCCGCCAGGGCGGCGACAATGCGTATCGCGAGTCTCCTCATGCGCGCACCTCCGTCGACACGTTCGGTGAGCCCGGACGCCCGGCGCTTCCGCTCGTGTCGGGCGGCACGCGCCCGCGCGTCGTATCGGGCCTGACCGTGGAACCGGGCCTTGCCGTGGTATCCGGCTTCACCACCGCACCGGGGAGCGAGTCGCGCCTGGAGGAATCGCTGGGCGCCGCGGCACCGGCGGAATCGGCCGGCTGGTAGGTGACCGTGTCACCCACGATCGGCGCGCGGTCCACATTGCCGGCGAGCGCGTTGCGTGCGCGGGCAACCCACGAGTTGGCGATGCTGTCCTGCTCCGCCTTCTCCACCAGCGCCGTCCACGTCTTGCGCGCTGCATCGTAGTACTGCTCCGCCTGTTGCGCCGAACCCGCCTGCGCCGCCGAGAGTTGCGGACCGGTGAGGTCCGCGGGCAACTCCACGTTCTTCAGGTACTCGCCGTACTCCCACTGCGCGAGTCCCATGTAGTACGACGATGCGGCCAGCCACTCCGGCGCGCCGGTAGCGATGGAGCGCTTGAAGTGCGTGGACATGGAGGTCAGCAGCTCGCGCTTGGGCGCCGAGATGCGCGCGATGCCCTTGCGAGTGAGGTTGACGCGCAGGGGAATCACCAGCTTGAGCGGCTGGTAGCGCTCGAAGAGCGCCTTCCCGGTTCGGAACTCACGCTCGCCCGCACGCGCGGCGCACTGCGTTGCCAGCGCCGCACTGGGCTTCTGACAAAGGCGCACCAGCTCCTTCTCGGCCGTGGCGGAGTCGCCCGATGCCTCGAGGAGCGCGACGCGCAACTGCTGCGAGCGACCCACGCGCGAGTCCTTCGGGAAGCGCGATGCGAACTCGCCGTAGGCACGCGCAGCGCTCGCGCTGTCTGGTATCTGCATGTAGGTGACCGCGGCGTTGTACTGCGCATCCGCGGCGCGCGGGTCCTTCGGGTACGCCACGGAGAACGCCTCGTACGCTGCAGCGGCGTCACGTTGATTGCCGAGCGAATCGAGCATCACCGCCCGGCGAACCATCGCGTCGGCTCGTCCCGCCCACTTCGGGTTGTCGGCGATGAGAGCATCGAGCGCCTTCACTGCATCGGCGCGCCTGCCAAGATCGGCGAGGAGCGTGGCGGCCAGCGACTGATACTGCGCGCGGTATTGATAGTCGGGATACTGCTGCACCAGCCGGTTCGAGAGCGCGAGCGCCTGATCCTTCGCGCTCCGGGCGGCACCACTGTCACCCTTCGCGCGCGCGGCGCTGTCGGCGAGGACGTAGGTCTCGATCGCGTTGCGAAGCGCGTCCGGCGCGCGGCTGGACGACGGGTTCCGATCGGCGAAGGCGACGTACACCTCCTTCGCGGCACGGTCGTAGTCGCCGGCTCTGACCAGCGAATCGCCGAAGCTCACCGCGGCCGCGTTGCGGAGCGTGTTGATGGAGTCGGCCAGCGCGCGCTTCCCCGTTCCGGACGCGGATGACTGGGCGCGCTCCCACTGCGCCTGCGCGTCGCTGTACTGGCCCTGCTTGTAGAGCGCGTCACCGATCAGCTTCTGCGCGGTGGGCGTATAAGCGTCGTTCGGGAAGCGCTCGGCGTAGGTTCGGAAGGTAGAAGCCACGACATCCCAGCGCCCCGCATCCGAGGCACGCTTCCCCTTTTCTATGAGCGCGGTCTTCGCGGCCGGGCCCTGGGGGAAGGTCTCAACGTAGCGATCCACGGCTGCGAAGAGTGAATCCTGCAGCGCCCGATCGTTCCTGTTCCGCACGACGGCGGAGTCGAACGCCACTATCGCGTTCTGCCCAGCGCGCGAAGCGAGCTCCTTGTCGCCCCCGGGGCCGTACGCCGCCTGAGTGTAGGCCGAGCCGGCGTGCGCGTACTCACCGCTTCCGAAGAGCGACTCGCCATAGAGCATGCTCGCCGTCTGCGCGCTGTCGGCGCCGCCGAACTCGCTCATGTAGCGCCCGTACAGCTCGGAGGCAACGCCGAAGCGGCCGCGGTCCTTACCGCTCTGCGCGCGAGAGAGCTCGTACTGCGCGCTCTCACGCAGCATCGCCTCGCGCACCTTGTTGGCGGAATCCACGAGCGACGGATTCGCCTGCGCCCACGGCGTACCAGGGGCGAAGTCGTTCACGAGTGCGAGACGCGCCTGCTGCGCGCGCTCCGGCTCGAGGATCCTGTTCTGGTAGATGTCCACCACTTCGCGCTGCACACCCAGTGCAGACGAGTCGGTAGGCGCTTCCGCCAGAACCGCGCGGTACGCGTCCACCGCCTTACCGAAGTCGCCCTGATCGCGCAGGCTGGCCGCGAGGCGGCGCAGCACGGCCAGCTTGAATCCGCTGCCGTTGTGGCTGGCGAAGTACTGGTTGGCCGCCTCGGCGCCGCCCACCTGCGTGAGAGCGACGGCCATGTACTCTATCGCCTCGCTCCGCAGACCGAGTCGCGCCTGCTGCTCGGGCGTGAGCGCGTCGTACTCGCTCACCAGGCGGCCGAAGACATCCACCGCGCTGCGGTACTCCGGCTGCTCGGGTCGCGTGGCCTGATTGTAGTACGACCAGCCGAGCTTGTAGAGCGAGAGGAAGTAGATGTCGCCGGAGCGCGGCGGTTCAACGGCGCCGGCTGCGCTCTCGTACGCCTTCGCCGCGCTCACGAACGACGCCTTGCGCGCCGCGCCTCGTTCGCGCGAGGCGATCTCGAAGCGTGCGTCGCCCAGCCTGAAGAACGACTCCGGTCTGTACGATGATCCGGTCATCGACGTCACACGCTCGAACATCGCGGCCGCGCGCTCGAAGCGCTGGTCGCTGGCGTAGAGCGTGCCCAGCGTGTACGCGGCGGCATCGGCGTGGGCGAAGTCGGAGTAGCCGTTCACCAGCTCCTCGTAACGCGCGATGGCCGCCGAGTAGTCGGGGTGTTCGGGAACGCTGGCGCCACCCGCGCGCTGCGCACTCGCGAACGCATCGTCCGCGCGGCGAACGAGCAGCTCCCCGAGCTGATAGAGCGCGTTCGCGCGCAGCGGACTATCGGGGTAGCGCGCAATGAATGCCGACAGCTTGTCGATTGCGGTGCGGCGAGCGGGATCATCGGCGCCGCTCGTACTGGCAACCGCGCGATACAGGGTATCCTGCGCGTGCGAAGCCGACGGCATCGCGATTACCAACGCTGCGAGGAGCGCGGCGCGCCAGCTCTTCATGGTGTCCGCTCCTTCGTGTCCGATTGCGCCTGAGCGCCCGTCGTGGGCTCGATCGCACGGAAGAACGCCGCATTGGCGGAGCCGTACTCCGCGGCCTCGCGGTCGCGCTGCAGGTCACCGGCGAGTGCCACCGCACGGGTATGCAGATCCGCATCGAGCAGCGCGATCAGGTCGCGCTCGGCCGCGGTACGCTCCCGCTCCGCCGCGGCCAGCGCGGTGCGCGCCGTGGTGGTCCGTTCGGATTCCTTCGCGCGAAGCCCCGCCAGCGCCTGGCCGGCCACCGCGGAATCCGCGGCCAGCACCGCGCGAACCTGGTCGTGCAGCGAGTCGGCCGCGTGGAGGCGCAGAGCGATCGAGTCGGCCATGGCGAACACGGGGTGCCGGCTCACCAGCGTATCCAGGCCGCCCTGCACGAGCGACGCGAGCTGGTCGAAGGTCGCCGCGGTCTGCGCCTCCACGTCGAGCGTCTCGTTGTCCGTCGCCACGCCGCTCCCCTCGAGCGAACGGCGCACGCTGTCTATCATGGCGCGGTTCTGCGCCGCCATGCGCTGCGTCTCGGCGATGCGCATGAGCACCACCTGCCTCACTCGTTCGCGTCCGCGCGCGAGAACCGTCCGCATCGCCGCCAGCGAATCGCGCGTTGCCGAGATGACCGCGGCGTCGCTGGCGAGCCGCTTCACGTGCAGCGCCACGAGAAGCTGCAACTCCTCGAGCGCGGCGATCTTCATCTGGTTCGCCTCGACCTGCTCGTTCACCTCGAAGTTGGCGAGCGCCACCCGCACGTCGGCGTCGGCCAGCTTCTGCGCGCGCACCGCGTACGACTGCGCCGCCTCCTTCCCCGCGGGCGTGTAGAGGATCCGCCGCGGAAACGCCGCATCCAGCTTGGGGTCCGCGCTCTGCAGCCGCCGCTCGATGTCGGCCACCGACACGATGTGCGGCCCGCTGCGCGGCGGAGGCGGCTCGCTCCCATCGAAGGCAGCGAGCATCGCGGCCATGTCGCCCGACGAACCTTCCGAGAATGCCAGCGTCTTCCCGTCGCGCGGAAAGTTCACGAACGCGATCCCCGCCGCACGCGCCGCCACCAGCGTGCGCGCACCGTCGGAGAGCTGAGTGGGCGACTGCGAGCGCAGAGCCGCGAGCTCCATGGCGACGGAATCGGCCATCGCCTGGAAGTAACTCTCCGCGCCTGCGGCATCGCCGCCCTCGAGCATCGCCTGCCCCGCCATCAACCGCGCCTCATCGCGCTCGGGGAGAAGCGGATACTTCGCCGCGAACTCCGCGAAGGCCGACCGCGCCGCGGCGAGATCGCCGTTGCGATAGAGCGACCACCCCTGTGCGAGAAGCGCCTGCGGAGCCAGCCCGGTACCCGAGCCCACCCCGCGCGCGTTCGCCACCGCGGACGCGTACTGGCCGCTCTCGTACGCCAGCTCCGCGGCTATGAGACGCACGTGATCGCCGAAGCTTCCGGTGGCCACCTGCGCCAGCGAACGCAGCGCGCCGAGAGCCTCGAGCGCACGCGTGGTGTCGCCACCCATCTGGGCCAGCGCGTCCATGAGCTGCGCGTAGGGCGCGTACACGCCGCCCTCTGCGCGCACCTTGCCGAAGGCGGTACGCGACTCCGCGTAATTCCCCTGTTGATACGCCGCGAGTCCGTCCAGGAGATTCGGCAACGGGAGTCGATCGCCAGCAGGAGTGGAGGTCACCGAGCGTGCCAGCTCGCGAACCCGCGCGAAGTCGCCGCGCCTGTAGGCGTCGAGCATGAGCTGCGAGGCAACTACCGGCGCGTAGCGCTGAGCACCCGGCGTTTGCGACAGCGCGCCAGCCACTTCACGGAAGGAGCTCGCCATCCCGAGCCTGTTGTAGCTCTCGGCAAGGAGAAAGAGCAGATCCGCTCGCGACGACCGCCGCGACGCGGCTGCCCCCGCACCAGCTCCTGGGGAGCCGCGCGAGGAATCGAGCTCCATCGCCAGGCTCGATGAGCGCAGCCACTCCAGGCGGTTGAGCGCAGCGAGCGGCCGGTTCGCCGCGAGGTCGAAGAGCGCGATGCGCAGCTCCGCGTTCACCCCGCGCGTCTGACTCGAATCGGGCGGGCCGACCTCCGAGCGCAGCCCCGAGACGACGCGGGCATCTGCGCCACCCGGCTGCTGTGCAGCGAGCGGAGCCCATGCCGCCAGCGCGAGAGCCGCGACCGCGAGCGCCATCACCTCCAGCCGCGACTTCAGAATGGCGAGGTACCCCGGCTGGTCCACGTACTCGGCACGAGCTGCCCGTTCCGTACGGAGAACTGTAGGTACGTCACCGTCCCCTCCTTCACCGCCACCGAGACTCGTCGCTCCACGGGCGCGCCGCCCAACGTGGCGGTGATCCACACATCGTGTGATGTGGGAAGCACCTCGCCGCGATAGATCTCGTCAACCGCTCCGTGCTGCAGCGCCTCGATGGCGAGCTGCGAGTAGCTCCGAGCGATCGTGCCCGACGAATCGAGCACGATCTTCACGTCGCCAAGCCCACCATCCGGGAGCGAGTCGGCGCCGAGGAGCACGACGAGCACGGCCCCCGATCGGCGACGCACAGCATCACCGAGCGCCTGCATCCGTTCGCGCTGATCCTGCATCCGGTCCTGCGCCGAGGCGAGCATGCTGTCGAGCTGAAGGAGCGCACTCTGCTCGGGGCTCATGAGGAGAGTGCGCGCACGCTGCTCGAGTGCCTGGGCGTACACGTTGTCCACACGTGCTTCCACGCGGACGCGGTCGCTGCGCAGGTTGCTCAGCTCGCTCTGCGCCTCGTGCAACTGCTGCACGAGCTGCGCGCGCCTCTCCTCGTAAACTCGCTGGTTCTCCCACATCGAAGTGGTGTCCACGCCAGCGCCCGTGGTGTCCGGATTCTGCGCAGCGAGAGCGCCTCCCCCCCATGTGAGGACGGATAGCGCTCCGATGAACAGCCGCCAACTACAAATCATTCGCATGATGGTTCTTCCAGAAACAGAACGGCGTGGACTCTTACCTCTCAGCGCTGCGGAGTTTCGCCTGGCGGAATGCTCTGCTCGAGTCTACGGAGCCGCTCCTCGATCCGGCGGAGCGCCTCGCGCTCGGCCTTGAGCGCCTGCTCCGCCTGTGCCCGCCGTTGCTCCAGGTCTAGCACATTCTGAGCCCGGTAGCGCTCGATCTCCAGCTGCAGCGACGCCACCCGCGTCTGGCGGGTCTTCAACTCCGCCACGAGCGTCTCCCGCTCACGCTCCAGCTCCGCCACACGATCCTGGAGCAGATCGCCGCGCAGGAGCGCGAGAGCGTTGCTCCGCCAGCCCAGGGAGAAGGCAAACTTGTTGTAATTGTACGGAAACGGCGCGGCATCCGACGAGCTCCCCGCCCCTACTTCCGTCCAGTACGCACCGGCCTGGAGGCCGCGATAATCGAGAGCGACACCCAGATTGTAGTCCCAGGCGTTGTTCTCGGCCATGAACGATAGCACGCTGCGCGGCGACGGGAAGACGTCCATCTTCACCCCGCCGAAAAGGCCGCCCGTAGAGTGCTTCGCGTACGCGTCGCCCAGACCGCCATCGTCCTCGAAGAGTCCATTCCCGTAGCCGAGCGAGAGACTGAGCCCGATGTGCGGCATCGACTCGCCAAGGTCAGAGAGCAGGAACGACTTCGTGGCAACTCCGTAGACCGTTTCGCCGGTGGAGAAGTTCTGGTGGAGCGCATCTGCCACGTGCTGCCGGCTAGGGTCGGTCGGCGTACCGGGCGCCATGCGGTAGCCCAGCGAGAAGCGGTCGATCTTGGAGTACGGCCCCACGTTGCGCAATCCAACGGCGAGGCTCGGCACCCAGCCGGCCAGCCCGTCGCGCCCGCGGAAGTGCTCTTCGTCGAGGAGGAGCGCGCGGCCGAAGAAGCCCCACTCCGGATTGTCGGAGTAGAAGGCGAGACCGACCTCCGCCCTGCCGAAGAAGGAGAAGGCAAGCGCCGAGTTGGTGTTCAACCCGTTGCCGAAGTTGAAGCCCGACGAAACCTTCGACCCTTCGATGGTCTTGCCGGAGAAGCCGAGTGCGAAGTCGCCAGAGATGGGCGACACCCAGGCGACGGGGACGTCTATCAGCCCCGATCCCCAGTAAAGCGTTTGCGGGTAGCTCTGCTGCGCCCGAGCCGGTGCCGCAACGCAGAACGCGAGCGCCGCGATCAGTGAGCAGCGATGCATCGTTGACATCGATCGTCTCTCGGTCACGGGTTAGCGCTCGGGCGGCTGTGGGTCCTGCGGCTTCTTCGGCTGATCCGGCGACTGCAGCGCCTTGAGCCGCTCCTCCGCACGCTTGATCGCCTCGCGCTCCGCCTGGATCTGCGCCTCCAGCTCCTGGCGCTGCTTGGCCACCTGGGCAAGCTCGCCCGCCTGCGCCACGCGCAGCTGGCTCTCCAGCTCCGCCACGCGACGCTCACGCGTCTGGAGCTCGGCGCGCAGGCGAGCCTGCTCTCTCTCCAGCTCCCCCACCCGGGTGCGAAGCACCACGCCGCGCGCGATGTCGAAGACGTTGGCGCTGTAGCCCAGCGAGACGTTCACCTTGGTGTAGTTGTACACGTTGTACAGCGGCCCCTTGGAAGGCGACTTGCTTCCCTCCTCGAGCTCCGTCGCGTAAACGCCGAGCGAGAGCCCTCTCCAACTGGCGACCACGCCCGCGTTCCAGTCCCACCCGTTGTTCTCGGCCAGGAGATCGATCCGCGTGTTCTCCGTGGGATGAACCGCGTAGCGACCGCCGAGGAAGAGACCCTTGGCTATCTGCCCCTTGTCATTGTAGGCGTCGCCAAGGTCGCCGTCATCGTAGAAGAGGCCACTGCCGAAGCCGAGCGTGAAGCTCGCCGAGCCGTTGCCGCCCACCATGAACGATTTCGTGGCCGCGCCGTAGATGGACGGGGCGGTCTGGAAGTGCTGCGCGTGCGGCGCTACGTGTCCGTTGGAACCGCCGTCAGAGTCGAAGCTGACGTCGTGGCCGATGAGGAAGCGATCCTCGTGCTTCAACGTCCCGAGGTTTCGGAAGCCGACCGCTATGGAAGGCCATCCCTTGTCGGGCTGCTCCCTCACCAGCAGCGCCTGGCCGAAGAGTGCGACCTCGGGATTCTGGCTGTACAGCGAGACGCCGAGTGAGAAGCGGCGAGCCCAGTGGGTATCTATCGCCAGATTCGTGTTCCAAGTAGACGCGAGGTTCAGCGACGCATCGCCGCTACCGTACGGGATGCGCTTGGCCGAGCTCTGCACCCAGATGTCCCCGGAATTGGGGGAGACCCACGCGACGGGGATGTCGATGAGGCCGGTCCCGAACTGCAGGGTAGCCGGATAGAGATCCTGCTGCTGCGCCGGAAGCGGGCGCTGCGATAGCAGTATCGCTCCGAGCGTGATGGCGATGGGGACCGCTCCCGATCGCAACATGCGCATGAATCCTCCAGGACTGCGATTGAGCTGGGGTTTGAGCGCCCGCCGGCGGGGCTGTGGGGAAGAAGCGACGGGTACGGCGTCCCAAGGACGAGCACGCACCGTAGATCGTTACAATTGCGGATGATGCACGACGCGAGATTAGTTAGTCAATTGACCAGCCCGGTGCAAGGCATATGCCCCCTGCCGCGTTGGCGCGACACTTTCCGACTTCACGCGGACATTCTTCTGCTTGACGACAGGGAGCCGGCGGTAATGATTAGACATCGAACGGAAACGTTAGCTCATCAACGCGGGGAAGAATGTGACGTACGCCCTGAAATGGTTGTTGCTGCTACCAGCGTTCGTCCTCCTGCTGGCCGGGTGTGCGAAGGGGCAGAAGGTAACGAGCCGGCCGCTGCCGCTGGGCCCTACCCCGCTGCGGGTAGAGAATCGCAACTGGCTCGACATGACCATCTACGTGTTGCACGACGGCCAGCGTAGCCGACTCGGCGCAGCCACGGCAGCGAAGACGACGGATTTCGCCATCCAGCCCCAGTTGCTGGGTCAGGTCGGCGCCATCCAGCTCATCGCCGACCCGGTGGGCTCGTCGCAGGCGATCGCGAGTCCAAGGGTGACCGTGAAGGAAGGGACCCGGCTCGTCTGGACGCTGCAGACGAACCTTTCGCAATCGTCGCTTGCGGTGTACTAGAAGCGGGTCACCATCACTTGGGAGTCGTTACCGGCGGCGTCGTCTTTCCGCCGCTGCTGCCGCCTACGCCGCTCCCCACGATTATCGCCAGCCCTCCCACCAGAGCACTTCCTATGAGGCCGCTCCGCCAGAACGAGAGCTTGCGACCCTGCACGGAGGCGACGGTGTGGCGGGGGAGCTTCACGGTTTCGCCTTTCCAGTAGTCTTCGTCGCCCGCGCGCGAAGTCACCTGCGAAACCGCTAGCGTCAGTACACTGTCGTCGCCGCCGAGGAGGCGACCGTCGACGCTGCCGACATTGCGCCCCAGATACTGGGCGAGATCCACCGATCCCTGATCGGTGAGCAGCACGTGGACACGCTCCCCTGGATCGGGCGTGGTGCTCAGAGGCACATTCACGTAGCAGCCGCAGAGCACGATCGCAACTAACGGAACGAGGCGCATGGAGTATCCTCCGAGAAGGAGTGTGCAACACTGGAACATCTCCGGGAGCTTCGCGATGCGTCAAGCGGAGCCAGACATGAGTCCGTCTGCGCCCTCACTTTCACGTCGCTATAGTTCTCGAATGAGACAACCGGCCGTGAGATCTTCGCTCCTGGCCCTCACGTTCGTCGCCACCATGTCGGCGGCGTACCCCGCGCGCGCCCTTCGCGCGCAGAGCAGCTCCGGTTCCGGCCACCGCACTCCTCGTTCCACAATTCTCGCGATAACAGGCGGGCTCGTGGGTGGAGTGATTGGCATCGTCTTCGCGAAAAGCTCTTCGTCGAGTCTCAGCGGATCGTGCCTCGGCATCCAGTGTCTGGTCCTGGCCGGCACCGCTGGTGGAGCAGTCTTCGGCTACTACATCGGCCGCGAGTACGACCGCACCTACGCGCAGCGCTACCGGGGCGCGCGGCCGATCGACATCCCCAGTGTGGACGCAGACCTCGAAGGGATTCCCGTGGATCTCTCGGTGAGCGATTCGAGCGTGGCTGTCGCGGGAAGCGAGGGGGTGGAGCTCTTCAGCACGGGGCGCAACCTGCTGGCGCAGGCGCGGCGCGCCGGTGGGCTGCGCGGGATATCGGTGGTGGCACTCGCACCCACGTCTGGCTGGATCGCGCTCGGTTCTCCCTCGGGGCTTTACCTCTTTCCGCCTGGCGGTGGACCGGGCGCCCTGGTGCGGGGCGGCGACATCTCCTCCGCCTACGCGTCGAACAGCGACGTATTCGTGGGAGTGAACGACCGGCTGGAGGTCGCGCCCTTCCAGATGGACACTACGCGCGCCTGGCCCGGCGTCGCGCTGGGCGAGAGCGGCGCAGCGCGCGATGTGGAGCTCGACACGGCGCGATCGCTCGTCTGGGTGGTGACCAGCCGCGATCTGCGATCCTACCGCGTGGAGGGCGACTCGCTGGCAGGGCCGGTGGGCGTTGCCTCGCTCGATGGCGCAGGACACCGCCTCGCGCTCGCGAACGACACGATAGTGGTTGCGATGGGCGAGAAGGGGCTCCGCTTCTTCGACGCTACCGATGCGGCGAAGCCCAGGGCGTTCGCGAACTGGAACGTGGCTCGCTTCGTCTACGACGTGTCCATTGACGATGGCCGGATCTTCGCCGCGGCGGGCCCCGAGGGGGTCTACGTTCTCACGCTGAACGCCGGGCACCCTCGAGCGATCGGTCTCGCGCGCGGTCTCGGCTTCGCCTCCGCGCTGGTATCACGTGGTGGGCGCACGTACATTCTCGACCGGCGTACGAACTCGCTGCGCCGCATAGACTCCGACTTCTGAGGACCAATGTCGTTCGTGAGATTGACGATTGCAGCGATGCTCGCCGCCGTTGTTCCGCTCGCGGCGTGCGGCGCTTCCAACGGCGCATCCACCAGCGGGGAGAGCGCAAGCACGATAGTCTCCGCCTCGCATGACTCCCTCCCCGCCGTGGGTGACACCGCGCTAGAGCGGCGCGCCGACCATGCGCGCATCCAGGGGAAAGCGGACGCTCCGCTATGGATAGTGGAGGTGAGCGACTTCCAGTGCCCTTATTGCCGGGCGTGGCACGAGGAGACGTATCCCGAGGTCGTGAAGGAGTTCGTGCAGACGGGGAAGGCGCGGCTCGCGTACATCAACTTCCCGATCCCCGGACACAGGAATGCCTGGCCGGCCGCGGAGGCAGCGATGTGCGCCGCGGTGCAAGGCCATTTCTGGCCGATGCACGACGCGCTCTTCCAGACGCAGCGCCAATGGGAGTCGCTCCAGGATCCGACCACTGTGTTCGACTCTCTCGCAACGAGCGTTGGTGTGGATGCCGGCCAGTATCACGAGTGCATCAGCAAGCACGAGATGCGGGCGCTCATCCAGGCCGACATCGATCGCGCGAGGGAGTCGGGCGTGAACGCCACGCCCACGTTCATCATCGGCGATCAGTCCATCAGCGGCGCGCAACCGATCCAGGTCTTCCGCCAGATCATCGGCGAGCAGCTCGAGAAGTCGGGACAGGGCAGCTAGGCGGCGGGTGACGCACCGCGCCCGTTCCCTGATCCATCTTCCATACCGCGCACTCGGAGAGCTGGCGCGCCTGGGCGCCGCTCTCGCTCCGGCGGGCGGCGGGAAGACCCGCCGCGCTCTGCACGCGCGGCGCGGCATCAGGCGTCGCTACGAGGCGTGGGGGCGTGCGGGGCGCGACCCACAGCGGCCGCTCCTCTGGATGCACGCGCCCTCGGTAGGCGAAGGCCTCCAGGCGCGCCCGGTGATCGAGCTGCTTCGCGCGGCACATCCTGAACTGCAGGTCGCCTACACTCACTTCTCGCCGAGTGCCGAGCGCTTCGCCGCATCGCTCGGCGTGGACTTCACCGACTACCTCCCCTTCGACACTCCGGGCGACGCGCGTGCGGCGCTCGCCGCGTTGCGCCCGCGAGCGCTGGTTTTCAGCAAGCTCGATGTGTGGCCCGTACTCGCGCACGAGGCGGCCGCGCGCGCGGTACGGCTCGGCCTCACGAGTGCCACGCTCGCCGAATCATCGTCGCGTCGCGGGGGAATCGCGGCCTCGCTGCTGCGCGATGCCTACGCGCTGCTAGATGCGGTGGGCGCGATAGACGAAGCCGACGCCGAGCGACTGGTGGGCCTCGGCGTGCGAAGCGCCGCGATCACCGTCACCGGAGATACGCGCTACGATCAGGTGTGGGAGCGCGCGCTGCGAGTGGATCGCACTGGCGAGCTGCTCTCGCCGCTCGCCTCTGAGCGGCCCACGCTCGTTGCCGGTTCTACGTGGCCATCGGACGAAGTCGTGCTCCTCCCCGCGTGGATAGAGCTGCGGCGCGCGGTTCCCGGTGCGCGCATGGTGATCGCGCCGCACGAGCCGACCGGCGTGCACCTCGAGCCAATCGAGCGTTGGGCCGCGGGGAGCAGGATTGCTCTGGCCCGACTCGGGACAGCGGCTGCGCGGGATGCGGAAATAGTGCTGGTGGACCGCGTGGGCGTGCTGGGAGATCTCTACTCGCTCGCGGATGCCGCGTATGTGGGAGGCGGATTCCACTCGGCTGGCCTGCATTCGGTGCTGGAGCCGGCGGCCTTCGGCGCGCCGGTAGCATTCGGCCCGCGCTTCGAGGCGAGCCGCGACGCACGCCTCCTCGCCGTGACCGGAGGCGGCGCGCCCGTGCGCGATGCAGCGGAACTCGCCGAGCTGCTCGCGGGGTGGCTGGGCGAGCGCGCGATGCGAGATGCCGCCGGTGGAGGGGCGAGAGAGATGGTCAGATCGGGACTCGGTGCGGCCGCGCGTTCGGGCGCTCTGGTTGAGCGGCTGCTCTTTCAATGAGGGCGGAAGGCGCGAAGCTCCGCGCCGTGCACGGGCTACTTTCGTCGCCGCACCTGCGTACCCGCCTGGCGAATCCTGCGCGCGGCCGCGCGCGCCGCAGCGCGATCGCCATTCTTCCCCTGCTCGTTGCCACGCTGCCCCGCGGGCGGCTGCAGGAAGAATCCCTGCACCAGCGGCACGCCGAGCCGCTTCACGGTATCAAGCTCCGCCGCGCTCTCGATCCCCTCGGCTATGACCATCGCGCCCTGCTCGCGCGCGAAGCCCACCATCGTCTCCACGAGATTCTGCTTGATGAAGTTCGTCTCGATGGACTTGATGAGCGAGATGTCGAGCTTGATGAAGTCCGGCTCCAGGTTCGCGATGGAGCCGAGCCCCGCGTAGCCGCTCCCCGCGTCATCCACGGCGAAGCGGAAGCCGCGCGCACGCAGTGCGTTCAGCCGCTCACGAAACGCCGGGTAGTCGGTGATCGCTGTCCGCTCGGTGATCTCGATCACCACGCGGTGCGGATCCATGGAGTCGAATTCGCCGAAGGTCGGGTCGGTGAAGTCGTGCGGGTCGGCATTGAGGAAGAGGAGCTGCCCATCGCCAAGTCTTTCGGGCGCCCCCTCCACAGCGCGAGCGCGACAGAGGCGGCTCAGCTCCCACACGAGGTCCGCGTCGGCAGCCACCTCGAACATCACCTCGGGGCTTCGGAGAGTCCGCGCGACTCCGCGAGCCAGCGCCTCGTAACCGAAGATGCGGCCGGTCTCGGCGGAGAAGATCGGGTGGTACTCCACGTAGAGACTGCGATCGTGCAGCAGCCGCCGCAGATCGGTTACCTTGCGCGCGCGCTGCCGTTGCTCGATGCTCCGCGCGGTATGCGCTGCCTCGCGCACTCCGCGGTAGATGAGCCGCTCGAGGCGCACCTTCGGATTGTGGTAGACGTGCGCCGAGCCGACGAAGATGTCGAAGAGAGCCGCCACGTCCTCGCCGTGCTCGTCTTCCAGACGCATCCCCACAAAGCGATGCAGTCGTTGCGCGACTTCCGTGATCTCCTGATCGGAAGCGCTGCGCCGGTCGCGCTCCGGGATGTAGAAGAAGATGAAGTCGTCGTCGTGCGTGAAGCCGAGCATCATCCGCATGTCGCCCAGTTTCTCGCGAGATATGAAATCCCGCACCGCGCCCGCGGTGCTGGCCAACACATCGTCCAGTTTTTCCCAGCCGTAGATCTCCTCGATCTTGGCGAAGCGGATGAAATCCAGGTAGAAGATCACCAGCTCGCCGCGCTCCTTGATGATGGCGCGCGTCCGCTCGATCATCACCGGGAGCGTGGGCATCCGAGTGCGCGAGTCGAAGAGAAGCGACTCGAAGGCGACGCGCTCCAGCCGGTTCGCCTCGGCTATCTCCGCGGCGCGCACCCGGAGCGTCGCCGTGCGCAGGCGGCGTTCGATCTCATCGACGGAGGCAGGGAGAGTGTACCACTCGTCGGCGTGAACCTCGCCCGCGAGCCGGCAGCCCTCCTCCGACTCACATGCCATTATCACGGGCACGCGATAGAGTCTGCCGCGCTCCGCCACCGCATGCACGACATCCGGATCGCTGCTGGCCACGACCACGGCCATCACTCCGCGAAGCTCTCCCATGGCGGCGGCCAGCTCCGCCGATGGCCGCACCTCGGTCCGACCGCCGGGCGTGCGCGCAGCGACCGAAGCCAGGTCGGGGTCGCAGCTGTCGGTCAGGAGAATCGAGGGTGTCACGCTGGCTGTTGTCCGGCCGGGGATCAGGCGGGCGGTCCCACGAGTGCGAGGTTCCGCTTCACGCAGTTCAGCAGACCCTTTAGATCGACCGGTTTGGTGACGTAATCGTCGGCTCCGGTCTGGATGGCCGCCTGCTTGTCGTTCCAGGCACTGAGCGCGGTCAGCATGACGACGCGCACGTTGCGACCGTGGGTGGGGTGCTGCTTCATGGAATGGCACACCTCCCAGCCGCTCCGCCCCGGCATCATGACGTCGAGCAGCACGAGCGCCGGGCGGATCTCGTCGAACATTGCGAGCCCCTCGTTACCGTCGTGCGCTACGTAGACCGTGTACCCGTGTGCCTCGAGCAGGTCACGAACTATGACAGCGTTGTCGCGATCGTCATCGACCACCAGTATGCTCGGCGACGACGAGAAGGTGCTGGCCATGCATCCATCCGTAGGTGCCTTTGGAGGGCATGGGGGGCAAGATGCGGGCCGGGGGATGGGGGGGAACAGCAAGAAAGCAGTGAGCAGGAAGCAGAAAGCAGGAACTGCTCCTGGAGGGAGGGCCTTCGTCTCCGGGGTAGTTCACTGCTTTCTGTTCTCTGCCTTCCGCTTTCGTCTCTACCTTACCTCGTCTTCCCCGGGTGGAAGGCGACGCCGAAGCCGAAGCCGGCCTGGCTGTCGCCGGCGCTCACGCCGCCGATGAGAATCGCGCCGCGGAGAGAGAGCTTCTGGGTCACTTCGAAGTCAGCGCCGAGGTCGAAATTCAGCTTGACCTTCGTGCCGAGGCCGTGGCAGTCGCTCACGCAGGCATCCAGAGAGATGCGGGGATGCACATACGGGGTGATGGCCGTACGGCTTCCCTCGATCGGGAAACGGTGACCGACGACGGCGCCAATCGGGATGCGAACGAAGCTCTGCGACATTCCGAACTCGCCATAGAGGCCGCCGGTGAGGAGCACGTCTATCGGCGTATCCTGTGTGGAGCGCATGACGCGCTGGGCGAGCCCCGCACCGATGAGGAAACCCGCATCGCTGTAGTCCGGGTCGCCGAAGCCGACGTCCATCGAGAAGTGCGTGTCGGGGCCCAGGCCCTCACGCCACTGGAAGAGACCACTCGTACCGTAGTCGCCGCCGCCGGCGATGGCGAAGTTGAACTCGCGCGTGGCGATCGTGGGCGGCTGGAATGCCGGGTAGTGCCAGGCCTGCGCGTTAGCGTCAGCGGCGATCGAGATGGTAGCGATGCCGGCGAACAGCGCGGCGGCAAGACTGGTAGTTCTCTTCGACATTTGTGCTCCTCTTCTGGTAAGACGACAATTCGATGGTTCTTCATGGCGCGGCGGCCGCTCCTGCCTCACGGCCTGCGCAGCGCGTACGAAAGGCCGACTCCGAAAAGACCGCCGGCCGGTCCAGGACTTTCCGCGGGGGCCCGGGATCCCCACTCGTAACCGATCGTCAGTCCGATCTGCCTGGCGATCGCCACATCGACTCCCAACGAGACGCGGAAGAGCGTCTCGTTTACCGTGCCCGAATCGCTCTTGAGCCGCGATATGTCGGCGAAAGGCGCAACGTACGCCGAGATCGCGCGCCACTCGCCAAGCCTCGCACGATAACCAAGAGACGCTCCTAGGGGGATTCGGGTTTCAGTCACGCTGCCGGCGCTCAGACTCCCGACGCCACCGAAGACGGCTACACCGAGGCTTCGCGTACGGATGGCGCTGATCGGGAACATCGCCCTCGCACCCCACGTGGCCCTGCCGGAACCGTTGTCCGGGACGAGAGCGCCGAATCCGCCGCTCAACTGGACCTTGCTGCTGCGCGGCACCCAGGCCAGCGCGCCGCCGTACACTACGGCCTCGGAAGCGGCGGCGAAGTCGACGCCGAGCGTCACGCCCGGATTGAGGAAGGCATTCTGCAGCACCGGAACGCCCACCATCTGCGCTGCCGCAGGACGTGCGCCGGCCACCGCCAGCACCGCCGTCAGGCCCACTTTCATCAACGCCATTGCACGCGGCACCGCACCTCCCGACCTGACGTGAAATCGCACGCCGCGGGGCTCTCCCCACGGCGCGCGACTCGGATTGCAATCTATGTGCGAGTGTCCTGCCGGTCGACCAAACCGGGTTGCTTCAGCGATGCTGCTCCGCGTGCTCGGTCACGACTCGCACCTGGTTGTCCACCACCTGGAGAAAACCGCCGTTCACGTCGAACTGCTGAACGTTCCCCGCGTTCTCCACGCGGAGCGTGCCGCGTCCGAGCGCGGTGATCATGGGCGCATGCCCGGTGAGAATCCCCACCTCGCCGTCGAACGCCGGAGCCACCACCGACTCCGCGTCGCCAGTGAAGAGCGTGGCCTCGGGAGAGATAACCGATACGTTCAGCACTCTCTGACTCAACTCTTGAGGGTCTTGGCCTTCTCGACCGCTTCCTGGATACCGCCCACCATGTAGAAGGCCTGCTCTGGAAGCTCGTCGAACTCGCCCGACACCACCCGCTCGAACGACTCCACGGTGTCCTCGAGCTTAACGTACCGGCCCTCGACGCCCGTGAACTGCTGTGCCACGGCGAAGGGCTGCGAGAGGAAGCGCTGCACGCGGCGCGCACGCGCCACGATCCGCTTGTCGTCCTCCGACAGCTCTTCCATGCCGAGGATCGCGATGATGTCCTGCAGCTCCTTGTAGCGCTGCAGGATGCCGAGCACCGCGAACGCCGCCTTGTAGTGACGCTCTCCCACGTACTGCGCGGAGAGAATTCGCGACGTCGATGCGAGCGGATCCACGGCGGGATAGATCCCGATCTCGGTGAGTGCACGCGAGAGCACAATGGTCGCGTCGAGGTGCGCGAACGCCGTCGCCGGCGCGGGGTCGGTGATGTCGTCGGCGGGAACGTAGATCGCCTGCACCGACGTGATCGAGCCGGTCTTCGTGGAGGTGATCCGCTCCTGCAGATCGCCCATCTCGGTGGCGAGCGTAGGCTGGTAGCCCACCGCGCTCGGCATCCGGCCCAGAAGCGCCGACACCTCCGAGCCCGCCTGCGTGAAGCGGAAGATGTTGTCGATGAAGACCAGCACGTCCTGACCTTCCACGTCGCGGAAGTACTCCGCCACCGTGAGCCCGGTGAGGCCCACGCGGAGACGCGCGCCCGGCGGCTCGTTCATCTGGCCGTAGATCAGCGCGGCCGAGTCGATCACGCCCGACTCCTTCATCTCGAGGTAGAGGTCGTTCCCCTCGCGCGTCCGCTCGCCCACGCCGCAGAATACCGAACGTCCACCGTGGCCCTTGGCCACGTTGTTGATGAGCTCCTGGATGATGACCGTCTTCCCCACCCCGGCGCCGCCGAAGAGACCGATCTTGCCGCCCTTCACGAAGGGAGCGATAAGGTCGATGACCTTGATGCCGGTCTCGAAGATCTCGGTCTTTGGCTCGAGGTTCACGAAATCCGGGCTGGGCCGGTGGATCGGCCAGCGCGGGGAGTCTGCCGGGATCGGCGGACCGTTGTCCACTGGCTCGCCGAGCACGTTGAGGATGCGGCCGAGCGCATGGTTGCCCACGGGCACGGAGATCGGGGCGCCGGTGTCGGTCACCTCCATCCCACGCTGCACGCCATCGGTGGTAGACATGGCCACCGCGCGCACCTGGTTGCGGCCGATGTGCTGCTGCACCTCGACCACCACGTCCACGCGCTGCCCGCCCTCGAGCGTCTGGTCGATGGTGAGCGCGTTGTAGATCTCGGGGAGATGCTCGGCCTCGAACTCCACGTCGATGACCGGCCCGATGACCTGGATGACTTTGCCGATGTTGTGGTTCAGCTCTACCATGGTGTCGATCGCGTCAGTGTGAAAGCATCCTCGCGGCGCGAGGCCGCTACGGTGCGGTACGTCAGAGACAGAAGATCAGAGTGCCTCCGCGCCGCCCACGATCTCCGCGATTTCCTGCGTGATCTGCGCCTGGCGGGCGCGGTTGTACGTCCTGCGCAGCGTGTTCAACATCTCACCGGCATTGTCGGTCGCGTTCTTCATCGCCGTGCGCTGAGCGCCCTGGAAGCCGGCCGCCGTCTCCACCAGCGCGCGGTAAACCGCGTTCCGCACGTAGAGCGGAACGAGCTCGCGGAGGATCACCTCGGCGCTCGGAAAGAGCAGGTAGTCGTGCGCGAGTCCCGCGAACTTCCCGTCCTTCGCCGTCGCGCCGCGCTCGGGCGGAGTGACGGGGAGAATCTGCTCGGTGGTGGGCGGCGTGGAGAGCGGCGAGTTGTACCTGGCGTATACCACGTACACCGCATCGAGACGGCCCGCCACGAACTCCGCCATCAACGGCTCCACCAACTGCGCTGCCTCCTCCGAGGTGGGCCTGTCACCGATGTCCGTGCGCGACGATGCGACAGGTGCGCCGATGTAGCGGAAGTAGCCGAGTCCCTTGCGACCCACCGCGTGCAGCTCCGTCTCGACGCCGTCCTTCTGCAGACGCTCCAGGAGATGCCGCCCCTCGCGAATGAGATTCGCGTTGAAGGCGCCCGCGAGCCCGCGGTTCGAGGTGATGAGCAGGACGCCGGCGCGCCGGATCTCCGAGGGCTGCCGGAAGAGCGGGAAGCGCTCGGCGAGCGCCGGCGAGTACAGGTCGGCGATCACTCCGGTGAGCGCCTGGGCGTACGGACGCGCGCCGACCACACGGTCCTGCGCGCGCTTGAGCTTCGAGGTGGCCACCATCTCCATGGTACGCGTGATTTTCCGCGTGCCTTCCACGGATTTGATGCGGCCCTTGAGCTCGCGACCCTTAGCCATTGCGCGATCCGCGCGTCGCCTTCTCCGCGCTCTTGTAGGCTTCGATGCCGCGCTTGAGCTCTCCCTCGGTCTCCTTGGAGAGCACCTTCGTCTCGCGGATCTGCTGACCCACCTGTGGGAACTGCTGCGCCATGAAGGCGTGGAAGCCGCTCTCCCACTCGCGGATGGCATCGACCGGGACATCATCCAGGAAGCCGTTGGTCACGGCGTAGAGGATCATCACCTGCTGCTCCACCGCCATCGGCTCGTACTGCGGCTGCTTGAGCACTTCCACGGTGCGCATGCCACGATCGAGCTGTGCACGGGTGGTCTTGTCGAGGTCCGACGCGAAGGCAGCGAACGCTTCGAGCTCGCGGTACTGCGCGAGGTCGAGGCGGAGACGTCCGGCGACCGAGCGCATCGCCTTGATCTGCGCGGAGCCGCCGACGCGCGACACCGAGATACCGGCGTTCACCGCGGGACGAACGCCCGCGTTGAAGAGGTCGGCCTCGAGGAAGATCTGACCGTCGGTGATCGAGATGACGTTCGTCGGGATGTAGGCTGAAACGTCGCCCGCCTGCGTCTCGATGATCGGCAGCGCGGTGAGCGAGCCGCCTGGTGCGAAGATCGTCTCGTTGTCCACCACGCTCGGATCCTCGCTCAACTTCGCGGCGCGCTCGAGGAGACGCGAGTGGAGGTAGAAGACGTCGCCGGGGTACGCCTCGCGACCGGGCGGGCGGCGCAGCACGAGCGAGATCGCGCGATAGGCCGCTGCCTGCTTGGAGAGGTCGTCGTAGACGCAGAGCGTCGCCTTCCCTTCCTGGTACATGAAGTATTCGGCCATCGCGCAGCCCGAGTAGGGCGCGATGTACTGCATCGGCGCCGGGTCGGAGGCCGCGGCGACGACGACGATGGTGTACTCCATCGCGCCCTTCTCGCGGAGGCGCTCGACCGTTGCGGCGACGGTGGACTTCTTCTGGCCGATCGCGACGTACACGCAGATCACGCCAGTGCCCTTCTGGTTGATGATCGTGTCGATCGCGATCGCGGTCTTGCCGATGGCCCGGTCGCCGATGATCAGCTCGCGCTGTCCGCGGCCGATCGGGATCATCGAGTCGATGGCCTTGATACCGGTCTGCAGCGGCTCCTTCACCGGCTGGCGGACGATGATGCCGGGCGCCTCGGATTCCACCTTGCGGGTGTGCTTCGCGTTGATGGGGCCGAGTCCGTCGATCGGATTGCCAAGCGCATCCACCACGCGTCCTACCAGCTCGGGTCCGACGGGCACCTCGAGCACGCGACCGGTGCGGCGGACTTCGTCGCCCTCGCGGAGCTTGAGGTAGTCGCCGAGGATGACGGCGCCGATGTTGTCTTCTTCGAGGTTGAGGACGAGCGCGGCGATCCTGTCGCCGGTTTCGCTCGAGGTAACCTCGAGCATCTCGCCGGCCATCGCTTTGGTGAGACCGTAGACGCGAGCGATACCGTCGCGTACCTCGAGGACGGTACCGACGTCTTCGATGTCGGGCTCGTTGAAGTCAGCCGCCTCGATTTGCTGGAGGAGGATGTCCTTGATCTCGGCGGGTCGGAGCGAGGTTTCGGAGGCCATGTGAGGCGTGTCTGAGAGTCGGGTGAACTGGGTGGCTTGGGCGTACCAATCCCATGGCTGCCACAGCTTGTGAATTTTATCACAAGGCGCCTCCCCAGACAAGTGGCTCGCCACCGGATTTCCCGTGCCGTGGAGGAGGGAGGGAAGGAAGCAGAGAGCAGAAAGCAGAAAGCGGTGAGCGGCTCGTAATACAACGTCAGCCGCGCGAAAGCGGGTACACTCCTCCCCGCTAAAGCGGGGATGACGGCTTTTCCTGATTACAGCCCTCGCCTTACGAGCCGTTACCGCTTTCTGCTTTCTGCTCTCTGCTTCCTTTCCGCCCCTCCACCATCCCCGCGGCCCGCTCCAGCACGCCACGCGCGTTCGCGTAGGAGATGCGCTCGAGCGCCTCGCTCAGGGGGAGCCAGTTGCACTCGGTGATTCCCTCTTCACGCTGGGGGCAGGTCTCGGCGTGCGCGCTCTCCATCAGGTAGAAGTGGCAAACCTTGTGGATCAGGCGCTTGCGGAAGCGGAAGTACCAGTCGATGGTGTCTATGGCGTCGCGCAGCTCCAGGTCGTGGAGACCCGTCTCCTCTTCCACCTCGCGCACGGCGGTCCGCTCCGGCGCCTCGTCGCGCTCCACGTGCCCTTTCGGAAAGCCCCAGTTGTCGTAGCTGTCGCGGATCAACAGGAAGAGCGGCCGGCCATCCTCCATCCGGAAAACCACGCCGCCGGCCGATACCTCCTGCCGGGCCCGCGAACGCGGCATCAGCGCCCCCGCACTGAGCTTCCACCCGGGGCGAGAGCCGCCGCCGGCTCCTCGTTCTCCTGAAGCGTCGGCCTGCCCTCGATGAACTGACGCACTATCGGGTCGGAGGTATTGCGGATCTCCTCCACCGTCCCCACCTGCCGCACGCGCCCCTCGTACAACATCGCGATGCGAGTGCCGATCGTGTACGCGCTCCGCATGTCGTGCGTGATGACCACGCTCGTCACGCCGAGCTTCTCGCGCATGCGGATCATGAGCTGATCTATGTTGGCGCTCGTGACGGGATCCAGGCCGGTGGTGGGCTCGTCGTACAGGATGTACTTGGGTCTGTGCGCCACCGCCCGCGCGATTCCCACGCGCTTGCGCATCCCACCCGAGAGCTCCGCAGGATAACGATCGGCGACGTTGGGAAGATCCACCAGCTCGAGCGCTCGCTTCACCCGCTCGGCGATCTCGCCCTCATCGAGCTCGCCCTGCTTGCGCAGCCCCATCGCCACGTTGTCACCGATCGTGAGCGAATCGAAGAGCGCCGCGAACTGGAAGACGTAGCCGATGTGCGAGCGCAGCTCGTACAGCTCGCGCCTGGGGAGCGAGGGAACGTCGAGGTCGTCCACGATCACGGTGCCGCTGTCGGGCGTGAGAAGCCCCACCACGTGCTTGATCGCTACCGATTTCCCCGATCCCGAGTAGCCGATGATCACCACGGTCTCGCCCTCGACCACGTCGAGCGTGAAGCCCTGGAGCACCTTCTTGGGGCCGAACGACTTGTAGACGTCAATCCATTGGATCAATTCACACGCTCCTGGCTTCGCACGACGTGCCGCTCCCGGCCGAGCTGCTCCCGGCAGCGAGTTGGCCGCGCCGCCAGCGTGGCCAGCTCGCGTACCGCACCGCCCAACCGAGCGACGTGCGTAATCTGGGGGACTCCGCACGGGTGGGCAACGCGCGCCACTCCGGGGTATTATTTACCTGACGGGCGCCAGCATGCTGCCGCCACGCTATCTCCGAACAGCGCTCGGCGACGCCCCGCAGCACGAGCCAACGCAGATTCCGGATCTCCAATGCCGCGTTCGATCCCCGCACTACTTCTCCTAGCATTCCTCGTAGCCGCCTCCGCGAGCGCCCAGAGCACGACGCGCAAGCGACAGGCATCGCCCGGCGACAGCTCGACCAACGCCGCGCGGACGCAGACCACCACCCCGAGCGACACCGGCCAGAGTGCGGGAGCGAAGACCGTGATCAGCGGCTTCGTACTGGACAGCATGACCAACCAGCCGCTCGCTGGTGCCACGGTACTGCTTTCCGGGAGCTCGCAGTCGGTCACCACCGACGCAGGCGGACGCTTTCGCTTCGAGCTCGACTCGGCGGTGAACGGCACCTACACGATCGGATTCTTTCACCCGTCGCTCGACTCGCTTGGCGTGACGCCGCCGCCCCGACAGATCCAGGTTCGCAGCGGCGGCGAGAACTTCGTGGAGCTCGCCGTCCCGTCGATGCGCACCATCAGCTATGCCATCTGCCCCGACACGTCGCTCACCGACGGTCGTGGGCTCGTAGCCGGTACCGTGCGCGATGCGGCTACCGACAAACCGCTCGACAGCGTACGCGTAGTGCTCATGTGGACCGGTATGAGCGTGGGCAACACCTCCGTGACGAAGGTACCGAGGGCTGTGAGCGTGCTCACGGATGACAGAGGAACCTACCATGCCTGCGGCGTCCCGGTGGGAGTGCGCGTCACCGCGCAGGCGCGCACGAAGACGCAGCGCAGCGGCTGGATCGAGGTGAACGTCCCCGAGGGGGGAATAGGGACGCGCAATTTCCTGATCGGCACACGTCCGCCGGCCGCCGTCGCCGCGCGTCAGGCCGCGGATACCGGCGCCAGGACCACCGCGCCACTAGGCACTGCGGTGCTCTCGGGCACGGTCAAGGCCACCAACGGCCAGCCGCTCGAGGGCGCGCAGGTTCTCCTGCTCGGCACCAACCTCGGTGGAAGGACCGACCAGAACGGAGCCTTCCGCCTGGGCGGACTTCCCGGCGGTACGCAGAGCATCGAGGTGCGTCAGATAGGGTACGCGCCGCGACGCTATGCGGTGGATCTCTCACCCGACAAGATCAGCAAGATCGACGCGGTGCTGGAAGAGCGGGCGGTTGTGCTCGAGGCGGTGGAAGTCGCGGCCAAGAAGGGTTCGGGGATCCCCGGCTTCGACAGGCGCAAGAAGAGCGGCTTCGGTACGTACATCACACGCGACGACATCGAGAAGCGCGGCGCGATCAGGACCACGGATCTCTTCCGCACGATCCCCGGCGTGCAGGTGCAATGGAACGGCAGCGGCTACACCGTGCAGATGTCGCGCTCCTCGGCCGGCTACTGCCCCGTGCAGTACTACATCGACGGCTCGCCCTTTCTCTCCACCGGCGGCGACGACATGGATCAGATAGTCCAGCCGCAGGACATCCAGGCGATCGAAGTTTACAAGGGCCCCACCGAAACCCCCGCCGAGTTCCAGGGCGGCGGCAGCGCTGCCTGCGGGACGATCGTGATATGGACGAGGAGAGGGGGGCAGTAGGAGAGAGGAAGCGGGGATAGGGAACGGGAACTACAAAGGGTTCAGGAGGCAGGGTTCAGGGTTCAGGAACTACCCAGCGATCGAGATCCTGCCGCCGAGGTAGTACCTGAACCCTGAACCCTGAATCCTGAACCCTCGCAGTTCCCGTTTCCGCATAACGCTTCTGATCACGCCGCGAAGCTGCTCAGCGCCCTCCCCACTTCGCCTTCGCGCAGTCGCTTGAGGGCGCGGTCGCGGAGCTGGCGGACTCGCTCGCGGGTGACACCGAGCATGGAGCCGATCTCCTCCAGGGTGTGCTCGCGGCCGCCGTCGAGACCGAAGTAGAGGCGGAGCACCTTGGCATCGCGCGGAGGGAGCGTGCCGAGCGCCTGCTCGATCTCGTCGGTGAGGAAGTGGTTCATCGCCTCCTCCTCGGCGTCGGGCAGCTCATCGGCCACGAAGCGCTCGATGAGCGAGCGATCGCCCTCCGGGTCCATGGGCGCATCGAGGCGAACGTCGCCGCTGTTGAGCGCAGCGAGCGACTGCACGACGTCCACGGAAAGGCCGGTGAGGTAGGCCAGCTCCTCCAGGTTCGGCTCGCGCCGCAGCTTCTGACGGAGAATCTCCGACGCCTTGATGATGCGGGAGAGATCGGCGGTGCGGTTGAGCGGCACGCGCACGGTGCGCCCCTGCCGCGCGAGCGACGAGAGGATGGCCTGCCTGATCCACCACACGGCGTAGGAGATGAACTTCACGCCCTGGTCGGGATCGAACTTTCGTGCCGCCGTGAGCAGCCCGACATTGCCCTCGCCAATGAGGTCTATGAGGGGAAGTCCGCGGTTCTGATATTTCTTTGCGACGGATATGACGAAACGGAGGTTGCGCTTGACGAGCTCCTGAAGCGCATCCTGATCGCCCGCACGGATCCTGCGCGCGACCTCGATCTCCTCCGTGCCCTTGAGCAGGGGGTAGGTGCTTACTTCGTAGAGATACTGGTCGAGGATGTCGCGCTCGGGTTCGGAGGGCGCGATACCTGCTGGCGCTGCCCGGCGGCGGCGGCGCTTGACTTCGGTCATGATGGAGTGAGCCTCGGACGAATCGTGTTGAGATCTATGAATGCAGTCGGCGACGCATACCGCCATATCGATTGCCGTCGACTTCAGCCCGTTGCCAGTGCGGCTCGGGGAGTGAGAAAATGCGGTGCTAAAATACAGTCTGACGCGGATTACGCCAGCCCCAATTCCTTGACAGGTTAGTCAGCCCTGGCTATCGTTCGGGGTTCCCGGCCAGGGCGTCACGGTCGGGGCAGATCGCCGGGGGCGTAGCTCAGTTGGGAGAGCGCTTGAATGGCATTCAAGAGGTCAGGGGTTCGATTCCCCTCGCCTCCACCTGGCTCGGCGCACCTGCCGATGCATACGATTATTTTGTAGTTCCGTTTCGCGGGAATAGCTCAGTTGGTAGAGCACAACCTTGCCAAGGTTGGGGTCGCGGGTTCGAGTCCCGTTTCCCGCTTGACTACAGGGTTCAGGAGTCGGGGTTCAGGGTTCAGGTACTGCGTAATGCCGTCATCCCCGCGCAAGCGGGAATCCATCTCGGCCGGCCGAATCTGGATCCCCGCCTGCGCGGGGATGACGGCCTTCGACGGCCGGGATGACGGCCAGGAGCAGTACCCGAACCCTTGATCCTGCTCCCGAACCCTGTAGTTCAAGGGGCGGTTAGCTCAGTTGGTTAGAGCGCCACGTTGACATCGTGGAGGTCACAAGTTCGAGTCTTGTACCGCCCATCCTTCGGCAACAGCCGGGGAAGATTCCTCGTCAGCACCGCGCTTTTTTTAAGCGGCGTACGCGGGTAATCTGAACGAACGACGCTGTCTTGACGTCACATCTCTGCTCGGGTAAGTTCACCATGCTGACGGCGGATGTGTCTACGCAGCACGAGACGCGTCCGCCGTCGTATAGTCTGAAAGTCTGAAAAACACAGGGCGCCCGTAGCTCAATTGGATAGAGCATCTGACTACGGATCAGAAGGTTCGAGGTTCGAGTCCTCGCGGGCGCGCCATGACGCCAGTTGCACCAGTTCCCGTTTCATGGCGTCGGCGGGGCGTGGCGCAGCCCGGTTAGCGCGCCTGGTTCGGGACCAGGAGGTCGGTGGTTCAAATCCACTCGCCCCGACCATTCACGAAAGGAGCCGACGCGCTCCTTTTGTGCTTTTCAG
>DASSOX010000109.1:0-4406 GCA_035700125.1 Gemmatimonadaceae bacterium
CGGCGGCCGGTCGGCGAGCGCTCTTTCCACCGTTGCAACCGCGGGGTGGTCGGTCGCCACACGCCTGGCAATCGACTCGGCGAAACGGAGCGCCAGGTCGTATGGCGTCTTCCGGGGGAGTGGGATGGCGATGTGGAGTCCACGCGAGCCTGAGGTCTTGAGCGCGGCGCTGACACCGAGCCGCTCGAGCTCCGCGTGCACCAGTTGAGCTGCGCGCACCACGCCTCGGAATCCCGCTTCCGGCCCCGGGTCGAGGTCCAGAACCGCGTAGTCGGGATGCTCGATGTTCCCCACCCGGGAGAACCAGGGGTCCACCGAGATGCACCCCATCTGCACCGTGTACAGGAGCGTGGCCAAGTCGCCACCCACGATCCTTCGTTCGGGCTTTCCGCGCTTCCCGTCGATCAGCGGCGCCGGAACCGATTCTATGCGCACGACATCGGGCGTACGCGCAGGGGGCTTCTGCTGAAAGAAGATCTCCCCTTCCACGCCCTCGGGCGAGCGCTTGAGGACGAGCGGCCGGTCCTTCATGAGCGGGACGATGAGCGGCGCCACGCCGGCATAGTAGCGCATCAGCTCACCCTTCGTCGCGCCGATCGCCGGGAAGTAGGGCTTGTCGAGGCTCGAGAGCTTCAGCGTCTTTCCGCGGGCGACGCGCAAGCTCCCATCACCGCCCGAATTTTCGATCTCCAGCAGCTCGTTTTCCAGCATTTCAGTGGCGGGTGCCCGTGGAACCGATGGGGGTCAGACTCCTCATGACCGCCATGGCGATCAAAGGAGTCCGACCCCCATCGGTTCCATTGATCCAGGGAGTCAAAACCCGTCGATCGCATGCTCTGACGGACCGGGCAAGAGCGGTGCCCGCTCGGCGACATTTCCCGCCTCTCGAGGGCTTCGGGTACGTCGCTTGCGTCGGTGTCAGGCGTCGCGAGGCGGCTGCGGGGTTCGCTCCAGCGCCCAGGCGGGGCCGGGTGCGAAGCGATATGCCGCCGGAAGATGTGTGGAATGTGTGGATGGGGCATTGGGCAGCGAATCGTTCGGGTGCGGCCAGTCTGCGCCTGCGGGGAAGTGCGGTGGAATGGTGGCGAGCGATCGCTGAGTGGATTCGCGGCGAAATAGAAAAAGCTCCGGCAGGCGTTACGCCTGCCGGAGCTTTTTCTTTTCGAGCCGGGCCGAGATCAGATCCGCTGCACCTCCGCTGCCTGCGGTCCTTTCTGTCCTTGGACGATCTCGAACTCCACCTGATCGCCTTCGGCCAATGACTTGAAGCCGTTGCCTCGGATCGCACTGAAGTGGACGAAGACGTCTGGGCCTCCCTCGTGCGAAATGAAGCCGTAGCCCTTCGCGTCATTGAACCACTTTACTGTGCCCGTAATGCGAGACATGGTACCTTACCTCTCCCCAGCGGGGATAAAACGGTGATGCTCGATCCTGCTCGAAAGGTCGGGGCTCCAGAGCTCCCACACCAGTCCAACTGGATCCTGGAACGTGCCTAAATTTGCACTGGTTAGGGTGCAAATTTCTACGGCACCGGGTAGTCGGCGTTCCATCACAAATCGGGCCACGCCGAAAGGCGCAAGGGGCGGGAGTGATCTCCCGCCCCTCAAGCAGACGCGCAATATCGGTTGTGTGGAGACCGGGGACCTTTCAGGCGGCGCCGGCGATGTACCGAGCCACTCGCCCGCAGCTCGCGCAGCGTAGCGTAACGTGGGAGCGTGGCAGGGGAGGCATCAGATCCGGATCGCGGACTATGTCACCGGAACATGATGGGCAGCTGAGCGGCATTCCATTACGATCGTGCGAGATGAGCTGGAGTGCCTGTGCCGGGTTGTAGGTAGCCGGGCGTGGCTTGCGCATTGGATCCTCCAATAGAAACCCACGGCGTCTATGCAGGGGAGCTGGACGCCGCAATCGCACGGGCGACTGGAGCTGCCGCCCGTTGACACCATCAGGTACAACGCTGTTGGCCGATAGAACGTTGCGAGCCACCCCTGAGGCGGCCGCTATCAATAATACTACCTGCCTCTCGGCGAAACGTTCCGCTCACCATTCATGCCCCTTCCTCCAGAGGCTCCTCCGCTCCACTCGCCAGAGCTTCGACTTGTCGGCGAAGGGGGTGCCGTCGCGGAAAGCATCGTCGTCGCGCAGCGATTCGATCACGTCGGCGCTCTTCGCGGACGCCTCGTCGGCGCGGTGGAGGATCTCGGCCTCGGCAGTCAGCGGACGCACCGGACTCCCGAACTCGAGCTTTCCATGGTGCGAGAGGATCAGATGCTGGAGCTCCATGAGCTGATCGTCGCTGCATAACGGCTCGCCCACCGCGGCCAGCCGACGCTCGAGCATCAGGCAGCCGAGTACCACGTGCTCGATGAGGTAGCCGCAGGGCGTGCGCGTGAAGCCCTCCCAGGAGACGCCATACGCCTCCACCTTCCCGATGTCGTGGAGGAGCGCGCCCGCCACCACGAGGTCCACATCGGCGCGCATCGCCTTCGCCATGTGCCTCCCGATGTAGGTCACCTCCCAGACGTGCAGGAGCAGACCTCCGAGCTTCCCGTGGTGGCCGTTGATCGAAGCGGGCGTGCGCTCGAAGTCGAGCCGGAAGGGCTCATCGTCGAAGAAGAGGCCCAGAACCTTCCTGAGACGCTCCGATACGATCTCGCCGCGAAGCTTGTCCACCGCGTCCCAGAGCGCGGTCGTATCCTGCGCGATGCGCGGCAGGAAATCCTCGAGGCGGGCCTCGTCCCTCGGCAGCACCCTGAGCGGCGCGGTCAGCTTGAGCTGACGCTTCGAGTCGAAGCTGCTGATGTGCCCGATCGCCTGCACGATCGTGCCCGGCACGGCGCCGTTGGCCCAGCCGGTATCGAGGAGATTCTGCCAGATCGGCTCGGTGTCTATCTGCCCCGAAGAATTACCGAGGGTGAGTCTGACGAATGGTTCGCCGCTGCTCTTCTGCTTTTCATCCCGCTTGAGCACGAGCAGGTCGTGCTGCACCCGGTCCCCGTATTGCGCCTGGCTGAGGTCGACCATTGTCATGGCCGCCAAAGTGCGACGGACTGACGCGGCTGGCAAGGGACGAAATTACCAGATCATCCCACGTAGACGATGTCGCCCTCCGCGTCTATCCCCATCTCCTGCTCCATGCCGCACACGCCGCACACTTTCACGGCGTGCCACGCTTCGCCGAATTCCTTCTGGTTCTCACGCCGCGCGGGCTTTACCGAGAGCTTCTTGTAGCTGTACTCGCCACAGTTCTCGCACGCATGCGCCTTGGCGATCAGCTCGGCCCGTTGACGCGTGATCTTTGCCAACTCTCAGCGCTCCTCGTCGGTCGGGAGCGTGGATGGAGTACCTGTGAGTGCTCGCAACGCCAGCTCGCTCGGGGTGCCGCCGATGTCAGACGGCGGACGCGGGACCGGGGAGACGCTCCTGCGCTCCTCTCCAGACTCCACTTCATCGTGGATCCCGGTACGAGCGAGCAACTCCTTTATGCCTCCTACCGCTCCCAGCACCGCCGTCGCCTCCGTGGGAAGGAAGATCGTGGTCCCTCTTCCCTGACTGAGCACGGGGAGTGCCTCGAGGTACTTGATACCGAGGAGATACATCGCGGCCTGATTCTCGGGAAGCGAATTCCCGATGCGCTTGAGCGCTTCGGCCTCAGCCTGCGCCATTGCCAGTCGCGCCTCGGCGAGGCCCTGTGCGCGCAGGACCGCGGCCTGAGCCTCACCCTCGGCGCGCTGGATCTGCGATTCGCGCACGCCCTCCGATTCCAGAATCGCCGCGCGCTTCCCCGCCTCCGCCTGCGTCACCGCCGCTCTCCGCTCGCGCTCGGCGCGCATCTGCAGCTCCATCGCCTGCTGGATCTCGCGCGGCGGCTCGATCGCCTGCAGCTCCACGCGCGTCACGTCCACTCCCCAGCTCATCGCCGCTTCCTCGATCACCTCGCGCATCCGGGTGTTGATCATCTCGCGGCTCGCCAGCGTCTGATCGAGCTCCATCTCGCCGACGATGTTGCGGAGCGTGGTGCGCGTGAGCGTCTCGAGGGCGTAAGGGAGGTTCTGCACGGCGTACGCCGCCTTCTGAGGATCGGCCACGCGGTAGTAGAGCACCGCGTCGATGTCGATGGTCACGTTGTCCTTCGTGATCACCGGCTGGCTCGGGAAGTTGAGCACCTGCTCGCGCAGGTCGATGCGCGCGGTGGAGCTGGAGATCACCTTCTTGATCCCCTTCAGATCGCTCTCGAAGTAGCGAACGTCTATCGTCTTGGCGCGCTCGAAGAACGGGATGATGATGTTGAACCCGGAGCGCGCGATCCTGTTGAAGCGGCCGAGCCGCTCGATCACCATCACCTCGGCCTGGCCGATGATCTTGAACGCGTTCGCCGCGATCAGCAGCGCCCCGACGACGAT
>DASSOX010000110.1:0-10829 GCA_035700125.1 Gemmatimonadaceae bacterium
AGCCCCTGGCTGCTACTGCAGCCAGGGGCTTTCGTGTATGAGGTGCCGGCGACGGAGAGAGTAAGCAGAAGCCAGAAAGATGGAACTGCAGGGCCTCCCGTTTCCTCTCCACTCCTTCCCCCACCCCCATTGTAGTTTTCTGCTCTCTGCTCGCTGCTCTCTGCCTTCTGCTTTATCCCGTATCCCATGCCTCGAGCCGGTATCGTCACCGTAGTCGGGAAGCCCAACGTCGGCAAATCCACGCTCCTGAACAGGATCATCGGCCAGAAGCTCAGCATCACGAGCTCCAAGCCGCAGTCCACACGCGATCGCATCGTGGGGATCCATAGCCAGGACGAGGTACAGATGGTCATCCTCGACACGCCGGGGCTGCTCGAGCCGCGCTACGAGCTGCAGCGCGCCATGCGCGCCACTGCGTTGCGCGCGCTCGAGGACGCGGACGTCGTCGTCTACCTCATCGACGCGCACGACCCGGCAGCGCCGCCACTCGCCGAGGCGGCGGCACTCGAGCGCCCGCCGCATGCGCCGGTCATCACAGCCATCAACAAGATGGATACTCTCGAGCCAGCGGCTCGCCAGGAGCTTCTCGGCCGCATCGCTGGCAACGACTCCATCGTCGCAATCTCGGCGGCGAGCGGAGAAGGCGTGGCGGAGCTCCTCGAGCGCGTGGCCGCCCGCCTCCCGGAAAGTCCGTTCCTCTACCCGGAAGACGAGATCGGCACCCAGACCCTCCGCTTCTTCACCGCGGAGCTGATTCGGGAGACCGCGCTCGAGCAGCTCGAGGAAGAGGTGCCATACAGCGTCGCCTGCGAGATAGAGGAGTTTCGCGAGGAGCGGCGCCCTGTTTACATTCGGGCTGTAGTCTACGTGGAGCGCCAGACCCAGAAGCAGATCCTGATCGGCCGAAAGGGCGAGCGGATACGCGAGATCGGCCGTGCTTCGCGAGTCAAGATCGAGGAACTCGTGGGCGCGCCGGTCTACCTCGACCTGTGGGTGAAGGTACTGCCCAACTGGCGACGCAACGCGAAGGCCCTGCGCCGATTCGGTTACAAACCATCTGAGGATGCCACGCCATGAGCCTGTCGCCGCAGCTTCTCCAACTCCTCGTCTGCCCGAAGTGCAAGGGCGAGCTCGAATACCGTGAGGCCGAGCAGTGCCTGATATGCCACGCATGCTCGCTCCGCTACCCGGTGCGTGAGGATATCCCGATCATGCTGATCGATGAAGCAAAGCCGCTCTAACGGCCAGTGAAGCTCTGGTACGGGTTACTCGTCTTCATACCGGTGGCGGTCGCGGCCGATTTACTCGGCGCCGCGCCGCTGCTGGTTTTCATCTTCAGTGCCCTGGCGATCCTGCCGCTCTCCACACTGCTGGGCGATGCCACCGAGCATCTCGCGGCCTACGCCGGCCCCACCATCGGCGGCCTGCTCAACGCTACGCTCGGAAACCTGGCGGAGCTCATCATCGCGATCATCGCGCTCAGAGCCGGCCTCATAGATCTGGTCAAGGCGTCCATCACCGGCTCGATCATCGGGAATCTGCTCCTCGTCCTCGGCGTGGCGCAGGTGGTGGGTGGAATGAAATACAAGGTGCAGAAGTTCAGCCGGCACCTGGCCGGGATGAATGCCGCGCTCCTCATCATCGCCGCGGTAGGACTCGTGGTTCCGGCGCTCTTCCACGCCGCCCACCCCGACCCCGCACGGGTGCAGACGGTGCGCATGTCCGAGTTCGTTGCGGTGCTGCTCATCATCGGCTACGGGCTCTCGCTCCTCTACTCCATGGGTACCCACCGCGCGGCCTTCGCCGAGCCGGCGAAGGAGGCGGGGGACGAGATGCTGAAGGGCGGCGCCGGCACCGATTCGGAAGAGGGCGGGCATGGAGAGGGCGGCTGGTCGCTCAAGCGCTCCATCGGGACCCTCATCGTGGTGGCCATAGCGATTGCTTTCATGTCGGAGCTTCTGGTCGGCGCGACCCAGGAGTCAGTTCACACGCTTGGCCTCTCCGAGCTCTTCGTCGGAATCATAGTGGTGCCGATCATCGGCAACGCCGCGGAGCACAGCGCCGCCATTCTCATGGCGGCCCGCAACCGGATGGACCTCGCGGTGGGGATCGCCGTGGGCTCTTCAGTGCAGGTGGCGTTGCTGGTAGCTCCGCTCCTCGTCTTCGCGGGGCTGCTCTTCGGCCAGCCGATGGACCTCGCCTTCACCACCTTCGAGGTAGCCAGTGTGGCGCTGGCGGTCTGGATCGGCGCGGCTATCGTGGTGGACGCGGAGTCCAACTGGTTGGAGGGCGCGCTGCTCCTGGCTGTTTACGCCATACTAGCCGTTGCGTTCTTCTTTTTCTGATCGTCGGTTGTGGAACGCCTGTCCACACACACCCCGCTCGCCGGCACGGACTATTTCCGACGGTGACGGGGCGCACGCAGACGCGAGGATCGCCTAGCGTGGCCCAGCCCCACGCCATCTACTTCTCACCTGATGCGCAACAGCCGCCGGACGATGTCCGCAGCTGGTGCTGCTCCCACGGGCTCGCCGTCATCGTCGCCTCTTCGCTGGACGATCTGATGGCGCGCGCGCTGCGTGGGCGTCCGCGCGCCGTGATCTTCGAGGCGCGGAATTGCGCCGAGCAGGCACTGGCAGCCTGCGCCCGGCTCAAGGGTGACTCGTACACTGCCGTGGTACCGGGCGCCGTCCTGGTGGGCGTCGCTTCCGGGATAACGGGCGCGGCGGGGGTTGCGAAGGCGATCACCGCGGCCTTCGAGGCCGGCGCCGACGAGGTGCTCTCGCCGCTCACGCCGGCGAGCGAGGGAAGGGTACGCCTCGACGCGATGCTCCGTCGCGCAGAACGCGATGTGCGCGTGCATCCCTCCACGCGCCTTCCCGGTGCGCCGGAGATCGAGGGCGAGATCGCCCGCCGGATCGCGCTCTCGCTCCCCTTCGCTGTCTGCTACGCCGACCTCGATCACTTCAAGGAGTACAACGACCGGTACAGCTACTTCGAGGGCGACCGGGTCATTCGTCTCCTCGCAAAGGTTCTGCACGACGTGGTGCGCGGCCTCTGCCCGGATGATGGATTCGTTGGCCATATCGGGGGCGATGATTTTATCTTCGTGGTGCCCCACGCTGATGCGCGGGAGATCTCGCAGGAAATCATCACGATCTTCGATGCGCTGGTGCCCTACCAGTACTCCGAGCAGGATCGGAACGCGGGCTATTTCTTCGGCAAGGACCGCCGGGGGCAGCTGCATCGCGTTCCGCTCATGACTCTCAGCATCGGGATAGTGACCAACGAACGACGTACGTTCGCGCACGCCGCACAGGTGAGCGAACTGGCCACGGAGATGAAGAGCTATGCCAAGACGCTACCGGGATCGGTGTTCGTCGTGGACAGGCGCCACGATTCGGCCGAAGTCGGCGCCGAGTCGGTATCGGCGCGCTGAGCGGCTGACGAACGGGGCCCGGCGATGAACGTCGGCTGTCCCGAGTGCGGTACCATCTTCCGGGTAGACCCTGCGAAGATCCCGGTGGCCGGCATCCGCGCGCGTTGCTCCGTCTGTGGCGGAGTGATGGCGATCGGAGAATCCGGTCGCATAGATGACGACTTCGCGGCGCCCGCCGCGGCGATCACGAAGGCGCCCGTCGCCGGCGGCATGACCGCGCCTGGAGCAGCGCCTGAGATGACGGCGGCGACGGCTGCAACGGCTTTTCGTCCAGGCGAGATCCCATCGGCGGCGCGTCGCACTCCCGCCGCGCCACCCGCGCGCGCCGTATCGCGGGAGCCCGAGGTGCCTGCGGCGGTCCAGCCCGCGTCGGCGCCTGGTCGGCCTGCATCAGTGCCGGCGGAACCGGCACCAGCGTCCGTCCTGCCGGCAATGCCGCCGCGCGCGGAGGCGCCGCACGTTACGGAGCCGCACGTTACGGAGCCGCACGTTACGGAGCCGCGCCCGGAATTCGAGCCCGTACGCGCCGCTCGCTACTCGACGCCACCGCTCCCTGGCGCTCCATTTTCCCCGGACCCATTCGCTGTTCCCGCGCATACGGCGCATACGGCGCATACGGCGCAGCCGGCGCAGCCAGCGCAGCCGGTGCGTCCGCAGCCGCAGGTGCAGCCGCCTCGCCCGCATCCGCCGCAACCGCATCCGCCAGCACCCGCGGCGGCGGCCATGGGGGGGGCGACGATGCCCGCGCCGCCGGCTGCGCGCCCGGTTCCACTCGGCGCTCCCGCGCGCCCGCCCGCACGCCCGCCCGTGCGCCCACCGATCAACCCATTCCTCGCCAACGATCCGAACATCAAGGCGAAGCGGCTCGCGCGCGCGCTGGTGTCCGATATCATCGTCTACTTCCCCGACAAGCATCGCGAGGGACTCCGCGCGGGCACGCTGCGCGAGCTCTTTCGCGAGGAGATCAAGAAGAGCTACGAGGAATACGTCGACCAGATGGGACGCGACTTCGCCGAGAGCACCACGCACTTCCAGGACGCACTGAACGATGTGCTCGCGCAGGGTAGCAAGGTGTTCTAGCTCTGATCGGTTATATTTGTAGGACCATTCGAGCCGTCCCACCCGAGCGGTGCTGGACGGCTCGTTTCGTGAGACACTCGACACAACAACCCACCACGCGACCGCGCCGCGGTTGCGCGAGGAACGAACGACAATGGCGGAATCCGAGAGAGCGCGCAGACTTCGCGAGTATGGCGATCGTCTGGTCGAGCTCAGGGGGTATCTTTGACCTGGACGGCAAGCGGCGCGCACTGACGGAGCGTGAAGCGCGGATGTCCGAGCCCGGCTTCTGGGACGATCACGAGCGCGCGCAGGTGGTGATCCAGGAGGTCAAGAAGCTGCGCGAGACGGTGGAACCGCTCGACCGACTCGGCGCTCGCGTGCGCTCGCTCCAGGAGCTCGAGGAGCTCCTGGAGCTGGAGCCCGATTCTTCGATGGAAGCGGAGATCGACCGCGAGCTCGAGAAGCTGGATGAAGAGATCCCCGCTTTCGAGCTGCGGGCGATGCTGAACGGGCCCGACGATCATCGCAGCGCGATGGTCGAGATCAGCGCGGGCGCCGGCGGCACCGAGGCGCAGGACTGGGCGTCCATGATCATGCGCATGTACACCCGCTGGGCGGAGCGGCGCGGCTACTCCATCGAAGTGCTCGACATGAGCGAGGGCGAGGAGGCCGGGATCAAGGGCGCGATGCTGGAGATCGAGGGTGAGTACGCCTACGGCTTCCTCCGTGCCGAGGCTGGCGTGCACCGCCTGGTGCGCATCTCTCCCTTCGACTCGCAGGCGAGGCGCCATACCAGCTTCGCATCGGTTTTCGTGTACCCGGTGGTGGATGACGAGATCACCATCGACATCCGCGACGACGACATCAAGATGGATGTCTTTCGTGCCTCCGGCGCCGGCGGTCAGCACGTCAACAAGACGTCGTCGGCGGTGCGCATCACGCACATCCCCTCGGGGATCGTGGTGAGCTGCCAGCAGGAGCGGTCGCAGTTCAAGAACAAGGCGACAGCGATGAAGATGCTCCGCAACGCGCTCTACCAGCGCGAGGTGGAGGAGCGCGAACGCAAGAAGGCTGCGCTCGATGCATCGAAGAGCGACGTATCGTTCGGGAGTCAGATCCGCAGCTACGTCTTCCAGCCCTACACGATGGTGAACGATCACAGAACGGAGTTGAAGATAACCGACGTCCAGAAAGTGATGGACGGCGCCATAGACCCATTCATCGAAGCGTACCACCGGAGGTTCGGCGCCAGCGAGGCGGTGGCATGAGCACGGAAGATCTGAACTTCGTCCTCCGGGCGCGCCGCGAGAAGCTGGCGAGTCTCGAGGAACGGGGGATAGCGCCCTTCGCCTACGGCTTCGAACGCTCGCACTCGGTGGCGGATGCGCTTGCCCATCCGGCGGAGGGCGAGGGCGGCATCGCGGAAGGCGAGGGTGAGGAGCTGCGCGTAGCCGGGCGGATAGTGGCGTGGCGCGCGCACGGGAAGACGACTTTCGCGCATCTCGCCGATCAGAGCGGGCGGATCCAGCTCTACTTCCGCAAGGACGCGCTGGGCGAGGATCGCTACTCGGTGCTGGATCTGCTCGATATCGGCGATTTCATCGGAGTCAGCGGCCGCCTCTTCCGGACGAGGAGCGGCGAGCTGACCCTCCGCGTGGACTCGTTCGAGCTGCTCGCGAAGTCGCTCCGTCCGCTCCCCTTCGGCAAGGAGGAGGTGGTGGATGGGAAGGTGGTGCGCCACTCCGGTTTCTCCGATCCTGAGCAGCGCTACCGCCAGCGTTACGCCGACCTCGCGGTGAATCCGGAGGTGCGCGAGCTCTTCGTGGCGCGCTCCCGCATGGTCACCTCGATTCGCGCCTTCCTCGACGCGCGGGACTACGTCGAGGTCGAGACGCCGGTACTGCAGCCGCTCTACGGCGGTGCTGCGGCCAGGCCGTTCACGACGCACCACCACACGCTCGATATGCCGCTCTTCCTGCGTATCGCGGATGAGCTCTACCTCAAGCGGCTGGTAGTGGGCGGAATCGAGCGCGTGTACGAGATCGGCCACAACTTCAGGAACGAGGGGCTCGATCGCACACACAACCCCGAGTTCACGATGCTCGAGTTCTACGAGGCATACTCCGACTACCAGGACATGATGACGCTGGTCGAGGCGCTCGTAGTGGACGCGGCGGCCGCGGTGCGCCGCACTCCCGGCCTCGCCGCACGCGTCCCTGTGCTCGCGCCTCCCTTCCGGCGCATCGAGTGGGTGCCTTCGCTCGACAAGGCGCTCGGCGCCTCGAGCGCGTCGCTGAACGACTCGGAGTTGCGGAACGCGGCGGTGCACCACGGTGTTGAAGAGACCGGAGCGATGAGTCGCCCCAAGCTCCTCGATGAGCTCTTCCAGACGCTCGTCGAGGCGCGGCTGATGGAGCCCACGTTCGTGATGGATTATCCTCTGGAGCTTTCTCCCCTCGCCAAGCCGCGGCGCGGCAACCCGAAGCTCACCGAGCGCTTCGAGCTCTTTGCCGGCGGCACCGAGCTCGCCAACGCCTTCAGCGAATTGAACGATCCGCTCGACCAGCGCTCGCGCTTCGAGGCGCAGGCCGCGCTGCGGAGGGCGGGCGACCTCGAGGCGAGCGGTGTGGACGAGGACTACCTGCGCGCCATGGAATACGGGATGCCACCCATGGGCGGGGTGGGAATCGGGATCGACCGGCTCTTCATGTACCTCACCGCCACCCCCAACATCCGCGACGTGATCCTCTTTCCGACGATGCGGCAGGAATGACCAGGCTGGAGCTGGGCATCGCCTGGCGCTACTTGCGCAGCCGCGGCGGCTCGCGTCTCTTCTCGTTCATCAGCGCTATCGCCATTGGCGGCGTGATCGTGGGAGTGAGCGCGCTCATCGTCATCAACGGGGTGATGACCGGGATGCAGCAGGATCTGCGCGACAAGATTCTCATCGGCAGTCCCGATCTTCGCGTGCTCACTTTCGGCGACGATCTGCGCATGGACGACTGGCGGCCCGCGCTCGAGAAGGTGCGCGCACAGAAGGGGGTAGTGGCGGCGGCGCCCTTCATTCTGACGCAGGGGCTCGCGGTACCGGTCGGGCGCGACTACACGGAGCCCGTTTTCGTAGAGGGGATCGCGCCGGCCGACAGCGGTACGGCCGAGGTCACCCGGATCCGGCACTTCGCCACGCAGGGGGACTTCCGCTTCGCCAGCAGCGATGGCGAAGGGCGGGGCGCGGTGCTGGGTGCACGCCTGGCCCGGAATCTCAACGTCTTCCCGGGCGACAAGCTGAACCTGATCTCGGCGGCAGGGGCCAAGTTCAACGCCGCGGTGGGCTCCATCGTGCCGCGCATCCGGCAGGTGGAAGTCACCGGGATCTTCGAAACCGGGATGTACGAGTACGACAACTCCTACGTCTTCGTGAGTCTCGACGTGGCGCGCGACTTCGCCGATCTCGGCGCGGCCGTTACGGGCATAGAGGCGGAAACAGCCACGCGCTCCGACGCACCCCGCGTGGGGCGCACGCTCGCCGACTCGCTGGGCTATCCGTATCGCGTGGTGGATTGGCAGGAACAGAATTCATCGCTCTTTCAGGCGCTGAAGCTCGAGAAGCTCGCGATGGGGATCATCCTTCTCCTCATAGTGGTGGTGGCCGCGTTCAACATCGTGAGCACGCTCTCGATGGTGGTGAAGGACAAGACACGCGAGATAGGCATTCTCAAGGCCATGGGACTCCCGGCGCGTTCGGTGCGCCGGATATTCCTGGTGCAGGGGATCGTGATCGGCGGGGTGGGTACGCTGATCGGTGTCATCATCGGCGTCGCGGCGGGATTGATAATCGACAAGGGGAAAATCATAGCCCTGAACCCCGAGGTATATTTCATAGACCATCTCCCGGTGGCGATAAAGCCGCTGGACGTCGTCTTGATCGTCGCCGCGAGTGTGGCGATAGCCGTGCTGGCGACGGTCTACCCATCGCTCCAGGCGGCGCGGCTCTACCCCGTGGAGGCGATCCGGCACGAATGATGGTCATCGAGGCGCACCAGGTCGGCAAGACGTACGTCGGCGGCGACGGGCGTCCAATCGAGGTGCTGGATGGGGTGGATCTCACGGTGCGCCGCGGCGAGATGGTGGCTATCGTGGGAGCGAGCGGTGCGGGGAAGAGCACGCTCCTCCACATCCTTGGCGCGCTGGATCGTCCTGACCGCGGCTACGTCGTGCTCGACGGCGAGTCGCTGCACGGAATGAGCGAGGCCGCGCTCGCGGCGGTGCGCAACCGGAAGGTGGGTTTCGTCTTTCAGTTCCATCACCTGCTACGCGAGTTCTCGGCGCTGGAAAATGTTGCGATGCCGCTACGCATTGCGGGGTGGACGCCGAAGCGTGCGCGCGCACGAGCCGAGGAGCTGCTCGCGCGAGTCGGACTCGGCGCTCGGATGACTCACCGGCCGTCGGAGCTTTCGGGTGGCGAACAGCAGCGTACGGCGGTGGCACGTGCCCTGGCGATAGACCCTGCCGTGGTACTGGCCGACGAGCCATCGGGTAATCTGGATCACCATAACGCCGAGCAGTTGCACGATCAGTTCGCGCAGCTCGTGCGGGATCTGGAGATCGCGATGATAGTGGTGACTCACAATCGGTCGCTGGCTGCGCGTGCGGACCGCGCGTTGCTGTTGGAAGATGGGCGGCTACGCGAGACGGACGTTCGAGAGGTATTGGCCTGATGTTGTGCGACAACTGCAAGGAGCGCGATTCCGTGGTGACGCTCACCACTTCCGATGCACAGGGAGTGACGGAGCTGCACCTCTGCGAGCGGTGCGCTGCGGAGCGCGGTATCGAGACTCAGATGACGGCGCCGAAGCAGCCGCTCACCGATTTCATACTGGCGGTGCAGAAGCAGCTTCCGTCCACGCTGCTCGAAAGCTCGCGATGCAGCTTCTGCTCTGGCACGCTCCGTGATTTCAAGACTACCGGGCGGCTCGGCTGCGCGTACTGCTATCAGACGTTCGAGTCGAGTCTGAGGGATCTGCTCCGGCGAGTGCACGGCAACTCGCGGCACACGGGGAAGCGCTACCAGCCGCCGCAGGCGGAGGTTGCCGAGGATGCGACGATGCTCTCGGAGTTGCGCGACCGGCTGCGGCGCGCGGTGGAGCAGGAGCAGTTCGAGGAGGCGGCCCGCCTCCGCGACCAGATAAAGGTGATGGAGTGACGCTGGACCTTTCGCTTCTCCCCGACGGGGGAGTCAGCTGGCTGGATGCTTCGGGGGAGCACCCGGGAATCGTGCTCTCCACCCGCATCCGGCTGGCGCGCAACCTGGAGGGCTTCGCCTTCCCGGGGCGGGCGCGCGACGGCGAGCGGCTCCGCGTCCTCTCACGGGTGCGCGAGGCGATGGATGCCATGCCCTCGATGCGCAGCCACCTGCTGGTGCGGGTGGACAACCTCGGGAGCGAGGAGCGGCTTCTCCTCCACGAGCGGCACCTGGTGAGCAAGGAGCTGGCGGGTCTCGACCCCCAGCATCCGGTGCGGAGCGGCGCCGCGGTGTTTCTCGGCGACGGCATGGGCGTCATGGTAAATGAAGAAGACCATCTCCGGCTCCAGACGCTCCGCTCCGGTTTCGCACTCTCGGACGCCTTCGCGGATATCGAGCGGATAGACGAGGAGCTCGGATCGCGGGTCCCCTTCGCGTATCACCAGGAGTTCGGCTTCCTCACCTCCTGTCCCACGAACACGGGAACTGGAATGCGGGCCTCGGTGCTGATTCATCTGCCGGGTCTCGTGCTCACGAAAGAGATCGGGAAGACGCTCGCCGGACTGCAGCAGATGGGATTGACGTACCGCGGTTTGTACGGTGAAGGGAGCGAGGTGGTTGGAAACTTCTTCCAGATTTCGAACCAGACGACTCTGGGTCGGCCGGAAGAGGAGATCATCGACCAGTTGATGTACGTTCTGCGCACCGTGATCTCGCGCGAGGAGGACGCGAGGAGGGTATTGCTTCGAGATGCTGGTTATATTATTGAAGACAAGCTCTGGCGAGCTTATGGAACCCTCCGATACGCGCGCAGCCTCTCGTTCGAGGAGGCGATGAACTACCTCAGCGGCGTACGACTGGCCGTCGGTCTGAAACTGATTAGCGGCCTCAGTGTATATACTCTCAACAAGCTCCTGATTTTTTCCCAATCCGCACACCTGGCACACGCCGAGGGGAAGGCGCTCACGGAGAGTGAGGCGAATCTCGTGCGCGCACGATATGTGCGACAGTTGTTGGCGGATGAGACGGGGACGAACGGGTGACCCCGCTGAGGGGGCCCCCGCACTGAGGGACCTATGAACGGCT
>DASSOX010000111.1:0-6807 GCA_035700125.1 Gemmatimonadaceae bacterium
GGCGGGAAGGACGAGCTGCATCGTGTCCACCGCGTCGAAGAGCGCGCGCTTGTCGTCCTGCAGGTCCTTGTTGTAGCTGCTCGGCAGGCCCTTGAGCGTCGCGAGGAGTGCGGTGAGATCGCCGAGCAGCCGCGCGCCGGATCCGCGCGCCAACTCGAGCGCATCGGGATTTCGCTTCTGCGGCATCATACTCGAGCCGGTGCTGAACGCGTCGCCGAACTTCACGAAGCCGAACTCGCTGGTGCCGTAGATGATGAGATCCTCGGCGAGGCGCGAGAGGTGCGCGCCCATGAGCGCGATCGTGAAGAGCAGCTCGGCCACGAAGTCGCGATCGCTCACGGCGTCGATGCTGTTGGGCGAGATCGAAGCGAAACCGAGACTCTCTCTGAGGAGCACGCGCGAGATGGGATATGCGCAGCCGGCCACCGCCCCCGATCCGAGCGGGAGCGACGCTGCCGCTCGCGACGCTGCAGCCAGCCGCGCGCGGTCGCGTTCGAGCGGCCAGAAGTGCGAGAGGAGCCCGTGCGCCGCGCCCACGGGCTGCGCGCGCTGCAGGTGCGTGTACGCGGGCATGAGCGCGCCCGCCTCGTGCAGCGCGGCGGCGTGGCCCACCATCACCTTCTGCAGCCTGCGAACGGCGCCGTCGATCGCCGTGCAGGCATCCATCGCCCAGAGACGCGTCGCGGTGGCTACCTGGTCGTTGCGACTGCGGCCGGTGTGCAGCTTCGATGCGACGTCGCCGATCTCGTCGTGCAGCATCCGGTCGATCATCGTGTGCACGTCCTCGTCCGACGGCACGGCCTGCGCGCCGGCGCTCAGGCGGCGTCCCACGAGATCGAGCCCACGCTCGATCTCCGCGCTCTCCTCGGCGGTGAGCACGTCCGCGCCCCAGAGCGCCACTGCCCACGCCTTGGAGAGGCGCACGTCGTACGGCCAGAGGCGGAAGTCGGTGTCAATGGACTTGTTGAGCGCATCGAGCGCGGCCGCGGTACTCCCCGCGAAGCGACCGCCCCAGAGCTTGTGCGATCCGGACGCATGCGATGCAGAAGCATCGGCGGTGGACGCGTGAGCAGGCGCGTGCCCTGCCGGTGCATTGACGTTCGGCGTCTGGGGCATCGACGTGCGCGATGACGATGCGAGCGGAGAGCGCTCGCCGGCCATCGCTGGCTGGGGAGCGCCCTCCATCTTCCGTGCCGGCCGCGTCACGCTATCGCCAGCGCTTTGCGAGGCGACTCGATCGTCTCGCCGTTGGCATCCGATGCGCCGTCGGCAGCTGAAGCCTTCGCTGCGGCCTCCTGATTCTTGAGGGCACGAACGCGCTGCGACAGTCCGTAGAGCCGGATGAAGCCCGCGGCGTCGGACTGCTGGTAGACGTCGTCTTCACCGAAGGTGACGAAGCGCTCGTCGTAGAGAGCGTGCTCGCTCGAGCGGCCCGCGATGTTGGCCGTACCCTTGAAGAGCCGGAGCGTGATCGAGCCCGTGACCGTCTCCTGCGTGGCGTTCACGAAGGCGTCGTACGCCTCGCGCTCGGTGGTCCACCAGCGTCCCTCGTACACGAGGTCCGCGTAGCGCGGCGCGATGACATCCTTCGCGGCGAGCGTGCGGCGGTCGAGGACGAGCTGCTCGAGCTCACTGTGCGCCGTGTAGAGGAGAGTGCCGCCCGGGGTCTCGTAGACGCCGCGCGACTTCATCCCCACGAGCCGGTCCTCCACGAGGTCGATGCGGCCCACCCCGTGCCGGCCGCCGATCTCGTTGAGCGCGGTGAGGAGCTCCACCGCGTCCATCGTCTCGCCGTTCACCGAGACCGGGGTGCCCTTCACGAAGCCGATGGTCACATCCTCGGGCGTGTTGGGTGCCTCCGCCGGGTTGGTGCTCAGCATGAAGAGATCGTCCGGCGGCACCGATGCGGGATCCTCGAGCACACCGCCCTCGTGCGAGATGTGCCAGATGTTGCGGTCGCGCGAGTAGATCTTGGCCTTGGTGGCCGACACCGGAATCCCGTGCGCCTCGGCGTACTCGATGGCGTCCTCGCGACTCCGGATGTCCCACTCGCGCCAGGGCGCGATGACCGGGAGCTGCGGGGCGAATGCAGCGTAGGTGAGCTCGAAGCGGACCTGATCGTTTCCCTTGCCGGTGCAGCCGTGGGCGAGCGCATCGGCGCCGACCGCGAGTGCGACCTCGACCTGCCGCTTCGCGATGAGCGGGCGGGCCATGGATGTGCCGAGGAGGTACTTCCGACCGTAGGTGGCGCCCGCGCGGAGCGTGGGCCAGATGAAGTCGGTGATGAACTCCTCGCGGAGGTCTTCTATGTAGCACTCGTCGGCGCCCGAAGCGAGCGCCTTGGCGCGCACGCCCTCGAGCTCATCGCCCTGGCCCACATCGCCAGCGACGCAGATGACGCGCGCGTCGTACCGCTCGCGCAGCCAGGGAACGATTATCGAGGTATCCAGCCCGCCCGAGTAGGCGAGGACGATTGTACGGATCATGGGTGCTCCGGCCGGGGAATATATATGCTTAGGCCGTGCATAATTAACCCAACAATCGGGCGGAGTCAAGGCGGCCTCGGGGTGGAAAGCAGACAGCAGACGGCAGAAAGCAGGAACGGCCCGCGGGGGAGACGGGCCTCACCCCTGCGCAGCTGACCGTCTTCCGCCTGCTCTCCTAGGCCCCGGCGAGGGTCCGCAGGCGCCGCATGACCTTCTCGCGCAGCGACGCCGAGCGGCAGATGATGAGCACCGTGTCGTCGCCGGCGAGGGTGCCCAGCACCTCGCTCCACTCCTCGGCGTCGAACGCCACCCCGATCGGCTGTGCGCCACCCGGAAGCGTGTGCAGCACGATCATCTCTCCCACCCCGTCGATCGCGGTGAAGAGGTGCGGCAGGAGCGCCTCGAGCGGCGGCCGCGCGTCCTCCGACGACGTGGCCGACACCGAATAGCGCGGCGCCCCGTCCGGCCCCGGCACGCGCGCCACCCGCATCTCTCTCAGGTCGCGTGAGAGTGTGGACTGCGTGACGTCCCACCCCCTCTTCAGGAGCAGCTTCCGCAGCTCTTCCTGGCTCTCCACCGGACGCGACTCGATCAGCTCCCGGATGGTCGCCTGCCGCTCCCGCTTGTTGGCCATGAGTCGCTCCCCCCTTTCACCGTGACTGGAGAGGAGAGAATAGTGCGGGAATGCGAGAGGGGGAAGGAGGGAATGGGGGCAGTTCCTCCTCATTCCCTCTGGCCCATCTTGACATGGCCCCTTCGCCTATTTATGCATCCTCCGTGCATAAATTCTCTGTGGGAGTCCTCGGGGCCAGCGGGTATGCCGGACGGGAGCTGTGCGCGCTCGTGGCGCGGCACCCGGGGGCGGAGCTCGCGTTCGCGGCAGCGCACTCCAGGCGAGGTGAGAAGAGCGTGATCGCGGGACGCGAGGTCACCTTCATCGCCGGTGAGGACGCGCCGCTCGGCGAGGCGGAGCTCATCTTCAGCGCGCTTCCGCATGGGGAATCGGCACAGTGGGTCGCGCGCGCACGCGAGGCGGGAGCGAAGGTGGTGGACCTCTCGGCGGATCTCAGGCCTGGTAACGGCGTGCACGCGGTGGCCACCCTCGGCGCTGCACTTGCCGCCGCGCCCTACGGGCTCACGGAGCACGAGCGCGACGCGGTCCGCGCTGCGAGCGTCGTGGCCAACCCCGGGTGCTATCCCACGGCCATCCTTCTCGCGCTCCTTCCGCTCCTCACGCGTGGACTCGTCGCGCCGGGCGGGACGATCTCCGTGATGGCGGCGAGCGGCGTCACGGGCGCCGGGTTCAAGCCGCGCGAAGATCTTCTCTTCGGCGAGGTTACCGAGGATTTCCGCCCGTACGCAGCAGGCAACGATCACCGGCACATGGCCGAGATGACCGCGGTGCTGCAGGAGCTCGGTTGCAACGCCGATCTCATATTCACGCCGCACCTCCTCCCTGTGGCGCGCGGCATCCTCGCCACGATCACCGTGCCACTCGCCCAGCCGTTGACGAACCCGTTGGCGCTCTGGCGCGAGCACTACGCGATCGAGCCGTTCATCGAGATCTCCGAGCAGGTGCCGACGCTCCGCGACGTGGTGCGCCGAAACGCGGTGCGCATCACCGCACTGCCCGCGGCCAACGTGCGCACGCCGACGCTCATCGTCATTGCCGCGATCGACAACCTCGTGAAGGGCGCCGCGGGCCAGGCTATACAGAATGGGAATCTCCTCCTTGGAATGGAGGAGACGTTGGGACTACCGGTCTGATGCGAGTCATCAAGATAGGAGGCCGGGCGCAGAACGACGCCCGGCTGGCACCCGCCATCGCCGCCGCCTGGAACGACGAGCCGGGCTCCCTCTGCCTCGTGCACGGCGGCGGCGATGGGATCTCCGAGCTGCAGCGCGCGCTCGGACTCGAGCCGGCCTTCGCCGGCGGCCGCCGTGTGACCAGCGAGGGCGATATCGACGCCGTGCGCATGGCGCTCTCCGGTTCCGCCAACAAGCTGCTCGTCGCCCGCCTCATCTCGGCCGGCGTGAGCGCGATCGGCATCTCGGGCGAGGACGCGGCGCTCATCACCGCGCGCGCCGTGGATCAGGCGACGCTCGGCTGCGTGGGCGCGCCGGAGCGCGTGGACGTGCGCCTCCTTCGGCACCTGCTGGAGGGCGGCTACCTCCCCGTGCTCTCTCCGCTGAGTCGCGACATCGACTCGCTCGCCGGTCGTGCTCTCAACGTCAACGGCGACGACGCGGCGTCGGCCATCGCCGTCGCCCTCGGTGCGTCGGAACTCCTGCTGGTGGCCGATGTCCCTGGCGTGATGGTGGACGGTGAAGTGGCTCGCACGCTCGACGCCGACTCCACCGAGAGCTGGATCGAACGCAGGATCGCGACCGGTGGGATGGCAGCCAAGCTGCAGGCGGCGGCTGCCGCGCTCGCGCGCGGAGTGGAGCGCGTACGCATCGGCGACTTCCAGACGATCCTCGATCCAGAGGCAGGCACCACGCTCGTACCATCCCGGAGCTTCGCATGACCGTGCTTTCCATACAGAACGACGCGCCCGGCGCTGCCGCCGCGGCGGATGCATCCGAACGCGATGCACTTCTCGGTATCTATCGCCAGCCGCCGATGACCATCGTGCGCGGCGATGGCGTGGAGCTCTACGACGACGAAGGGAAGTCGTACATCGACTTTACCAGCGGTATCGGCGTCAACGCGCTCGGTTACGGCGACGCCGGCATCGAGCAGGCGATGCGCGACGCGATGGAATCGGGCGTGCTGCACACGTCCAACCTCTACTTCACGGCGCCGGCGGGGCAGCTCGCCGCCGAGCTTGCGCGACTCTCCCGGCTCCAGAAGGTCTTCTTCTGCAACTCCGGCGCTGAAGCGAACGAGGGCGCCTTCAAGTTCGCGCGTCGTTGGGCGCGCGAGGTGGGCGGACCGGCGAAGCACGAGATCATAGCGCTTCGCGGCGCGTTCCACGGGCGTCTCTTCGCGTCGCTCGCCGCCACCGACCGGCCGCAGTACCGCGCGCCCTTCCGGCCGCTCGCCGGCGGCGTGCGCGTGGTGGAGCGCGATGCGCGCAGCCTCGACCGCTCGCTGAACGCGGAGACCACGGCCGCCATCATAGTAGAACCGGTGCAAGGCGAGGGCGGGATCCGCGTACTCGATCCGGAATTCCTGCGCGAGCTTCGCGAGCTGACCACCGAGCGCGGTATCGCATTGATTTTCGATGAGATACAGTGCGGTCTCGGTCGCACCGGCTGGTTTCTCGCGCACCAGCGCGCGGGCGTACTTCCCGACATGGTGACGCTCGCGAAGCCCCTCGCCGGCGGCCTTCCCATGGGTGCAGTGCTCGTATCGAACGACATAGCGGCCGCCATGCGGCCGGGCGATCACGGTACCACCTTCGGCGGCGGGCCGTTCGTGGCCTCGGTGGCGCTGCACGTCATCCAGCGCCTCGCGGACTCCACGCTTCTCGGAAGCGTGCGTGAGACCGGTGCCTGGCTCGGCGAACAGCTCGCGGCGGTCGCCAGCCGCACGGGCAAGATCCGCGCGGTGCGTGGCGTAGGTTACATGTGGGGGATCGACATCATGCAGCCGGCCGGCGAGGTGGTGGGGCGCGCCAGGGAAGCGGGTCTCCTCATCTGCGGCGCCGGCGACCACACGCTCCGCATCCTCCCTCCGCTCGTCGCCAGGCGTGAGGAGCTCGCGCGTGGCCTCGCGCTCCTCGAGGAGGCGCTCTGACATGGAGAATTCCATCCATCTGCGCCCCGCCCGGATGTGCGATGTGACGGGCATCGAGGAGCTCGTCAACGGCTACGCCGCCGAGCGCCTGATGCTCCCGCGCACCGCGGAGTCCATAGAGCTCGCGCTCGAGGATTTCGTAGTCGCGACCGACGCGCACGGACACGTCCTCGCCTGCGGCGCGCTGAAGATGTATTCCCCCTCGCTCGCCGAGGTCGCATCGGTCGCGGTGGCGCGCGGGATGCACGGTCGCGGACTCGGCACGATGGTGGTGACCGAGGTCGAGCAGCTCGCACGCGTGCGCGGTGTCTCCGAGCTCTTCGCGATCACACTCACTCCGCAATTCTTCGACTCGCTCGGCTACGAACGCAGCGACCGCTCACTCTATCCGGAGAAGCTTCGTCGCGACTGCGCCACCTGCCCGCGCAAATTCGGCTGCCCTGAAGCGTGCATGAGGAGAGCGATGGAGACGGAGTTCCGCGCGGCGGCGTAGATAGGAGTATAGAAGGGGCAGGAGACGGGAAACAGGAACTGCAGGGTTCAGGAAGCAGTTCCCGGATCCCTAACCCTGTTTCCTTG
>DASSOX010000112.1:0-9781 GCA_035700125.1 Gemmatimonadaceae bacterium
ATCGAAATCATCGGGTAGCGCCCGCCCCCAGCGCCTGGCCAGCTGCTCGTAGCTCCCCACCGCTTCCACGTGCGACGGATCGCGGTCGCATACCCAGATCGGGAGCGGCGTTCCCCAGTAGCGATCGCGCGAGAGCGCCCAATCGATGTTGTTCTTGAGCCACTCGCCGAAGCGCCCCGAACCCGTCTCTGGCGGATGCCAGTCCACGCGCGCGTTGCGCGCCAGCATCCCGTCGCGGAACGCCGTGGTGCGCACGAACCACGACTCGCGCGCGTAGTAGAGCAGCGGCGTTCCGCAGCGCCAGCAGTGCGGGTACGAGTGCTCCACGATCTCCGATTTCCAGAGCACACCGCGGCGCTTCAGCTCCTCGATTATCACCGGGTCGGCCTTCTTCACGAACATGCCGCCCACCAGCGGCATAGAAGCCGGGAACTCTCCGCGCGCATCCACCGGCTGCACGAATGCCAGCCCATGTCGCTGCCCGGCCGCGTAGTCGTCCGCGCCGAACGCGGGCGCCATGTGCACCACGCCGCTCCCGTCTTCGGCCGAGACGAACGACTCCGCCACGATCACCTCGTGCTCGCCGCCCGCAGGGTAGCTCACCCAGTCCAGCGGCCGCTCGTAGCGCAGTCCCGCCAGCTCCGAGCCGCGCATGCGCTGCACGACTTCCCACCTGTCGGTCCAATCCTCACCCAGCACCGCCCCCGCCCTCGACTCCGCGAGTATGAGCGTCCCCCCGCCGAGCACCGAAGCCCCTCGCTTCTCCGCCACCCCTTCCCTTACCCTCACCTCCACGTACTCCAGCTCCGGATTCACCGCCAGCGCCACGTTCGACACCAGCGTCCAGGGAGTCGTGGTCCAGACCAGGATGCGACGAACTGCAGGATTCCGGACGGATGGTTCAGGGGTCGGGGACTCACTCGGGAAAGTGTCATCCCCGCCCAGGCGGGGATGCGCTTCCGGCCGAGCAACGTGGATTCCCGCGTTCGCGGGAAGGACGGCCTCGGGAGCGGTACCTGAACCCTGAGCGCCGCCTCCCGAACCCTGCAGCTCCAACGCCACATATACACTCGGATCCTTCACCTCCTCGTATCCCTGCGCTACCTCGTGGCTCGAGAGCGCGGTCCCGCAGCGCGGGCAGTACGGAAGGATCTTGTGGCCGCGATACAGGAGATCGCGCTCGAACAGCGTGGCGAGAGCCCACCACACGCTCTCCACGTACTCGTTCGAGTATGTGATGTACGGGTCGCTGTAGTCGAGCCAGTAGCCGATGCGAGCGCTCAGCGCCTCCCAGTCGCCCTTGTACCGCCACACGCTCTCGCGCGAAAGGCGGTTGAACTCGGCCACGCCAACCTCTTCGATCTGCTGCTTCCCGCTTATGCCGAGTTGCTTCTCCACCTCGATCTCCACGGGGAGACCGTGCGTGTCCCACCCCGCCTTGCGCAGCACGCGATATCCCTTCATCACGCGATAGCGACAGAAGAGATCCTTCACTGTACGCGCGAAGACGTGGTGAATCCCGGGGCGACCGTTGGCCGTGGGCGGTCCCTCGAAGAAGACGAAATCCTCGGCGCCTTCGCGCGCGCGCAGCGTCTCCTCCATCAGTCCTTCGTCACGCCAGCGTTCCAGCACCTCCTGCTCCAGCACGTTGGCGGAGAGGTCGGATGGCAACCTGCGATAACGCTCCTTCACTACAGTGCTTTCCGCTGTCACAGTCGTTCCACTACTCCTCTGACCAATGTCGCGAGCGCCGGCTCCGCCGAGGAAGCGACGCTGATGATCTGTTCCACCGATGCCGGCTCGAGCGCGTCGGGGAGGCAGCTATCGGTGATGATCGAGAGACCGAGCACGCGCATCCCGCCGTGCACCGCCACGATCACTTCGGGCACCGTGGACATCCCCACTACGTCGGCGCCAATGCTCCGCAGGAAGCGATACTCGGCGCGCGTCTCCAGGTTGGGACCGGCCACCGCCGCGTAGACTCCCTCGCGCAGAATGACCCGCTCCTGCACTGCCACCTCGCGAGCGATCGCGCGCAGACCGGAGTCGTACGCGTCCGACATGTCGGGGAAGCGCGGGCCCAGCTCGTCGTCGTTGGGGCCAATGAGCGGGTTGTCGCCGAGCAGGTTGATGTGGTCGGCGATGAGCATGATCTCGCCCGGGTTCCAGAGCGGATTCATCCCGCCGCACGCATTCGAAACCACGAGCGTCTCGGCACCCAGCGCACGCATCACTCGCACGGGGAAACTCACCTGCCGCGCGCTGTATCCCTCGTACAGGTGAAGGCGTCCCTGCATTGCCACCACGGTCTTCCCGCCGAGCGTTCCGAAGAGGAGACGTCCGGCGTGCGATTCGGTGGTGGAGAGCGGGAAGTTCGGAATCTCCGTGTAGCTCATCGACGCCTTCACGTCGATGCTGCGCGCCAGCTGTCCGAGGCCCGTGCCGAGGACGATCGCCACGCTCGGAGGATCGGGGAAAACCTGCCTGACGATCCCGGCCGACGCCTCGATCTGGTAGCGCGTGTGCTGTTCGCCGGGCGCGGTGCGACGCCGATCCGTGGGCGGATGATCGAGCCGGAAGCTGCTCATTCCTTGACGAGCGACTCGAGCCACGCCGGCGTCTTGACCGGCTGGCGCGGTTCCACGATGTCGTTCTCGCCGCTGTTGCGCAGCGGCGGAGACGGAAGACTCGATGCATTCAACTCGGCGAGCTGCCGCTCCACGAGCGCGCGAAGCTGGCCGATGTAGGTGAGGCGCGACTTGTCGAGCGCCGCGATCTCCGATTCGAGCCGGCGGATCTCCGCACGCGCCTCCGCCACGAGCTGTTCGCTCTCGGCACGTGCCTCACGCAGGATGAGCTGCGCCTCGCGCTCCGCCTGCTCCCTGGTCTCCGCGCGAAGCTGCTGGGCCGAGATGAGCGCATCGTTGAGCGCCTTGTCCCTCTCGCGGAAGGCGCGCAGCTGCTCGTGGAAGCCGCGCGCCTTCGACTCGAGCTCCTGATTGGCGCGCGTGAGCCGCTCCAGCTCCTCGGCGACCTGGTTGCGGAAATCCTCGACCTTGTTCTCGTCGTAGCCCCGGAACGCCTTCGCCCCGAAATCGTAGCGGCGGATGTCTAGCGGTGTCAGGTGAAATGATTCGTCGGTCATGTGCCTCTAGCTCCGAACAGGATGGTGCCCAACCGGACCAACGTGGCCCCTTCCTCCACCGCCACCTCGTAATCGTTCGACATACCCATGGACAGCTCGGTGGTGGGGAAACCTGCCTCGCGAAGCAGCTGCCGCGCCGAGCGGGCGCCGGTGAAGACGCGCCGCAGCGTGCGCTCGTCGGCGTCCAGCGGAGCCATGGTCATCACGCCGAGCACCCGCACGCCGGCGCGCTCGCGGAAGCGCTCCGCCTCCGCCGGCAGTTCCGCCAGACTGTATCCGCCCTTGCTCTCCTCTCCGACCACGTTCACCTGCACCAGCACGTCCACGGGATTGCCGCGCGACACGCCGAAGTCGCTCACCGCATCGGCCAGTCGCGCGCTGTCAATCGAATGGACGAGCGAGAAGCCTTCGAGAGACTTCACCTTGTTCCGCTGCAGGTGACCGATGAGATGCCAGCGCACCGGCAGCTCGATCTCGTGCATCTTGCTCGTCGCCTCCTGGATGCGATTCTCGCCGACGTCGGCGAGCCCGGCATCCCACGCTGCACGCACCGCTTCGGGGCCGTGGGTCTTGGTCACGGCTACGATGGTCACCTGCTGCGCATGCCCGCCCCGCTCGACCGCGGCCGCGATATTCCTGCGTACCTCGGCAACCCGCGATGGGAGGTCACAAAAAGGCATAAGCCGTGAAATTATCGCCATTTACACCCCGAGGCAAGCGAATCGACGCGAGCCCCAGCGCGCGCCGCGGCCAGCGTCGCCGCGGGGCAGTCCAGGAGCCGCGCCATGATTCGCGGTGCCGGATCCGTGGCGTCGCCGAACGGCAGCGACTGGACCTTTCCGAAGCGTTTCACGAACGCGCGCGCGACCGCCGTGTCGACCGGGGCGCGCAGCCCCGCGACTCTCGTGGATGTCGCGGACGGAGGAGCGCTCACCCATGCGACGCCCTCGAGAACCCAGCCGCTCCCCAAGGTCCAGAGCTCCGACGAATCGGCCGTGATTGCCACGGCGACCGGTCGGCCGTTTACCTCTGCGCGATCCATGACGCGGCCAACGACCTCCAACTCGCTCGCGAGCTCGGCGACTTCGTTGGGCAGGAGGAGCGAGTCGCGGCGCGCGAGCTGCGCGCGATACCACTCGGCGCCGAGGAGCGGCGCCACCACTACTGACACGTCGCGGCGCACGCCCTCCACCACCTGCAGATACCAGAGCGGGAACGAGTCGTTGTCTCCCCAGGTAACCAGCACCGCGCGCGGCGGCGCAGACCAGAGCAGCGCGCTCGCTACGCGGTGAGGCATGCTGGCTTCCGGCTCGCGCGAGCGGTCCACCGCGCGCCAGTTGAGGGCGATGGGGAGCGCGGCGATCGCCAGTCCCAGCGGGACGACTCTTCGTGACCGCTCGCGCAGGAGCGAGACGGCGCCGAAGCCCGCCCACGCACCCCAGGTGAAAAAAGCAAGCGAGAAGAAGTAGTCGCGCTCGCGCGCTTCGTGAGGGAGCGCGTCTGGAAGCACACCGTACCCGAAGGAAGCGCCCGCTTTGAAGTTGAGGTAGATCACGAGTCCCAGACTCGCGCACGCGAAGAGCATGAGAAACGCCAGCCAGCTGCGCCCGTCGCGATCGCGGTGTCTAGCGGCGCCGTACACTCCGAGCAGCGCATACGCGATCGTGACGGGCGTGCGTACCCACGACGGCGCCACGCCGGGCGCGAGCCCCAGCGCCACCTGCCAGTCGGCATACTCGAAGAAGTTGGCCACCTGGGCCCAGAGAGGCGCCTGGCGCGGCCAGAGCCCGTGCAGCTCGTACTGCCGGCGTCCTGTCACCTCCCAGAGCGCGTTCCACGTGGTGGGATTGCCGCTGTCGAGCGCGGGCTCGTGCAGCGCGCGAATCGGCATGAATGCCACCACCGATATTCCCAGCGCGAGCACGAGCGCGATGCATCCAGCGGTCTTCAATCGCGGCGTGCGCGCGCTTCCCGCAAGCAAAGGACTTGCAGCCAGCACGATCCCTCCCGCTGCCGCAAGCTTCCACTCCGCGAGACCGGCGCCGGCCGACACGAGCAATGCACCTGTTAGCATCACCGCTCGCGGCCACTCCACCCGCCTCGCGCCATCGTACGCGGCGAGGACGATCGCCCCTGGCGCGGCCACGAGAGCGCTTATGTGCAGCGGCACCGCGAGCGCCATGCAGTACGCCGTGAGCACCGTCCATCTCTCGCACCGCGCGGGCGCCCCTGGAGAGCCGAGCGCCGCATCGTGCAACGATGCGCGGTGCAGCGATCCTCCGGCCCGCTCCGCGGCCAGGAGCATCGCCATGGCCAGCAGCAACGAAGCCGCGTAGACCTCCGCCTCGTTGGCGTCCAGCCACACGGTGGACATCGCTCCCGCGCAGAGTGCCGCGCCCAGCGCCGCCCACGGCATTCGCGTGACTCGCATCAGGAGCCAGGCGAGCGCGCCCGCCGCGAGCGCGGTGCAGAGTGCCGAGAAGCTGTTGACGGCGACGGCGGTGGAGAGCGGCCCCGCCATCTCGCGCCAGGCGCGCGCGAGCGTCACGTACAGCGGAGTGCCTGGCGGATGCGGGATACCGAGCGAGTGAACCGCGGCGATCAGCTCGCCGGAGTCCCAGAAGGTGAGCCCGGGCGCGAGAGTGGCAAGATAGACGGCGCCGAGCACCAGTACCGCGATTATCGGAGCCGCGACGCCGAAGGGCTCGTACGACTCGGCATCGTCCCCCGGTGGCCCGTCTCCCCTCGCGATCACGCGCGAAGTTGAAGTACCGGGTGCTCTCCCGTAGTGCGTGGCTCGCGGCCGGCGATGATGTCGCGCAGTTGGGGAATGGTGAGCCCGCGCTGCAGCCGCCCGTAGCGCGCCACGGAGATCTGCGCAGTCTCCTCCGAGACGACGATCACGACGGCATCGGTCTCCTCGCTCAACCCGATGGCGGCGCGGTGGCGCGTGCCGAGGGTGCGGTCGCGCGGCGGCTCCTGCGACAGCGGAAGGATCGCGCCCGCGCCAATGATTGAATCGCCGCGGACGATCACGGCGCCGTCGTGCAGCGGAGAGTATGGGGTGAAGATCGTCGCCAGGAGATCGGCCGACACCTTGGCCTGCATCGCGGTGCCCGACGCCACGTAGTCGCCCAACGCGGTCTCGCGTTCGACCGCGATTATGCAGCCGATCCCCGAACGGCTCAGGCGCTCGACTGCTCCGGTGATCTCGTCGGCCACGCTGCTCGTTTCGATACTGCGGAAGAAGCGCGTCACGCGCGACTGGCCAAGGCGGGCGAGCGCTGCGCGCAGCTCCGGCTGGAAGATGATGAGCGCCGCGAACGCGCCGTACGGGAAGAGGACCTCCATCACGTACGTGATCATCGTGAACTTGAAGAGCCAGGCAAGCGCGTACAGAAGCGCGATCACCATGATCCCGATGATCATCTGGATCGCGCGCGTGCCGTGGATCAGCAGCAGCAGGCGGTAAAATCCGTACGCCACGATCGCGATCTCGATCGCGTCGCGCCATCCGAAATGGAGGAATCGGAACTGATCCAGGATGCTCACTCTTCGATACTCACTCTTCGCCGCCGCTCTGCAGAATTGCCCAGCCCACGTCGAGTGCGCGCCGCGCCGCGCGCACGTCGTGCACCCTGAAGATGCGCGCGCCCAGCGCCAGCGCCATTACGTTGGCGCCGACCGTACCCTCCACCCGCTCCGCAGGATTGGACACGCCCGTCAGCTCTCCAATGAAGCGCTTTCGCGACACTCCCACAACCACTGGATACCCCAGAACCACGAAACGGGGAATAGCCGCGAGCACGGCGAGCGAGTGCTCGCTCCGCTTGGAGAAGCCCACGCCGGGGTCGAGCGCGATCCGCTCCCTTTCCACCCCGGCCCCTGCGGCCAGCCGGATGCTCTCGCCCAGCTCCGCCAGCACCTCTCCCGCCACATCCTCCCGGTAGCTGGCGTTCTGGTAGGTAGCCATGTCCGCCACCGTTCCCCGCGAGTGCATCAAGATGACACCCGCTCCGGCGCGAGCGCACACCTCGGCTCCGGCCGGATCCAGCCGGAATGCCGAAACGTCGTTGATGATCTCCGCTCCTTCGTCGAGAACGGCGGCAGCCACCTCACTCTTCACCGTGTCAACCGAAAGCGGCACCTCCGGCACCCGCTCGTGCAGCCCCCGCACCACCGGCAGCACCCTCGCGAGCTCCTCCCCGGCGTCCACCGGCGTGGCGCCCTGAGGCCTCGTTGACTCGCCGCCGATATCCAGTACATCGGCCCCATCCTCCACGAGCCGCAGTCCATGCTCCACCGCCGCTTCACCCGAAAAAAATCGACCCCCGTCGCTGAAGCTGTCGGGGGTCACGTTGACGATACCGAGTATCCTCGGCCTATCGAGAGTGAGCTTGGAGGTGCGAAGGTACCAGGCGGGGGCCATGATGCGGGGAGAGTAAAGGCAGAGAGCAGAAAGCAGCAAGAAGTAACAGCTCGTGGAACGAGGGCCCTCGCTCTACGAGCTGTTACTTCTTGCTGCTTTCTGCTCTCTGCTTTCTCCCTCGATCACGCCGGCGCTATCTCCGGTCCACCGAGCAGCGGCGGCTTTGCGGGCTTGGGCTGCGCGGCGGGTGTTGGAGTGGGGACCGGGGTGCCCGAAGGCGTCGGAGCCTTGCGCGGCGGCAGGGTGCCGCCCTCCACCAGGATCGCGATGTCGTCGGAAGTGAGCGTCTCGCGGTCCAGAAGCGCGCCGGCGATCGCATGGAGCAGATCGATGTTGTCCTCCAGCGTCTTCTTCGCCCGCTCGTACGAGTCGGTGAGAAGCTTGGACACCTCGGCGTCCACGAGCTGCGCGGTCTTCTCCGAGACCTCGCGCCTGTGGCTCAGCTCTCTGCCCAGGAAGACCTCCTGCTCGTTGTCGCCAACCAGCATCGGGCCCACCGCGTCGGAGAGTCCCCACTGCGATACGTAGCGCCGCGCCAGCGAGGTCGCCTTCTGGATGTCGTTCGCGGCGCCCGTGGTGACCTTGTCGTGCCCGAAGATGAGCTCCTCGGAGACGCGGCCGCCATACGTCATTACCAGCATCGCCTCGAGCTGCTGGCGGGTGATCGAGTAGCGATCCTCCGCCGGCAGCGTGAATGCGAGACCGAGCGCACGACCGCGCGGCACGATGGTGACCTTGTGCAGCGGATCGCAGCCGGGCGTCTTGATGGCGCACACTGCGTGGCCAGCCTCGTGGTAAGCCGTGTTCCGCTTCTCGCTCTCCTTCATCACCATCGACTTCCGCTCGGCGCCGAGCATGACCTTGTCCTTCGCCTCCTCGAGATCGATGAGGTACACGCGCTCGTGCGCGCGACGCGCCGCGAGCAGCGCCGACTCGTTCACGAGGTTGGCCAGGTCGGCGCCCGACATCCCCGGCGTGCCGCGAGCGATCACGCTGGGATCCACATCATCCGCCACTGGCACTTTCCGCAGGTGCACGCGAAGGATCTCCTCGCGACCGCGAAGGTCGGGGAGGTCTACCATCACCTGCCGGTCGAAGCGGCCGGGACGGAGGAGCGCCGGGTCGAGCACATCGGGGCGGTTGGTTGCCGCGATGAGAATCACGCCGTCGTTGGACTCGAAGCCGTCCATCTCCACGAGGAGCTGGTTCAGCGTCTGCTCGCGCTCGTCGTGACCGCCGCCCAACCCGGCCCCGCGGTGGCGGCCGACGGCGTCGATCTCGTCGATGAAGATTATGCACGGCGCGTGCGCCTTGCCCTGCTCGAAGAGGTCGCGCACACGACTCGCGCCTACGCCCACGAACATCTCCACGAAGTCCGATCCGGACATCGAGAAGAATGGACGACCCGCCTCGCCGGCCACGGCGCGCGCGAGGAGCGTCTTGCCGGTGCCCGGAGGGCCAACGAGCAGTACACCCTTGGGCAGACGCCCGCCGAGCCGCGTGTAGCGCTGCGGATCCTTGAGGAACTCGATGATCTCTTCCAGCTCCTCCTTCGCTTCATCCGCGCCGGCAACGTCCGCAAAGGTGACCTTGGGAGTGTCGCCGGTGAGCAGCTTCGCCTTGCTCTTGCCGAAGCTGAACGCCTTCGCGCCTCCCGCCTGCATCTGCCGGAAGAGGAAGAGCCAGAAGCCGAAGATCAGGATGTACGGGAGCCACATCACCAGGTAGCCGCCGAAGGATGGCTTGGCATCCTCCGCCTGGATCACCACGTGATTGTCGCGCAGCCGCTCGACTTCCTTCGAGTCGTTGGCCACGGGGAGTCGCACCGTGAACTTGCTGATGTCCTTGTCGCCTACGTGAATCTTGGACTTCAGATCTCCGGTGATGACCTTCCCATCCTGAATGTTCACCTTGGAAACGTTACCGCGGTCCAGCTCCTGGCTGTACTGCGTGTAATCGATCTCCGTAGGCGAGTTCCCCGCCCCTCCGGAGAGCCGGAAGAAGGCGATCGGGATGAGGATGATGAGAAGCCAGAACGAGAGCGTCTTGGAGAGACGGGCCCAGTTGAGTTCTCGCTTTGGCGGTTTTCTATCAGCCATTACTGCAAGCTCGCGATGTAGGGCAAGTGTCGATAGTTCTCTGCGTGATCCAATCCGTACCCAACAAGAAACTCCTTCGGAGCATCGAACCCGACCCAACGGACTGGA
>DASSOX010000113.1:0-13407 GCA_035700125.1 Gemmatimonadaceae bacterium
GGGATGGCGCGGAGGAGCTGCTCCGAGCCGCCAGCGCGGGCGCTGCGCACGTAGAAGGTGAGGAAACCGGTCGTGGTGTCCTGGCGCACGGGCGCGAAGAACTGTGGCGGCACCTCGTCCTTCACCTCCGAATACTTCGCATCGCGCACGAGCCCCACGATCTGGATGTCGAGCGAGTCGTTGCCACGATCGCCCATCAACTTGCCCACCGCGTCGCGGCCGAGCCCGAACTTCTTTGCGAACGCCTCGTTCACGACGGCCACGCGCGCTCGCCCGGCCTCATCGGCACGGGTGAACTCGCGGCCGCTGAGGAGCTGAACTCCGAGCACGCCGAAGTAGCCGGCGCCCACCTCGTTGAAGCGCGAATTGGCATCGGTGTCGGGGCCTTTCTTGAAGCCCTGCACCGACACGTCGGTCCCCCAGTTGCTTCCCGAGAGGACGGGGATGAGCGCCTCCGTGACACCCGCCACGCCGGGGAGCGCGGAGAGCTCCTCGTGCACCCGCTCGAAGAACGCCCGTGAGCGCGTGTTGTCGTAGCCGTTCAGCGCGGGCGAGACGGAGAAGGTGATCAGGTCGTTCACGCGCAGTCCGAGGTCCACCTCGCTCACGTTGCGGAGACTCTTCACGAAGAGGCCGGCGCAGATGAGGAGGGCCATCGAGAGCGCGATCTGCGCGGTGACGAGCGAGGAACGGAAGCGGGCGGCGGCGCGCGTGCCCGAGTGCTTCCCCGTACCGTCGCGTATTGCCGATGCGAGGTCTGGCCGCGTGCTGTTGAGCGCGGGGAAGAGACCGAAGATGATCCCCGTGCCGAGCGAGAGCAGCGCGGTGAACACCACCGCGGAAGACTGCAGGTGAACGTCCAGACTCGTGGCGGTGTCGTTGGGCAGGAGACTCGTCACGAGGGCGAGCGTCCAGTACGCGACCACGATCCCCACGACTCCGCCGATGACCGCCAGCAGCACCGACTCCGTGAGAAGCTGCGTGATGAGCTGTCGCCGCGAGGCGCCGAGCGAGAGACGCACGGCCATCTCGAGCGAGCGTCCCGCGCCGCGCGCGAGGAGCAGGTTCGCGATGTTGGCGCAGGCGATGAGAAGCACGATCGAGGTGATTCCGAAGAGCAGGATGAGCGGGACGCGCGAGTCGCTGTGCACCGAGCTCTGACCGCGGCGTCCATCGGTCAGGACGAGATCCTTCGTCCTGAAACGCTTCAACGACTGGTCACTCATCCCCTGCTGGAGCGGTACCTCGACGTCGTTGATGATCGGGTGATAGATGGCGTTGATCGCGCTAGACGCCTGCTTCAGCGACACGCCGGGCTTCAGCCGCGCGAAGGCGTAGAGCCAGTACGCGCGGCGGTTCTCGAAGCCGGCGTTCTGGTAGTACGGCTCCATGAGGCCGCGCATCGTGAGCGGCACGAAGACCTGCGGGCGTGAGCCGAGGGTGGTCCCGCTGAAGTCGCGCGGCGCAACGCCGATGATCGTCATCGTCTGGCCATTGATGACGATCGGCTCGCCCACCACCGACTTCCTCGATCCGAGCCGCGACTGCCAGTAGTCGTAGCTGAGCACCGCCACGTAATTGGCGCCCACGTTGCGATCGTCGGCGGGCGTGAAGAGCCGGCCCAGTGCCGGCGTGAGCCCCAGTACGGGGAAGTAGGAGCCCGATACCAGCATCCCCTCGCCGCTGAAGGTCTGGTCGTCGAACGCCACGTTCGCTCCGAACGCGCGGTGCCCGGCTATTCCCGTGAATGGAAGGTTGTCGGCGTTCTCGAGATCGCGCAGCATCGGGTAGCTGAAAACCTCCTCGCAGTCACCCGCCTGATTGCACGACGTCGAACCGGGCTTGGGTCCCGGCGCCGAGAGGTTGACGAGCCGATCCGGGCTGGCCACCGGGAGCGGGCGGAGGAGGAGCTGATTGAAGAGCGAGAAGATCGCCGCGTTGGCTCCTATCCCGAGCGCGAGCGAGAGAATCGCTACCAGCGTTACGAAGGGAGACTTGATGAGCGTTCGGAAGGCGAGCTTCAGGTTCGGCATGTGATTCCCCGGTGTGAGCGGTCATCGGGCGGAGCGGAGCGTGGCACCGCGCGCTACCCGAGGCACTACGTCAGGACGCACCTCGGGTTTCGGGGCGGCACGCGATCCCTCGGCAGGCGCCCGGCAGCACGCAGTGTCTCCCGACACGAGTAGACAGCGGGCAGGGGCGGAGGGTTGCCACGGGGTGAGCCGTGGCGAGCGAAGTCGAGCAGGCACTCGGCGTAGTTCGGCGGTTTCCCTTCGCCGCCCACCGGCACACAATCGCCGCGCGCAAGATGCGATTCACCCCAACTCGATTGTTGCGCATTGGTCCTCTTCCCACCTTGTGCGCCCAGGCAAGTCGAGTGAACCCAAACGTGGAGAGAGCATGCGACTCGTGCGCCTGGCGGCAGCTGGCGTGCTTGCTTTCGTGGCGGCATGCGGCGGCTCAACGCCAACCGGCAACAACAACAATACGGTAGATCCAACCCCGCCACCCGGCGGAAAGAACGTGACCATCAAGGAGTTCGTCTTCTCACCCGAGACGGTGACCGTGAAGGTCGGATCCAGCGTCCAGTGGGTGAACGACGGTCAGATGGCGCACGACGTAGTGAGTGACGACGATGTGTGGAACAGCGGCCAGCTCGCGAGTCCGACGGGGGGCAGCGACCCTTACGGCGGAGGCAGCACCGCCGGCCAGTCCTACACGTTCAAGTTCAACACGGCCGGAACGTTCAAGTATCACTGCGCGAACCACCCGCCATCGGCGTACCCCAACTTCGTGGGTGTGGTGGTGGTGACACCGTAGCACCGTAGCGCGGCACTGGGTGGAAGGGTGGGGTGGGGGATGAGCCCTGGTCAGCGAGCGATTCGACATCGTTGATCAGGGCCATCGTGCATCGGCCGGCGGGACTTTGAGCGCGTCAGGGGAGCGGTTAGATTACGCCCGCGTAGTCGAACATGAACGCACGGCAGGGTAGCTCAGCCGGTTAGAGCACGGCACTCATAATGCCGGGGTCGCGGGTTCGAGTCCCGCCCCTGCTACTGAACTTTCGCGGCCAGCTGGAAATCAGCTGGCCGTTTTCTTGTCGCTGGTTCTGAAGCCGTCCGACAGCACCAGAGCGCCCCGTCCTCAGGGGAGCCACGCGGTATGCTCTCGTCCTTCGCGACGCGGTTTCGGTGCCGGTACCTCGGCCGGCTCGCCGACGTTGATGGTCGCGACGATGCGCTGGTCTGCCGGTACTCCCACGGCTTCCCTCGCCGCTGCGGTTTCCATCACCGCGCCAGTCTTGATGTGGGTGCCCAGCCCCATGTCCACGGCCACGAGAGCCAGATTCTGGATCGCCATCATGACGGCGGCGTAATCCTCCTCGCGGATCTCCGGATCCTCGCGCATGACCATGGCGACGGCGATCATGCACGGCAGGTCACGATTTTCGGTGCCTACTCTTTCACGCAGCGCGGTAATGGCTTCAGGGTCGCTGAGCTTGCGCGCCTTTCGGTCGCCGAGCGCGAGACCGTACGCGTAACGCGCATCCGGTCCCAGCACGTAGAAGCGCCAGGGCTCCGTGAGCTTGTGGTTGGGGGCCAGTGCCGCGGCGGACAGGAGAAGCTCTATCTCGTCCCGCGAAACGGCGCGATCGGTGAATCGCTTGATCGAGCGGCGGTTTCGGATTGCTTCGAGGACATCCATCCGCGCAAGCTACTGGCCGCCCGACGGATCACCAACCCGGCTCTTATTCTCGGGCCTCTCGCCCCGCTGCACCTTCATCGCGGCCATCTCCGCCGATCGCGCCATCTGGGTGTGACCGTCCATGAACGCGGCGGGGAGAGAGAGTGCGAAACACGCGCCCTCGCCCGGTGTGCTCCTCACGGTGATGTCGCCGCCCATCCCGCGCGCGAGGTCGCGGCTGATCGCGAGTCCGAGCCCCACGCCCTCCGTGCTCTTCGTGAACGACCTGTCCAGCTGCACGAAGGGCTCGAAGATGGCCTGCTGTCGCTCGGGCGGGATCCCCGGACCGGTGTCGGACACCTCGATCACCACACGGTCGCTCTCGCGCCGCTCGGCGACGACGGTTATGGTGGCGCCTACCGGCGAGTGGCGCACCGCGTTCGACAGGAGATTGAGAAGCACCTGACGCAGCTTCTCGCGATCCGCGCGAACCGCGAGGTCGGGCGCGCGCGTGTGGCAGGAAAGGTGCTGCGCCTTCGCCGCGGCCTGCGGATGAACCAGCGCCTCGATGTCTGCGAGCATCGGTGCGACTCCGACGCTCTGGATGTCGTACTGTACGTGCCCGTTCTCTATCCGGCTGAGATCGAGCAGGCCGCCGATGAGACCAAGGAGGTGCGCCTGGCTCGCCCGGATGCGAGCGAGGTCGCGGCGTTGCTCGTCCGACACCGGCCCGCGAAGCCCCATGTCGATCAGCTCCGCATAGCCGCCGATCGCGTTGAGCGGCGTGCGAAGTTCGTGGCTCATCGCGGCGAGGAAGTCGGACTTCGCGCGGTTCCCGGCCTCTGCCGCCTCCCTCGCTTCGCGCAGTACCTGGATGTCCGTGCTCGTTCCGAACCACCGTGCGACGCTGCCATCGCGAGTGCGCACTGGAGCGATACGCGTGAGGAACCAGCGGAAAGTTCCGTCCTTACCTCGCAGGCGGGTTTCCATCTCGAATGGCGTGCCGGATCGCCTCGATGCTTCCCAGGCGCGTCCTAATTCGGGGAGCAGCTCCGGGTCAACGGCCATGGCGCCGATGGTCGGCGAGTCCTGCGCGCTGGTGAAGCCGGTGTACTCGTACCAGCGCTCGTTGAACCAGGTCGCCTTCCCTTCGGAGTCGGCCATCCACGCGATCTGCGGCATCGTGTTCGCGAGCGTTCGCAACTCGGCCTCGCGCGCCTCCAGGAGCGCCCGGGATTCCCCCACCTGCGTAGCCATGTTGTTGAAGCTCGCGGCCAGACGCGACACCTCTTCGTTCCCATCGGCGGGTACGCGCGTCGTATAGTCGCCGCGCGCCACCGACTCGGCAGCAGCCGTGAGCTCTCTCAGAGGTCGGGCTACGCGTTTACCTATAAGCCAGGCGACGAGCGCACCCAGGAAGGTCAACGCCGCACTCACCATCGCCAGGCGGCGAACGGAAGTAGTCGCGCGCTGGATCACCGCGGTGCGCGGCACTTCCATGGCGAGTGCGAGCGGTGTTCCCGGGATGCGCTCGTCGGCGTAGATCACCGATCCGATTTCAGGGCGCGCGCGGTCGCCGCCGGCGGATATGCCGTCGGGCGGCTGAGCGGGTACGCCGCCGATAGTGGTCCAGACGCTGCCATCGATGTTGTGAAAGTAGCCGATCGTGGCGTTACCACTGAGTTCCTGGACCGTACGCTCCGTCTGTGGGCTCCTGGCGATCTGCGATTGCTTGAGCACATAACCCACTGTTTTCCCTTTCGAGACGACGGGCACCGCGACCCAGAAGAGCGTGCGGTTGGCGTTTCGGTAGAGCGTCCCGATCTGGATCGAGTCCACCGCGCTACCGAGGTGCAGACCAGGGCGCAATGACTGGGCAGGCAAGGGGAGCTCCGAGGGTTGCTGAAGCGGCACCTGCTCGGTCACGTCGTCGCCCACGAACGCGAGGCGCTTTCCCGTCGATGACCAGAGCTCGATCGGTCTTCCCGAATCGGCTTCGACCCGGACCTCGGTGAGCGCCGAAGCTATGGAGTCCAGCCGCGGTCCACTCGGCACTCTGTCCTCTCTGAGCGCTGCGAGCACGGCGGGATTGGTCGTCGCCGGCGCGTAATGACCGCGGCTGTTGGCGATGTTAGTGGCGGCGACGGCAGCGAGCTGCTTGACGCTTCGCTCGACTCGGTACTGGGCCGCTTCGACCGCCGAGCGCGTGAGACTCACCTTGACTGCGGCCAGACAGAGCGCGAGAACGGCCGCCACGACGACGATCGTCACCAACGAAAGAGTCTGCGCGGTCGAGAGGCGTAAGCGCTTACCCAGAATCTTCACGAGTGCTGCAAAATCTCCCGGGGTCTGTTGTTAGGGAGCCTGACCACCTTCGCGTCCCCGGGTATCGCAACTACCGCGCCCCCCGGGGTCAGGGGCGATCTCGCTGGCCGCGAGCGCGGCTATCCCCTCGGCCGTTCCAAGATCACTCCGGAAACGACACAGGTCAACGCGGCGGGCTGGAGGGGCGGCCGGGCGCGCGGCGGGAGGGTTTCGGGAGAGCGACGGGACGGCCTCTCCATCGTCACGTCGGCGTGATCCGCCCGGCCAGGATGTACAGATCCATGTGGCAGCGACGTACGCGCTCTCGGTCGCCCCATGCGCGGCCCAGCACGTTCGTGGCGGAGGCGAAGAACCCGTCGCCCTCCGCCGCCATACAACGCTGCACGCCCGACCAGCTCCGGACGAACGCCATGAGCTGGTCGAAGCTCCAATCCGCGTACATCTCGATTCGCGGCGGCTCGATGCGCTCGAAGGGGAAGGGGACATCCCGGTAGCCGTCGTGCAGCAGCTTCTTCCGCGGCGGCCAGTGCGGCGCGATCACGCGCTCTATCAGTGAATCGAAGATCTCGTCGAACTCCGGCGAGACTCTCAGGTGATCGTATCCCCATACAGCGATCACGCCGCGCGGCCGCAGCACCCGCTTCACCTCCGGGTAGAAGCGATCGTAATCGAACCAGTGGATGGCGCTCGCTACACATACGGCGTCGAAGTAACGAGAAGGAAAGCCGCTCTCCTCCGCCGAGCGCACGGAGTAGCTGATGTTGGACGCCCGCACCGCGTTCGCGATCTGATCATCGCTGGCATCGGTTGCCTCCACGTCTGCGAAATAGCGCGAAAGACCGATGGCTGCCTGTCCATTGCCCGTGGCGCAGTCCCACACGCGCTCGCGCGCGGGAGCGATGGACGCCACGAAGCGGAACAGCTCCTCCGGATACGTCGGTCTGGCCGACGCATAGAGCTTCGAGTGATCGGAGAAGTAGTCGTGGAAGCTCACCGGAGATCGCTACTCGTGTCTTATGGCGTCGATCGGCGAAAGTCGGGCGGCGCGGAGGGCGGGGTAGGTGCCGAAGGCGAGGCCGACGGCTATGGCGATCGCCATGGCTACGAAAAGAGTGGGCCAGGTGAAGGCGGCGAAGACTATCGCCTGGGTCTTTGCGCGCATTATGGCGGTCACGGCAAAGGCGCCCGCGAGGCCGGATGCGACGCCGATGACGCTTCCGACGCCGCTTATGGCCACCGACTCGGCGAGGAACTGAGTGAGGATGTCTCGTTGGCGCGCCCCGATTGCCTTGCGCACTCCGATCTCACGCGTGCGCTCGAATACCGAGGCGAGGAGGATATTCATGATTCCGATACCGCCCACGATCAGAGAGATCGCGGCGAAGGAGCCCATGGCGAGCTTGAAGATCATGATCCCCTGACTGGCCTGCTTCAATCTGCTGGCCGCCTCGGTCTGGACCTTCACCTTTCCCTGCCAGGCGCCGTAGCGCGCCGAGAGCCAGCGCTCGGTGCTCGCACGCACGCTGTCTACCTGCTCTATTCCAGCCGCGCGTACCAGAAGCATCGGATTGTGCGGCTCCGAAGTCGGGATTGTCGCTTCCGCCGCCACAGTGAAAGGAACGATCGCGGCCAGGCGATTTCCCATCCCCTTCTCGGCGGCGAGCACGCCGATGACGCGGTACGGGTGCGACTCGAGCTGGACGCTCTCGCCAACCAGCGCAGCAGGTGACGCGGGGGAAGTGGAATCAGCCTTCCCGAGCGCGGCCGCGAGGCCGTGGGAGAGCACCACCACGCGCGCTCCGGAGCGAAGCTCGGCGTCGTTCAGAAAGCGCCCCTTTTCGAAATCGAGGCGCAGGCGCTCGGCGGCGGCCGGCACGGTTGCGGTCACGGCCGCCGCGCGAGGAGGCGATGCGGGGGTGCGCGAAACGAGCGCGTTCCCCGTGGCGACGATAGACACGGTGGCCGCATCTCGCAGCGCCGCCGCCAGCGAATCGCCGTCGGCGAGCGTGAAGGTGGGGTAACCGCTCCGAGGCACGCGGACGCGGTCGATCAACTCGTAAGTGACAGGCGCAACGGTGATGGTCTGCAGGTCGGTGGTGTGCTGCAACTCCGCTCGCGCGAACTCCTCCACCCCATCTCCTATGGCGAGAACAGCGACCAGCGACGCCACTCCCATGACCACGCCGAGCGTGGAGAGAATGGTGCGCAGCGGGTTGGCGCGCAGCGTCTGCAGCGCGATGCGGAACGACGATGCCGATAACGAGTTGGACAAAGTGTAGGCCCAGGCGCGTGGATACATTGTGCAGCCGGCGGAGCGCGGGAGTCCCGATGCGATGACCTACGCGGACACACCGTCGCGGGATTCAGCTAGCGCGGCGTCGCCTCGAGCGTGATGACCTCGAAGGGATCGAGCTCGATCACGGACTCCCGGCCCGCGGTGAGAACCAGCGGATCCGCGCTATCGGCCGCCCACGGACTGCGCGCCGAGTAGCTGCGTGGCGCATCGGGCGGAAGCTCGAACGCGTTCTGCACATCGAGCGCGAAGCGTTGGCGCTTGTCACTCGGATTGCGCAGGGTCACGATGCCTCTTCCATCCACCCACGACGCCCAACCGTACGGCTCCAGCTGCTTCGGGTAGCCGCCGATCCAATGCGTGTCGACGAGCGTCGCGGCATTCGCACGTGACCACTTCGCGCATTCGGCGAGCGTGTCCCATTCGTCGGAGGTCAACACCGGAGTCACGTACATCTCCTGCAGCTGAGTGCCGGTGCCGAAATATGAGCGTACCTCGGAGCTCAGGTCGCGGTGCGGGTCTATGTCGAGCTTCTTCGCGTGCCGCGCGTAGATGATACCGTGCAGCATGAGCGAGTTGATCGGATAGAGCGCGCCACGCTGCACCACGTTCTCGTACGTGTCGCCATCGCGGTAGGTGATCCACTGCTGGCGATCGGAGCCGACACCCGCGAAGTCGTGGTCCTCGCCGCCGCGCCAGATCGAGTCGGCATAGCGCAGCCAGAAGGGGGAAGGGTAGGTGCCGGTGGTGAGGTTGATGTAGATGTCGGGCTTCGCCGCGCGCAGCTCCTCGATCAGATGGATGGCCGCATCGAAGTCGCTGTCGAAGACGCTTCCCGGGATCGCGTGCGAGGCGTTCCCTGTGCCGTCTATCTTGAACTGATTGACACCGTACTCGCGGACCATGCGCATGCACGCGTCGCGGAAGCGCTCGTAGTATTTCGGGCCGGAGAGCGCGAAGCCGCCCTCGTTTGTCTCGAAGCCCTGCCGGCGGCCGTACTCGAGGCGCGCCTTCTTGGGATCACCGTAGCCGCCCCAGGGTGAGAGCCAGACACCGGGCTCGGCGCCGTAGCGCGCGGCCTCCTCGCGCACGTTCTTGAAGCCATCCGGGAATCCGTCGTGGAATCCCCAGAGCGTCCGTGGATCATCCCACCCGTCATCGAACAGGAAGGAATCGAGCACGACGCCACGCTTGCGCGCCAGCTCGGTGCCGAAGGCCTGGATCACCGCCAGCGCCTCCGGCTCCGAGTACTTCGAGAAGTAGCCGATGTCGTACCACGAGTTGTAATGCAGGAAGGTGCGGTACGGGTGCGCCCGCTCGCGCTCCACGTAGGCGAGGAAGTCGCGACGCATCTGCCCGGGACGCGCGATCCCGATCACGGACGATATGCTGACGGGCGACTCGGGACGCAGCGGGAGCTCGCGTGTGAGGAAGCAGCGCACTCGTCCCGCTTCCACACTGCTCGTTGAAAGCGGGTGCTCGAGGCCGGTGAACCAGTCGCTGACGGTCACGGGACTTCCCTGAACGCTCCCCGTGACCTTCGCGTTCGGCGCGCTCAGCTCCACCAGCGCGATCTCGCGTACCGGGAGCGGCGCGCCGAGTGCGCGGAGCGTCACCTCTTGGCGAATGTAGTGTGATCCTTCGCGCAGCTCAGCGCGCCAGACCGCCTCCACTCTCCCGTCAGGGTCGCGCAACGTCGCCATGACGTGGCGGCCCGGGAGCCGCTCGGCCAGTCGCGATGCACCGGGACGCGGGGCAATGCTTTCGATGGTTGGCTCTCCCACTATCCGCAACTGCGTCGCATCGAGGCGCACGCCGTCGGCGAGCGTCAGCGAGAAGACCTGAGCGGGGATGCGCAGCCCGGCGCCGCCACGCTTGCTGGCGATCGCGGTGGCGCGCAGTATTCCGCCCGAAGTACTCCAACTGGCAGAGACGAGATCGTTGGCGAGCGCGAGATCGGCACTGCTTCGAAGCGCCATGGAGGCTCGACCCTCGGACGGATCGCTCGAGAGAGCCAGGAGCGGGCGGGGAAGCGTACCGAGTATCCCGAGTCCAATCCCGGCACGCACGCCGCGCTCCAGGAATTGCCGGCGCGTCCTGGCGCGGCTGGTGTCATCGCCTTTGTCGGAGTTGCTCACTGTTGCAAGTCGTCGAGGATGGGATGCGAGAGGCCCGCGAGAGTCGGCCGCTCGGGAACGTCGACATCGAACACTATCACCTCGTTGGTGCCGCGCTCGAGCCATGGGCCCGGGACGTAGAGCGTCTGCTGCGGACCGATGCGCCAGAACCGGCCGAGGTTATGGCCATTCACCCACACCGTACCCTTTCCCCAGCCGCGCATGTCCAGGAAAGTGTCGCCCGGGTGATCCACGGTGAAAGTACCGCGGTAGAACGCCGGACCTCGAGAGGCGCTGGACGCAGCACGATGGAAGTCCACTCCATCGAGTGATGCCATCGGCAGCGTGAACACCGTCCACCCGGTGAGCTCCCGTCCGTCGAGCGTGACGGCATGGGTGATACCCTTGCGTTCGCCGCGGAGCGCCTTGGTGAAGTTGATGCGCCCCATGTTCGCGACGAGGATGTCCAGGGTCGCCCCGCTTCGTGGGACGCGGACGGAGAGATGGTTCTGCCCGAGCCGTCTATCGAGTGTACCGGCCAGCGAGTCGTCGACGTACACGCGCGCGTAGTCGCGCACCTCGTCTATCCGAAGCTCCTGTACACTCCCGCTCCCACCCGCGACGCGCGTGCGATAGAGGATGTAGCCGTACGACTGGCCCAGCTCCTCCATGCTCTTCGGCCGTTCCGTCTTCACACCGGCGCCAAGCACGCTCTCGAGCGGCGCGACGTCATCGAGCGCGAAGGCCGAGATCTCGATGGGCCGTGGAGTATCGGGCACCCGTGGCGGCGGGTCGCCGGCGCGATGGCGCGCCAGGACGTCGCGGAACGCGTAGTACTTCGGCGTAGGACGTCCCGACTCGTCGAGGGCGGCGTCGTAATCGTAGCTGGTGGTTTGCGGCCAGTAGTCGTGCGCACGGGGAGAACCGTTGGCGCCGTTCATGAAACCGAACGAAGTGCCGCCGTGAAACATGTACATGTTCACCGAGTAGCCACGCGAGAGCATCCAGTTTAGCTCGCGCGTCTGTTGCTCCGTATCGGTGTGGTGATGCGGACGCCCCCACTGGTCGAACCAGCCGGCCCAGTATTCGCCGCTCATGAGTGGCTCGTGCGGACGAAAGGCGTGCAGTCGCGCAAAGGCGGTGTCTGCCTCGCCGGGCCCGAAGTTCACCACCGCCGGGAGGTCGGGCAGCGTACCCCTGGGGAGCTGCACGTCGCCGTCAGCGGTATAGAGCAGTGCATCGCCGAAGCCGGCGTGACGGAGCGCGGCAAGCTGCCAGCGGAGATAGTTCTTGTCGTCGTCGAAGGAGCCGTACTCGTTCTCCACCTGAACCGCGATGATAGGTCCACCATGCGTGGAGAGGAGCGGTGCGAGCTCCTTGCCCAAGCGATCCAGCCAGCGCTCGGCGGGTCGCGTGAACTTCGGGTCTGTGCTGCGCAGAACGATCGCGGTATCGGCCAGCAGCCATGCCGGGTAGCCACCGAGGTCCCACTCCGCGCAGACATACGGTCCGGGCCGAAGGATCACGTGAAGTCCTTCCTCCTGTGCGGCGCGAACGTAGGCGGCAATGTCGCGTTGGCCCGAGAAGTCGTAGTGCCCCCGCGTGCGCTCGTGGTAGTTCCAGAAGACGTACGTGGAGATGGTATTGAGTCCCATCGCACGCGCCTTTCTGAGTCGGTCGTGCCAGTACTCGCGCGGGATGCGCGAGTAGTGCATTTCGCCGGAGATGATCTGGAACGGCTTCCCATCGAGGAGGAAAGCGCTGTCACCCGCTACGAGTCGGTGCATCGAACGCTGAGCTGTGGCACTGCCGGCCATCATCGTCGTGAGGAGCAGCGCGAAGAGGAGGATGCACAGGTGCCTCGAGCGTGCGCGCATCCTACTGCCGGCCTTCCGCGGTCGTCCGCGCCTTGCCACCGTTCACCGGATGATCGTTCCAGTTGAGAATCGCGTTCCATACCATGGGAAAGTCGTGGTGGTTGAGGTAGCGATGCAGCGGATCGAAGGTGAAGGCGATCACGCGGCCCTTGCGAACGGGAACATCGAAGATCGCTCCCTCGCCCACGATCTCCTTCTCGTTGCGCACCATGCCGGAGACCACGTACGCGCTCGTGTCGCTCTTACTCTCGTTCCCCGTGGCGGCGGAAGTCGAGCGTGGTGCCGGGTGCGTTGCGGCTTGCGACGCGGGCAATCCCATGATCGGTCCATCGGGTTCGGTCCTGGGTAGCTCGGTGCCGTACTGCAGAACGAGCATCGTGCTGTCGCGCGGGTCTACCTCGTAGAGCGGCCCGTTGCCGCGGAAGATCGTGGTTACTTCCGGATAGCCGTAGAGAATGGGCGACGCGGAGCGGCGCGCGCGTGCGCGAACAACCGACCCCGGGTAGAAGAGCGTGCGCGCGGCGTGCGGGGCGAGCGGCGCAGCGATGCCCGTCTCGGCGGCGAGGCGAGTGGCGTTGGCCAGCGTGATCAGCGTGCCGCCGTCGTCCACGAAGCGTTGGAGCGCGGCGAGCCCCTCGAAGCCGGGGCCGCCGGTCATATCGGCGGTGGAGGCGGGCGTGCCGAACGATGGGGTCTCGCGCGTCTTCTGAAAAGGCATGGGGCCGAAGTCGCGATCCACGCCATGAATGATTCGATCTACCGAACCGCGTACGTTAGGGACGAGGATGACGTCGAAGTGCCTGCGCAGGTCGCCCGCGCGCAGGTCGTCCTTGTCGATGGAAGTGTAGGGGACGCCGAGCATCCCGAAGGTATAACGCGACCACCCTTCATCCTGTGTGTCATACCAGCTGTGGTAGATGGCCACGCGTGGAAGATCGAGCTCGTGACGCCGCACGGTTGGTGCGCTCGTCGTGGCGACGAGCGGAAGCGCCCAGCGCGTCGCGATCTCGCTGGCCGCTGCACCACTCACGCCTTCCAGGATTACCGAGCCGGCGGGGAAGCTGTCGTTTCCGATGGTGAACGCGCTCTCCGCCGCCCACGCGCGCGCGCC
>DASSOX010000114.1:0-34844 GCA_035700125.1 Gemmatimonadaceae bacterium
CCGCCGCCGCTACCGCATCAGCGTCTACCCCGTAGCGTTCGAGGAGCCCGTTCCGGCTGCCTGACCACCGGACGTGCCACGAATAAGCCGAAGCGCCCCCGCCCCTGCGGGGGCGCTTCTTGCATCCCGAGGGCCCGTTCACCCGTCCCGGCTCGCCCCACCGAAACACGCCCCCTGCGGGTGCGTAGTGTTGAACACGAGCCAGCGCGACACCGGGCCGCCGGCCCGCGCGCTACATAGTCGCAACCACTGAACCGGCCACCACCATGCCACTCTGGAACAAGCTCAAACAGGAGCTGGATCGCGCCGGCCAGGCCGCCCAGGAAGCGATCGACGACGGTCGCGACCGCCTGGACGCCTTCCGCGCCCGCCAGCTCGCCGACAAGGCCGCTCAGGCCCTTGGCTACGCCGTCTACCACGCCCGTCAGAAGGGCACCGAGCTCGACGCCGACACCTACTCCCGCCTCGCCTCCACCATAGCCGCCCACGAGGCCGAGGAGGCGAGGGCCAAGGGGAAGGAGGAGAGAGCGGGCAGCAGCGAACCGCCGACCGTGTAGGGGAGGGGAAGGCGTCCGAAGTTAGACAGCAGAAAGCAGAAAGCAGGAACTGCACACAAAGAGTCGTCCTCCCTGCTTAGGCGGGGAGGACGTTGCTCCTGTGGCCGTTCACTGCTTTCTGCTTTCTGCCCTCTGCTTTCTGCCCTCTGCTTTCTGCCTCCTGCTTTCTGCCTCCTGCTTTCTGCTTTCTGCCCCCTGACTTCCCGCTCTCTCGCTCCTCAGTACTTGGGCGGGAGAGTCAGGTAGCGCTGCACCAGAAGATCCTGGCGTGACGGTCCGCTCTGCAACTGGCCGCGGATGAAGACCTGAGTGGCCTGGGTGGCGAACTCGAACGGGTCGCCGTTCCAGACCACCACATTCGCTTCGGCGCCGGGCCGGAGCGAGCCTACCTTGTCGGCCACACCGAACATCTGTGCCGGAGCAAGCGTGATCGCGCGCAGCGCGTCGTCCCAGCTCATTCCATACGCCACTGCGTTGCCAGCCTCGTAGCGGATGTTGCGGACGTTGAAGAGCTCTTCGTCGCCGCCCCCCGCGTTGCCTATGATTCCCACATCCACGCCCGCCTTCCGCAGGAGCGCGGCGTTGTCCTGTCGCGAGCCGAGTTGCGCGAAGCTGTAGGGGATGTTGTTCATCGCCCCCGTCAGCACCGGCACCTTTGCCGCCGCCAGCTCGTCGGCGAGCATCCACGCTTCGGAGCCGCCGCCGATGATGATCTTCAGCCCGTACTCCCTGGCGATATCGAGCGCCGTGCGGATGTCGCTCGCGCGCTCGGCGGAGATGATGAGAGGAAGCCGTCCGTCCACCACCGGGATCATAGCCTCGAGGTCGGCCCGGTCGGCGCTCAACTCGCGCGAAGCGCCGCGGTTGAAGTCCGCCCGGTGGGCGGCGTAGAACTTCGTGTCGTCGAGCAGGCGACGCAGCTTACCCACCACCTGCGCGCGAGCGCCCGCGCCGGCGGCCTGGTCGTTGCCGAGCTGACCGAGCATCGCCGCAGGCGCCTTTACGAGCATCCCGTCCTGCGTGGATCCCGTGAGCACGTCTATCATCGCCGCCTGGCCGGCAATGAGTCCGCCACTGGGGAGCGTCACGGCGGTGGTGATGCCGTCCTCGCTCGCGGGTCTCAGGTAAACCGAGTGAGGGTTGATCCCCTCCCACGATTTGAAGGCAGCCGCGACATGGTCGTCGGTCCTCGCGCTCGTCTCGTTGGCGTCGGCGCCGAAACCGACCTCCACGAGGCCAAGCGATGTAGCGGAGTTCACGAGTCCCGGCGTGACCCATTTGCCGGAAGCATCTACGCGCTGCGCGCCCTGCGGAATGGTGACATTGCTACCCACCGCCACGATCTTCCCGTCGCGGATCAGCACCGTTCCGTTCTCGATCGGCGGCCCGCTTACCGGAAAGACCTTTCCACCCGTGATCGCGACTGTCTGCGCCGCGAGTGCGGGCGCCACCGACAACGCCATCATGCAGGCGGCGGCGAGTGCCACGGAGCGACCTCCGCGATGCCAGCCGCGCCCTGCGCTACGCGCCGCGTGGGCGCGAATCGTAGAGGTTCTCACTTGCTACCTCCCTTCGTCTGCTCCGGTACGAATCCAAGGTCGAAGTCGGTCCGCCAGTGCTCGGCCGGGTCGCTCCTGTCGTAGAGGAGCGCGCCGTCCAGCCAGACCTTCTCGGTGTGCGTGTAGACGCTGAACGGGTCGCCGGACCAGAGCACCACGTCGGCGTTCTTCCCCGGCTCCAGCGATCCGATCCTGCTATCGAGGTCGAGTGCCCAGGCGGGGTTGATGGTCATCCACTTCACGGCTTCCTCCTCGGAGATGTCGATGCCGGCCGCGCGTCCCGCAGCCATCGCCTTCGCCACTTCCTGGTTCAGCCGCTGGTCACCCGAGGCATCGTCCGAGTGGATCATCGCCTTCACACCCGCCTTGTCGAGCATCGCGAGGTTCGGACGGACGGCGTCGAGCGCCTCCATCTTGAACGCGCCCCAGTCCGCCCACACCGCGGCGCCGATCCCTTCCTTCGCCAGGAGGTCGGCGATCTTGTACGCCTCGACGCCATGGTGGAACGCACGGATCTTGTAGCCGAATTCGTGGGCGATGTCGATCATCTGCGCCATCTCATCGGCACGGTAGCAGTGGTTCTGCACGAGGATGTTGCCGCGCAGCACTTCGGCGAGAGTCTCCATGGCGAGGTCGCGGTTGGGCGGCGGACCCTCGCGGTCCTTGTTCCACTTGTCCCACCTGCGGCGATACTCCTCCGCCTTGATCCACTGCTCGCGATAACCGGCGACGTTCCCCATGCGGGTGGACGGGCCGCCGCGCTGACCGTATACGCGCTTCGGGTTCTCGCCGCACGCCATCTTCAGACCGTACTTCGCGCCGGGGAACTTCATCCCCTGGACCGTGCGCGACGGAACGACCTTGAGCACCACGCCGCGACCGCCGAAGAGGTTCGCCGAGCCGGGGAGGATCTGCATCGTGGTCACGCCACCGGCGAGGCCGCGCGGGAACTGCGGATCCTGCGGCCAGACGGAGTGCTCGGCCCACACCTCGGGCGTGGCCGGACTCGTGGCCTCGTTGCCGTCGCTGTTCGCCTCCACGCCGGGCGCGGAATACACGCCCATGTGCGAGTGCACGTCGATGATCCCTGGGGTGACGAACTTCCCCTGCCCATCGATGATGACCGGGTTGCTCCCCGAGATCGCCTGCGTGATCGCCTGATCGTCGGCACTCTTCGCCACCGCCACGATCTTACCGTCGCGCATGAAGATCGCGCCGTTCTCGATTCGCGGTCCAGCGGCGGTGAAGATCGTGACGTTCTTGATCAGCGTGGGGCGCGACGGAAATGGCTTGTAGGTGCTGGGAAAGGGATCGGCGTTCGGCGAGGAGAGTGCGCCCGGGCCTGGAAGTGCCTGGGTGCTGTCCGCCGACGCGCGCGCCGGCGTCGGCGCCTGCGAGCCGGACTGCTTCGACGACGCGCAGCCGGCAACTCCCATGGCGAGCGCGATCGCGGCTGCGCGCAGGGCGCAGCTGGTCGTCCTCTGATGGAAAGGTGTCATAGCGTGGTTTGCGGGGATGCGGACGCGACGTCCGCGGATGAAAGCTGCTGACGGGAACTGCATGGAGGCCCGAGACGATCGTGCCGAAGGTCGCCCCGAGGATCCCTAATGTTGGCGCGCGGAGCGCCAGACTTCAACTACGCGGAATGAGTCGCTCCGGATTGGTCTCGAGAGCCGCACGCTTCAAACGGTCGGAGAGTGGAAGCTCCAGAAACTGGTCCACGTTGCGGCGCATGCTGGTGACGCCGGGGCTCGGCCAGTCGGTGCCCCAGAGCAGCTGCAACTCCAGCTCTGCGACTCGTGGGAAGTAGGTGAGGAGGTTCTTCGGAGGGATGCCCGAAAGATCGAGCCACATCCGGCGGTGCCTCCGCAGGATGAAGAACGCCTCCTCCGTGTACAACGGACGGCCCCCGTGCGCCATGATGAGCCGCAGGTCCGGGAAATCGATCGCGACGTCGTCCAGCTCCATCGGGTTGCCATATTTGCTGCGCGCCCCCGGGAATATGCTCGTACCGGTGTGCACCAGCACGGGGAGCCCCTCCTTCTCACAGGTGGAGTAGATCTTCGCGAGAGTATCGAGCCCCTGCGTGTAGTCGTTGGCCGCGAACGCCTGATGCGGCGGGTGCAGCTTGAGGACCCGGATACCCAGCTCGACGAGACGCATCACCGAGCCGACCGGATCCTTCGTGGTTACCGGATCCACGCCACCATAGGGGATCAAACGATCGGGCGCGGCTTCGGCGTAGTGCGCGGCGAAATCGTTGGTATCGTCGCCGAATCCCATGATGTTGGGACTCGGGTAGTTCACCATCCCCACACGATCTATTCCCTGTTCGTCCATCATCCGCAGCAGCAGCTGCGGATCATCCATCACCGCGAGGAGAAAGTCGAAGTGCTCCTCTTTCCCGCGCCGCATCGTCTCCATCACCTGCGGCTTCATCGTCCGCCATGGCTGGATGTGAATGTGGAAGTCGGTGATGCGAACCGGTGCTCCGTCGAGCATCGTGACCGGCGACGATTCGGCGTCTTTCACGGTGTCGCGACCCGTCGGTGACTGCATCTCGCCGCTCACCTTCCCGTGAACTCCGCCGCGCGCTTCTCCAGGAAGGCGCGCACCCCCTCGGCCTTGTCGGCGCTCGAGAAGCAGAGCTGGAAAAGCGCCGTCTCGAGTTTGAGGCCGTCGTCGAGCGGAAGACTCAGCGCCGCGCGCGTCGCCTCCTTCGCCGCCGCCAGCGCAACGGGACTCTTCGACGCCATGAGCTCCGCCAACTCCACGGAGCGGTCCAGCAGCTTCGCCGGCTCGACTATCTCCTCCACGAGCCGCAAGCGCAGCGCCTCATCCGCCGCGATGATCTCGCCGCTCAGGATCAACCGGAGCGCGGCGCCCAATCCCACGATGCGCGGAAGCCGCTGCGTTCCGCCGCCACCGGGGATGATTCCGAGGTTGACCTCCGGCTGCCCGAACTTCGCACTCGACGATGCGATGCGAACGTCGCAGGCGAGCGCCAGCTCCATCCCGCCACCAAGGCAGTAGCCGTTGACCGCCGCGATCACCGGCTTGGGGAGTCGCTCCACGGCGTCGAAGATCGAAGGCGACTTCATCACGCGCCACTGATCCACCGGAGACCGCCCCTCGAACTCGCCGATGTCCGCGCCCGCAACGAACGCCTTCTCGCCCGCTCCCGTCACGATCACGGCGCGCACGTTCTCGTCGCGCCGCGCTTTCTCCACTGCACCCAGGAAGGCGCAGCGCACCTGCCCGTCGAGCGCGTTGCGCTTCTCCGGCCGGTCGATCGTGACGACCGCAACGCGACCCCGCGTCTCGTACCGCACCACGTTCTCTTCGCTCATCTCCTATCTCTCCCACGTGTAGAAGCCGCGCCCGGTCTTCTTCCCCAGTTCGCCGCGCGCGACCTTCTCGCGCAGGAGCTCCGGCGCCCTGTATGTATCGCCTCCGAGTGTGGAGTACAGGTGGTCGGCAATGGCCAGACGCACATCGAGCCCCACGAGGTCGGTGAGCCGCAGCGGCCCCATGGGATGGTTGTAGCCGAGCTCCATGGCGCGGTCTATGTCTTCCGCGCTCGCGACTCCCTGTTCCAGCATCCTGATGGCCTCGAGCCCCAGCACCACGCCCAGACGGCTCGTTGCGAAACCGGGAGTGTCGCGCACCACTATCGGTGTCTTTCCGAGCAGCGACGCGAAGTCGCGCGCTCGCTCTACCTGCGTATCGCCGGTCTCCTCGCCGCGCACCACTTCGAGCAGCTTCATGACCGGTACCGGGTTGAAAAAGTGCATCCCGAGGAGCCGGTCGCGCCGTCTGAGAGGGCGGGCGATCTTCGTGATAGATAGCGACGAGGTGTTGCTCGCCAGAATCGTATCGGGCCGCACCTGCGGCTCGATATCGGCGAAGATGCGCTGCTTGAGCTCGAGCTTCTCCGGCACCGCCTCGATCACGATGTCGGCACCCGATGCGGCCTGGTCGGGCGTGGCGCAGGTTTCGAGGAGTCCCAGTGCCGCGTCGCGCTGTGCTACAGTGCACTTGCCGCGCTCGATCGCGCGGTCGAAGGAGGCGGCCACCTGAAGCGCCCCGCGCTCGAGGCGCTCGGGATCGGTGTCCGTGATGCTCACTCGGCAGCCGGCGAGCGCGGAGACATACGCGATGCCGTGCCCCATGGTACCGGCGCCGATCACGGCCACGCGTGTATGTGCTGTCACGATGGGCGCCCGAGCGCGTCACGGATCTCGGGTAGGAGATCCGTGCAGAGCGCGTCCACACCGAGCGCGGCGAGCGAGCGAGCCGCGTCCGCACGATTCACCGTCCAAGGGATCACGCGCCCGCCAGCGGCGTGGACCGCGTCCACCAGCGGCGCATCCACCAGCGCCCACTGCGGCCACACGTCGGTTGCGCCGCTCTCGCGCATCGATGCCGCCACATCTACAGGAGCACGATCGAAGAGAATCCCGCAGCGGATCTCCGGAGCCGCCTCGTGAACTCGCCGCACCGCCGCATGGTCGAAGCTGTGAACGGCGCATCGCTCCGGCGCTACCGAGGCACGGATCGCTTTCACCGCACCCTCCTCGGTCCCGGCACCCTTCAACTCGATGAAGACCCGTGCGCGCCCTTTCACCGCGGCCAGCACTTCATCGAGCGTGGGAATGAGCGCGCTCCCGCCGACCGCGAAGCCCTGGAGCTCGTCGAAGGTGAGAGCGTCGATTCGGCGACCCGCGAACCTGCCGCTCGGCGCGACGGCACGCGGCACCTCGTCGTGGTGAACGACGAGGACGCCGTCACGACTCCGGTGCACGTCGAGCTCGATGCCATCGGCGCCGAGCTCGAGTGCGCGAAGAAAGGAGGGAAGGGTGTTCTCGGGGCGCTCGCGCGGCGCGCCCCGATGCGCGATCAGTAACGGGCGCGCGGCCGGTTCGTTCGCTTCGCGCTCCCCGGCCGCGGCCCCGATTGCCGGCTCAGGAGTCACTCTTCTTTGGCGCGATCCAGTCGTTCTCCTTGAAGATCCCGCGCAGGAATTCGCGGTCTTCCGCCGTGGGCGTCACCGACGCCACGTAGTCGGCGTACTTCTCACGCTCGATCGGCTCGCCGTCCGTGGTGAAGGTCATCCCGCGATACTGACCGATCCGGCGATTGAACTTCACGCTCGGCACTTTGAGCTTCAGCTGGTCTTCCGGGACGTGCTGATTGAGGCGATCGATGAGCCCCTGGACCTCCTGCCGATACAACTCGCGCGCGTACTCGTTGAGCCGTCCGGGCTCCGGCGTCTGCGGATTGCTGCGCTCATCGAAACGACCCTTCAGACCCCAGGTGTACGCCCACTGCGCCGACGACGAGTTGTCGGTGCCGAAGAGATCGAAAGCGGTGGATACCCACTTGTTGAAGTAGCGCTGCATGACGGTGGTGGGGATCTTACCGGCCTTGATGATGCGCAGGAGGCCGTTGTTCCCGGTCCCCAGGTGGAACGACTCCTCGCGCAGCATCGGCTTCATCGAGCGCGAGAGCGGCGCGAACGCCGATGTGGACATCATCTGCAGTTGGTACTTCCCGTCGCGGTCGATGAACTCCGTGTACGCGAAGAAGTCGAGCCAGTTTTCCACGCGCTCGTTGAAGGAGCCGAGGAGCCGCTCCTGTTCGTCGGCGCGGCGCTGCAGCAGCTTCTCCGCCTCGCGGCGTCCCTCGTCGCCGAAGTGCGTGACGAGCAGATACGACATCTGCCAGCCGTGGCGCATCTCCTCGGCCATCACCCGGTAGATCGAGAGGAGGTCGTAATCGCTCGGCGCATTCTCGAGGAGCGCACGCTGCTGCTCCACCGAGGCGAACTCGGTGTCGCCCTGATAGATGATCAGCGTCTGGAGTGCGTCGCGGATGCGCTGATCCGGGATATGCATTACCGTGGGCCACTTGTTGTTCCCCCGGTAGTGCCCGAACTCGATTTCAGGAACGTCGAGATCGGCGAGCTTGACGTCGAACTTGTAGTCCTTCAGCTCGGCCGCATTCACGCCGATATCGTCCTGCCAGACTTTGAAGAGGTCGATCCAGTCGTCGAAGTTCGTGATCTTCGAAATTGCCATGATAGCGCTCCTGTCAGCTGCAGAGTCACCTGCTGTTCACGTGCGTCGTGTGATTCACCTGCGTTGCGTTCAGCTCTCCTCCGTCTCGTTTCCACCGAATACCGGCGTCCGCTTCTCCACGAACGCCGTGATGCCTTCGGCAGCATCGCCACTGTCGAAGCAGCGAAGCTGCGCCTCCAGTTCGTAGTCGAGCATCTCCGGCAGCGTGTGCCGCATCGAGCGGTACACGGCCCGCTTGGCGAGGGAGAGCGCCAGAGCCGGCTTCTCCGCGAGCATCCGCGCCAGCTCCATCGTTGCCTCCTCGAGCTGCTCGTGCGGCACCACGCGGTTGAATAGCCCCAGCCGGAGACATTCCTCGGCGTCGATGATGTCCGCCGTCCAGAAAAGCTCGAGCGCCTTGGCGGGACCCACCAGTCGCGGGAGGAAGTAGGTGCCGCCCCAGTCGGGGTGCAGCCCGATGCGGTTGAAGGTCTGCCCCATCCGCGCCCGATCGCTCGCGATTCGGAGATCGCACGCGAGCGCCAGGTTCGCGCCGCCGCCGGCGGCCACGCCGTTGATGCTGCCGATCACCGGCTTGGCGGACTCGCGCATGGTCATCACCACGCGACGTCCCGCTTCCACGAGCGCGGCCATCGCGATCGTGTCGCGCTCCTCGATCAGTTGCGCCATGTACCCCACATCGGCACCGGCGCAGAATCCGCGCCCCGCACCCGTGATCACGACCACCCTCACCGCCGGATCGCGCTCCAGCTCCACCAGCGCATCCGCCACTTCCTGCCGCATCGTTCCGGCGAAGGCGTTGAGCTTGTCGGGCCGGTTCAACGTGAGGACGCCTACGCTCCCGGAGCGACTGACGATGATATGCTCGTAGCTCATGCGACGCGCTCCACGATGGTGGCTATCCCCTGGCCGACGCCGATGCACATGGTCGCCAGCCCATAGCGCTCCCCCCTGCGCCCGAGCTCGTGCACGAGCGTGGTGAGCACGCGCGCTCCCGAAGCACCCAATGGGTGGCCCAGCGCTATCGCACCACCATTCACGTTCACCTTCGCCGGGTCGGCGCCGAGCTCGCGCATGCAGGCTATGGACTGCGATGCGAAAGCCTCGTTCAGCTCGATGAGATTCATGTCGTCCACGCCGAGCCCCGCCCGCTCGAGCGCCTTGCGCGCGGCGGGAACGGGTCCCATCCCCATGATCTCCGGCGACACGCCCGCCACCGCGGAGGCCACGATGCGCGCCATCGGCCGGAGTCCAGCTCTTCGCGCTGCGTCCTCGGACATCACGAGCGCGACGCTCGCACCGTCGTTGATCCCGCTCGACGAACCCGCGGTCACGGTGCCGCCATCGCGCACGAACGCCGGCCGCATCGAGGCGAGCTTCTCGATGGTGACGTCGGGGCGGGGGTGCTCATCTCGCTCCACCCGGGTGCGCTCACCCTTTCGCCCTTCGACTTCCACCGGCACGAGCTCGTCGGCGAAGCGGTTCTCCGCCATCGCTCGGGCCGCTCTCCGCTGGCTCTCCAGCGCGAACGCATCCTGCTCCTCGCGACTTATCGCGCAGCGACGCGCCACCTCCTCCGCAGTCTCGCCCAGCGAGATGGTCCACTTCTTCGGGAGCCTCGAGTTCACGAAGCGCCAACCCACCGTGGTGTCGGCCACCTGCGGCGCCGCGCGCGTGAAGCCCTCTTCCGGCTTGAGCGTCACCCACGGAGCACGCGACATGCTCTCCACTCCACCCGCCACGAAGCACTCGCCCTCGCCGGCGCGCACCGCCTGCGCCGCGCTCACTACCGCCTGCAGTCCCGACCCGCAGAGGCGGTTGACGGTCTGTCCCGGCACCGACACCGGCATCCCGGCGAGCAGGAGTGCCATGCGTGCCACGTTGCGGTTGTCCTCGCCCGCCTGGTTCGCGCAGCCGAGGATGACGTCATCCACGGACCCCGGCTCGACGCCCGTGCGCTCCAGCAGCGCCCGTATCACCACCGCCGCGAGATCATCGGGCCGCACCCGTGCCAGGGCCCCACCATGCCTTCCGATGGGTGTGCGCAGCGCGTCCACGATCACGGCCCCGGGCGCCGCCGTTCCTCGCGTCCTGCTCCCTGCGTCCCGCTTCCTGCTTTCATTCGTCACGACAAGTCCACCCAGACGGACTTGACTTGCGTATATCCCTCGAGCGCCGTCTCGCCCAGGTCGCGGCCGAAGCCCGACTGCTTGTAGCCACCGAAGGGAGAGGCCGCATCGTACATGTTGTACGTGTTGACCCAGACGGTGCCGGCCTTCACTGCGCGAGCGGTACGCAGCGCCTTCTTGATGTCGCGCGTCCAGATCCCGGCGGCGAGCCCGTAGATCGTGCGGTTCGCCAGCTGCGTCGCTCCCTCCTCGCCGTCCTGGAAGGTGAGCACGGCCAGGACCGGTCCGAACACCTCCTCCTTCGCGATGGTCATCCCGGGATCCACGTCGCCGAAAATCGTGGGCGCCACGAAGTATCCCTTGCCGTTGACGGGAGTGCGCTCGCCGCCGGAGAGGAGCTTCGCTCCCTCACTGCGCGCGCCTTCGATGTAGCCGAGCACGCGCTCCATCTGCTTCGACGAGACGATCGCACCCAGTCGTGTCTTCGGGTCGAGCGGATCGCCCGCCACCATCTTCTTCGCGCGCGCGAGAATCCTCTCCTCCAGCTCCCCACGCACCGCCTCCTCGACGAGCAGTCGCGAGCCGGCCGCGCACACCTCGCCCTTCCCGTAGAAGATCGCGTTGAGCGCGCCCTTCGCGGCTGCGTCGAGGTCGGCGTCGGCGAACACGATGTTCGGCGACTTGCCGCCCAGCTCGAGCGAGATGCGCTTCACCGTTGCTGCACCCTCGCGCATGATCTCGCGACCCACTTCGGTGGATCCGGTGAAGGCGATCTTCGCCACGTCCGGGTGCTTCACCAGCGCCGCACCCGCCACCGAGCCCTTGCCAGGAATGCAGTTCAGCACTCCCGGCGGGAAGCCCGCCTCGAGCGCCAGCTCGGCGAGCTTCAACGCCGTGAACGGCGTGAGCTCCGCCGGCTTCAGCACCACCGTGTTGCCGCACGCGATCGCCGGCGCGACTTTCCACGACGCCAAGTTGAGCGGGAAGTTCCACGGCACTATCGCGCCGACCACTCCGAGCGGCTCGCGCAGCGTGTAGTTGAGGAACGGGCCATCCACGGGGATCGTCTCGCCGTGGATCTTGTCGGCCCACCCGCCGTAGTACCTGAACGTCTGCGCCGCGAGCCGAATGTCTATCTTCGACTCGAGCACGGGCTTCCCGTTGTTCAGCGTCTCGAGACGCGCCAGCTCGTCGATGTCGCGCACTATCAGCTCGCCGAGCCGGTAGAGCATCTCGCCGCGCTTGCGCGCGCTCGTCGCGCGCCAGGCGTCGCTCTCGAATGTCTCCAGCGCCGAACGCACCGCTGCATCGACGTCTTCGACGCCTGCTTCCGCCACCGAGGTCAATACCTCTTCGGTGGCCGGATTCACGACCTCGAAGTGATCGCCCGACTTCGCCTCCACACTCTCCCCACCGATCATCAGCCGGGAAGGGAAGCGCTCCACCGCCTGCGCCGCGCTCATCTCGCCCTCCGTGCGAACGCGGCCCCGCGCAACCCGATCACCATCGCGTCATCTCCCCTTGAACGTCGGCTGCCGCTTCTCCACGTACGACCCGATCCCTTCCTTGGCGTCCGCGCTCTTGAAGAGGAGGCTCTGCAGCTCGCGCTCCATGGCCAGTCCGTACTCGAGCGGCACCTCCGCACCCGACTGCACCGCGCGCTTGATGTGCCCCACCGCCATCGCCGCCTTGTTCGGGAGGCAGAACTGCCTCGCGTAGAGAAGCACGCTCTCCCACCAGTCGTCCTTCGGATAGACCTCGTTGATGATCCCGAGCGACTGGCCTTCCTCGAAGGAGAAAGTGCGGCCGGTGGCCATCAGCTCGATCGCCTTTGCCTTGCCCACCAGGCGGGCGAGCCGCTGCGTACCGCCCGTTCCGGGGAGCACGCCGAGATTCACCTCGGGTAGCCCGACCTTCCCCGCGTCCTGCCTCGCGATCCGGATGTCGCACGCCATGGCGATCTCCAGTCCACCTCCCACACAGTGCCCGTTGATCGCTGCGATAACCAGCTTCGGGGTTTGCTCCAACCGGCTGAGCGTCTCGTTCGCGTGCAGGCAGAAGTAGTACTTGAAGGTGGGATCGACCTCGTTGAGCATCTTGATGTTCGCGCCAGCCGAGAAGAACTTGTTGCCCGCTCCGCGCAGTATGATCACCTGCACATCGTTGTCGAATCGCGCGCGGAGGATCGCATCGTCCAGCTGCCGCATCATCTCGTGCGTGTACGTATTCGCCGGCGGATCATTGAGCTCGAGGATCGCGAGGTTGCCGTCCTTCCGGTACGTGACGAGGGCGGTGTCCGTCGCGCCCTCTGCGATTGTTGCGGTTGCCATTCGTCAGTCTCCCCTGAATTCGGTAGGTTGTGCCAGCAGAAAGCAGAAAGCGGAGAGCAGACAGCGGTAACGGATCGTGGAGCGAGAGTCCTTTACACTCGCGTGGTTCACTGCTTTCCGCTGTCTGCTCTCTGCTCTCTCACCCATCACCCCGCTCCCCCCCTCGACAACGCCGTCTCGCTCACCGGCAGCCCCACGTAGCCGCCGAGGAAGAGTCGACAGATATTCTGGCTGAGCAGCTCCACGCCAACGTCGCCGAGAGGATCGTACCAGGTGTAGATCCAGTTCATCATTCCGAAGAGCGAGTAGGCGGCGACCCGGCGGTTGGCGTGGGCGGGGCCGTGCGTCTTCTCGATGTCGGCAAGAACATCCATCAGCGCGCGGGTATACAGGCGCTTCATGTCGTTCACGCGTTGGAGGAACTCTCCCTCCAGAGCGTCGGCCTCGCGCGAGAGAACCTTCATCTCCGCCATGTGCGTGGCGAAATAGTCGAGATGGTTGTCTATGAAACGCTGGAGCCGCTCCACGGGATTGGTCACGCCGCGAAGCGCGTCGCGCATCCCGGCAATGACCGCCTCGAAGTTGCGGCTCTGAATGAGGAAGAGGAGCTCTTCCTTGCTCTGGACGTAGTAGTAGACGCCGGCGAGCGAGACGCCGGATGCGCGTGCCAGATCGCGCATGCTCGTCCTGTCGTAGCCGCGCAGCGCGAACTCGCGGGCGGCGGACGAGAGAAGACCTTCGAGCTTCTGATCCCGAGTCTGGTTGGCCATTCGGCACCTCTTTGGGGCTTCGAACGCTCGTTCAACTCCAACGTACCCGCTCGGCCGAAGTGCGTCAAGCAACTATGCTTAACATCTGGAGGATGTGCACGTCTTACCATGCGACTGGATGCCTGAGCCGATAGCGGCGACCGACGAGCCCACGGACGAGGCGCTGCTGGAGCGTTGCCGGGGAGGGGATGAGCGCGCGGCTACCGCGCTCGTCCGGCGTTTCACTCCATCGGTCGCGCGCTTCGTGGCGAGCCTGGGCGAGCGCCAGGAGGTGGAGGAAGTGGTGCAGGACACGTTCGTTCGCGCCTTCGCTTCGCTCGAGGGATTTCGCGGGGAAAGCTCGCTGAGAAGCTGGCTCTTCACGATCGCCCGCAATCTCGTACGCGACCGGGCGCGCGGCCGCGCGAAGAGACATCGGCTGGTGGAGATCGAGGAGGACCACGCGGTGACCGAGCACGACGCGCTCGATGCTGCGGTTTCCGACGAGACCCGGAGTCGGCTCGGCAGGTCGCTGGAGCGGCTCTCACCGATGCAGCGCGAGGTGTTCACGTTGAGGGTCAGCGAGGGGCTGTCGTACAGGGAAATCGCGACCGTGGTGGGGAGTACCGAGGGCGCGGCGCGCGTGCACTACCACAACGCGATGCGAGCGATAAAGGAGTTCATCGATGGTTGACTGTCCGCGTGATGACATTCGCGACCTGCTTCCCGATCTGGTCCACGACCAGCTCGAGCCGGCGGAGCGCGCGCGCGTGGAGCAGCACCTCGGCGAGTGCGAGCGGTGCGCGTCGGAACTGGAGCTGCTCGGGTCACTGCGCGCTACGGCGTTCGCCACTCCGAACGTAGACGTCGATCGCATCGCTGCGGCGGTTCGCGCGTCGATGGCGGGGAGCGGCGCGGAGGCCACTAGCGAAGCCGGCGTGGTTCCTATCGGCGAAGCACGTCGCCGGCTCGCTGGTGGCTCGACTCCCGCCGCCGGGCGGAGCGCGGCACGCCGTGCGTCGCGCGCGACATCGCAACGTTCGGCCGGCGTCCGCGTACCGCAGCGCTGGCGAATAGCGGCGGCCGTAGCGCTGGTGGCTGCGGGCGCAGGCGGCTACGCACTGACCAGCGGCGGAGGGGCTTCGCTCAGGCGCCCGATGGAACAGGCCACCGTCGCCTCATCCGAGCGTGCGGCGTCGGGCGCCGGTGCGCCGGCGGCAGCCCCGCTGCGCAACGAGTCCAAAGCCGCGAGTCCAGCGCCGGCAGCGCCCGCGGCGCCCGCGGGGCCGTTGGTCACAGCCGACATCGCGGCTGCTGCCTCCAGCACCGACAGCGCCGCAGCCACTCCCGGGCCGCTCATCCTCGGCGCTGCCCTGAACGAACTTTCGGAGAGCGACATGCAGGCACTGCTTCAATCGGTAGACGACCTCGAGGCGATGCCCGACCTCGAGCCGCACCCACTGCCGCTCCTCGCGAGCGTGGTGGAGGGAGCGCTCTGATGCGTCGCGTCGTGATCGCGCTCACCATTCTCGGGCTGGCAGCTCCTCTGCCGGCGCAGCAGCGAGACAGGCAGGCCGCCGCGAAAGCCGCCGACAGCGCGGCCATCGCATCGCCCGAGCGCCGGCAGCTCGAGCGCCGTCTGCACCAACGGATGCTCGATGTGGTCCGCACCCGCCTCGAGCTCACGCAGGACCAGGTGGACAAACTCAGCGCCACCAACGAACGCTACGATCAGCAGCGCCGCTCGCTCGCGCAACGCGAGCGCTCGCTGCGGCTCGAGCTGCGCGCGCAACTTCGTCGCGGCGACAGCGCCGATCAGAAGCGCGTCGCGCAGCTCCTGGACCAGACGCTCGGAGCGCAGCAGGAGCGTCTCGACCTGTATCGCAAGGAGCAGAGTGATCTCGCCGCGTTCATGACGCCCGTGCAGCGCGCCAAGTACATGGGTCTGCAGGAGCAGATGCGCTCGCGCGTGGAAGAGTTGCGCAGCCGCGCGGGCGCCCGCAACCGCGGTCAGCGGACTGGAAGCGCCGCTGGGGCCCAGCCCAGGCCGGACACGTCGCAGCTTCGCCGTTAGGCAGTTACTGCACCGGAGCAGCCAGCCACTCGTGAAGCGCGCGGCGTTGAGACGGCCGCGCTTCGCTGCTAGATTGTGTTCCCTCGCCCGGGTGGCGGAATTGGTAGACGCAGGGGACTCAAAATCCCCCGGCCTTCGGGCCTTGCGGGTTCGAGTCCCGCCCCGGGTACTGCTGTCGCGCGAGGGGGCTGAAGCAGTCTGCTTCAGCCCCCTCGCCACATCCGCGGACGACCGCAGGCCCGCATCACTCGTCGATCGACAGCCCGGCCAGCGCCGACGCGCACGAGCCGCTGTGCCTCGACACGATCATCCAGAAGGGGATGTGAACGCCGACGACCATCTGTCCGCATGCTGCGCTCGATGCGGGCCGACGCGCATCGCAGCTGCACTCCTGCGCCCCTACGAAAAAGCCACCCACACCAGCGCGGCCCACAACCCCAGTCCCGCCCCCGCGATCGCCGGCGCGAGGCTCCGACCGAGCTTCGTCGCGCCGACACGCCGCATCACGAATCGGCCCACAATGGCGTACGCCCTGGCCATGGTCACGAATACGAGGGCGAGAAATAGCGCACGGAAGCCGGGGTTGGCGCTGAGCGCTGCGGTACCTGCGAACATCTGAGCTCCAGAGGAATGCTGCCTCGCGACGAGTGAGGGGCACTCGTCCAGCAGCGGTGCGTGGAAGGTGTGGCTCTGCCTGCAAAGCCGGATCGCATAAACTACATCGCGCGGCGTCGAGGGTTCCATCTGCCCCTCGACGCGGCCAGGGTGATCGCGCCTTGAAACCCACCTTCGGTGGTCCGACTCGATTGGTGGCGCGGCTACGCCGATTATACATTATCTCACCAGGTCGAGGCGGGGGCGCCACGTCGTTCCCGCCCGTTTCACTTTGGAGCCACGCCATGCCCCTTCGCATTACAGCAAGCGGCGCCGAGCCGGCAACGCTCGATACGCCTCTCCTCGTCATCGCACTCCCAAGGAGCGCCTCACTTCCCGCACCGCTCGGTGCGCTCGACCAGTCGCTCGGCGGGACGATAGGGCGTTCCATCTCGCGTCGCGACTTCCGTGGAGATCGCGATGAGGTGCTGCACCTCGCCGGCAAGGAAGAGGGGCCAAAGCGTATTCTCCTCGTGGGGATCGGCGAGCCCGGCGACATGGCCGGGGCGCTGCGAAGGGCGGCGAGTGTGGCATCACGCCAGGCGCGGAAGATGGGCGTTCCTTCGCTCGCCTGGTTCGCTCCCCAGGCCGACCACGCCGCGATCGAGGCCGCCACTGTGGGGCTCGCTCTCGGCGCCTGGCAGTACAACGACCTGAAGTCGCCGCCCAGCGCAGAGGAGCGGAGGCCCGAGCTCGAGAGCGCCACGGTGCTCGCCAGCGGCAACGGCGCTGCACGCGGCGTGGAGAGCGGCTCCGCGATCGCGGAGGGGATCGACCTCTCCCGCCGCCTCGCGATGATGCCCGGCAATCTCTGCACGCCCGAATTCCTGGCCGACACGGCACGCTCCATCGCCGATCGCCACCGGATGCAGCTCACCGTCCTCGGTCGCACCGAGCTGGAAGCGGAGAAGATGGGGTCCTTCCTCGCCGTGGCGCAGGGCACGCCGCAGGACCCCAGGCTCATCGCCCTCGAGTATCGCAAGGGTGCCGCGGATGCGAAGCCGCTGGTGCTGGTGGGAAAGGGGCTCTGCTTCGACTCGGGCGGCATCTCCATCAAGCCCGCGCAGGGGATGGAGGCGATGAAGTTCGACATGTGCGGGGCCGCGGGCGTGCTCGGTGCCATGGAAGCCATTGCGCGCCTCGCGCTCCCGCTCAACGTGGTTGGTCTCGTTGGCAGTACCACGAACATGCCTTCGGGCGTTGCGATGAAACCTGGCGACGTGGTGCAGGCCAGCAACGGGAAGTTCATCGAGATCATCAACACCGACGCCGAGGGACGCCTCGTCCTGGCGGATGTGCTCTCCTACGCCCGGCGCTTCGATCCCGTCGCGGTAGTCGATGCCGCAACGCTCACCGGAGCGTGCGTGGTTGCGCTCGGGCACACAGCCACGGGCGTCTTCGGCAACGACGAATCACTCATCCAGGAAGTGCTCGCCGCTGGAACGAGATCGGGCGAGCTGGGTTGGCAGCTCCCCCTCTTCGACGAGTACCGCGAGCTGATGCGGAGCGACGTCGCCGACATCAAGAACTCCGGCGGCCGCGCGGCGGGCGCGAGCACCGCAGCGATCTTCCTCAAGGAGTTCACCGGAAGCTATCCCTGGGTGCACCTCGACATTGCGGGGACCGCGTACGCGGAGACGGATCTCGGCTACATCCCCAAGGGGCCCACCGGCATTCCGGTGGGGATGTTCGTGGAGATCGCCCGCGGGAGGGCGAGCTGAGTCTCGACGTTCGTCGCACGGCGTGGCTTGCCGGCATCGTCTTTCTCGCGGGTGCGTTCGTTCCCGCGAGCGCCAGCGCGCAGCGCACCGTTCGCGATAGCGCGCAGGCGCGCTCCGACACCGCCGCCCAGCGCCGCGATTCCACCGCGCGAGCCGATACCACCCGTGCTCGCGCCGATACCGCGCGCACCGACACGACGCGCGCACCGGTGGATACCACCAGGCGCCCGGCCGTCCCATTGCCGTCCGACACGCTCTCCGATACCACGAAGGTTCCGAAGGACACGATCAAGGCGCCCCTCGCCCACTCGGAGCGGCCCGCGCTGGTGGGGAGCATCATCGAGTACCACTGGGACCGCGACTCGCTCTTCGCGTCCGGCGCCCTCACGCTGGGCGACCTGCTCGGTCGCATCCCGGGAGTCACGCAGATCCGCTCCGGGTGGCTCGGCTCGCCGGAGTTCGCATCGTACATGGGGAATGCCGCGCGAGTGCGCATCTTCTACGACGGAGTCGAGCTCGACTCCTTCGACCCGCGCAACGGCGGCGTCCCGGACATGACGGAGGTCCCGCTCTGGTCGCTCGAGGACATCACGGTGGAGCGTGCGGCAAGCGAGCTGCGCGTGTACGTGCGGAGCTGGAGCATCACGCACACCGCCACCAACACGCGGGTGGACGTGATGACCGGAGACCAGGGAACCAACCTCTATCACGCCTTCTACGGAAAGCGCTTCGGAAACGGCCTCGCGCTGCAGCTCGCGGGGCAGCAGTACGGAACCTCCGAGAACAGCACTCTCGGCGGCGGGAGCGACCTCGCGCTCATGGGCCGCCTCGGCTGGGCCAGGGGGCGGTGGAGCATCGATGCCTTCGCCACGCGTTCGAGCCGCACGCGAGACGAGCAGGATCCCCAGCGCAGCGTCACCGGCGGAGTGCCGCGCCAGGAACGCACGCGAACCGACGCGTACGTGCGGGGCGGCTACGGCGATCCCGACTCGCTCGGCGGCTGGGCGCAGGTCATGGTCGCCAGTCAGAAGTTCGACGAACACACTCCCTTCCGCGAGCAGCCGCTCGCCTTCGCGGCGCCCGATGCCGCGGACACCACGTTGAGCGGCACGCAGTACGTCGCCATGGCCGGGCTCAACCGCGGCCGCTTCCGCTTCAGTGCGGCCGAGCGTTACCACAGCCTCGACAGCGGCAGCGTCAACTCGTTGTCGGGGCGGGTCACCTTCGTCCATCCGCTCGTCGCACTATCGCTATACGCCGAGCATCGCGGTTCGGATACGACCTCGGTGGAGGAAGCATCCGCCCGATTCACACCCGTGAATTTTCTGGCCATTGCGGGCACCATCTCGCACCGCCATGGCGGCATGGACGGTGCCGATGCCGTGGACCTGCGCGGCGAGATCGGTGCCCTCGTCGACCGCCTCTGGGTTTCCGGAGGTGTCATGCGGCGCGGCGAGGAGGTGCTTCCGGCACTCATTGCCTTCGACACCAGCTACACACCGGTGCGCGAGGCGGCGGCCACGGGGATCTTCGGGAGCGCGCGCGGAAAGATCTACAAGGATCTCGGAGTGGACATCTACGGTGTCCGCTGGAACCAGTCGGGCTTCTACCGGCCGCAGTACCAGACGCGCGAGGAGATCTATCTAGCTACCGACTGGTTGAGCCGCTTCCCGAGCGGGGATTTCGGCTTCCTTGGCTCGGTGGCGCACGAGTATCGCCAGACCACCTACTTTCCGAGCGCTTCGATCATTCCCGGCCAGCCGGCGAACATCGTGTCGGCCTTCTACAGCCACGTGCTGGTCACCAGAGTGGAAGTGCGCATCCAGAGCGCCATCATCTTCTGGAATGCGACCTTCGGCATCACCCCTCAGGTTTACGAATACGTACCCGGCATGCTGCAGCCGCGACAGCGTCAATTGTATGGTGTGAGATGGCAGTTCTGGAATTGACAAGCTCGTTGTCACACCGTAACTTACGCGGTTCTACATGATTCGGAGCATGACCGGCTTCGGAGCCGCCACGGGCCGCGTGGGCACGCAGCGGATCACGGTGGAATTGCGCACCGTGAACCACCGCTTCTTCAATCCCCACGTCAAGCTCCCATCTTCGCTAACGAGATGGGAGGCAGACGTGCGCGAGCAACTCAGGCGCTCCATCGCTCGTGGCAACGTCACGATTTCGGCACGCATCGAGCGCGAAGCCGCCGCACCGCTCTCCGTGGATGAGGAACGCTTCGCCGGATACGTGGCGCAGCTTCGCAACCTGCAGCAGCGGCACGGTCTGTCGGAGGAGCTTGGAGTCGGTACAGTGCTGCGGATGCCGGAGGTCTTTTCCGCTTCCAGCCAGCAGGACGAAGGCCCCGAATCGCCCAGCGAACTGCTGGCCGTAGTGGCCGAGGCGCTCGAGGCGCTCACACTCATGCGCGAAGCGGAGGGCGAGCGCCTCGCGACGGTGCTCGAGGAGCGGATTGCCACAGCGGAAGCCACGCTCGATCTGATCGCTGCCCGCGCGCCCTTTCGCCTGGTGGAAGAGCGCGACCGTCTGCGCGAGAGCGTGCGAGAGCTGACGGAAGGTGTGGACGTGGATCCAGCGCGACTCGCGCAGGAGATCGCGTTCCTCGCCGACCGGCTCGATGTTGCGGAGGAGATAGACCGGTTCCGCGCGCACATCGAAGCCTTCCGCGCTGCGCTTCGGGCGCCTTCGGCGGAGCCGGTGGGGAAGCGGCTAGGCTTTCTCCTCCAGGAGATGCTGCGCGAGGCGAATACGACGGGAAGCAAGGCGCGCGATGCGGAGATGACGCACCACGTGGTCGCGGTGAAGGAGGAGTTGGAGCGAATCGCGGAGCAGGTGGAGAACGTCGAGTGAGGCGACGCTTCCCGATCATCCTCTCGTCGCCGTCCGGTGGGGGAAAGACGACAATCGTGCATCGGCTCCTCGAGTCGCGCGACGACATCGGCTACTCGGTGTCGTGCACCACGCGTCCGCCGCGCCCCGGGGAGGTGGATGGGAAGGACTACTATTTCCTCACGATTCCGAAGTTTCTCGACCTCCAGGCGCGCGGCGAGCTCGCGGAGTCGGCCGAGGTGCACGGACATCTTTACGGTACGCTGTGCAGCGAGGTGCGTCGCGTTCTCGATTCCGGGCGCCACGTGATCATGGACATCGACGTCCAGGGTGCGCGGCAGTTCCGCGCGGCGTTCCCGGAGTCGGTTCTGATCTACATTCTTCCGCCGTCTGGAGAGGTGCTCCTCGAGCGGCTGCGAGCGCGCAACACCGAGACGAGCGACGCGCTCAAGAAGAGGCTCCTCGGCGCCCTCGTAGAGCTACAGGCAGTCCCCACGTATCAGTACGTAGTTCTCAACGACGATCTCGAGCGAGCGGTAGCGCACGTGGCCGGAATCGTCGATACTGAAGGGCTCCGGCGCGAGCGGCTCGAGAACCTCGAGCGCGACGTGCGAGCGATCGTGGATCGCCTGGAGTTGGAGCTGGAAGGCTGAAGCAATCCCGGCGCGCACACGAGCGCCCCGGTTGATCGCGATCGGATAGTCGTTATCGTAACACCCGGTGGTGCAGAGCCGCCGGATCAATCAGGAGAGGTTTTACAGATGCGAGTTTTCACCCCGGCAGAAGTCGCCCGTCGTGCGACGAACAAATACCTCGGCGTGCTCATCGCGGCGAAGTACGCGAGACTGCTCAACGAGTTCCCACGCATGGGATCGGACACGCGCGAGAAGAAGCTCACCACGCGCGCCCTCGAGGAGCTCACGGGCGAGGAGGGGATCCGCTACCACATCGTTCCCCGCCGCGACCGGTAGTAAGCCAAGGCGAATGCGCCCATTCCACGGCCGGCGCATCCTGCTCGGGGTTTCCGGCGGGATAGCGGCGTACAAGGCCGGCTGGCTCTCGCGCCTCCTCACTCACGCTGGTGCCGAGGTAGACGTCGTGATGACGCGCGCGGCTACCGAATTCGTGGGCCCCGTCACCTTCGAGGGCCTCACCGGCCGAGCGGTGCATACCGACATCTTCGCGCGCGGGCGGGCGCTCGATCACATCCGTCTGGCGCGCGAGGCACATGCGGTGGTGGTGGCTCCAGCTACCGCCGACTTCCTGGCGCGCGCAGCGCAGGGACGTGGCGACGATCTTCTCGCGGCATGTCTGCTCGCTACCGAGGCACCGGTACTGCTGGTGCCGGCGATGAACGACAGGATGTGGGCGCACTCGCAGACGAGCGCCAACGCCGCGCACCTTCGCGAGATCGGCTATCGGGTGCTAGAACCGGAAGAGGGAATGCTCGCCGCAGGCGAGGGGATCGGCCCCGGGCGCATGCCCGAGCCCGAGACCATCTTTGCACATGTGGGCCGCCTCCTCGAGTCGCACGATCTCACCGGCCGCCGGATCGTCGTCACCGCCGGCCCGACTCGCGAGCCGCTCGATCCGGTTCGCTTCATCTCCAATCGGAGCAGCGGGAAGATGGGCGCCGCGCTCGCGGCCGCGGCATGGCGGAGGGGCGCGGACGTCACACTCGTGGCGGGAGCCATCGAGGTAGCGCCCCCCGCAGGTGTATCCGTGGTGCGCGTCGAGAGCACCGACGAGATGGCCAACGCGGTCGCACGTGCGCTCCCGGGCGCCGATGCGCTCGTGATGGCGGCAGCCCCCGCCGATTTCCGACCTGAGCGAATGGCAGAACAGAAGATCAAGAAGTCGTCGGCTCCCGAATCTCTCTCTCTAGCGCCTACGCGCGACATCCTGGCCACCACCGTGGCGTGCCGGCGGCCAGGTGCCGTTGTCGTGGGGTTCGCGCTCGAGACGGAGAACCTCATCGCCAACGCGCGGCAGAAGCTCGAGTCGAAAGGGCTCGATCTGATAGTGGCCAACAGCGCCACCGAGGAAGGATCGGCGTTCGGCGCGGACGCCAACCATGTCACGCTGATCGGGCGCGACGGTGCGGCGGAAGAACTTTCGCTCAGACCCAAGAGCGAAGTTGCCGACGCGATCCTCGACCGGGTGGAGGCGCTGCTTCGTGAGCGCTGAAGATCGGCTGCGACGCTACCTCGAGCAGCGGCGCGAGCTCGGCGAGAGTGAGCTCGTCCTCGACGGAATGTCGGTGGACGAAGTGATGCGCATCATCGGCGCGCTCGGCGCGGGGCGTGCCGCAACGACCGGGAGAGCGGCGTCGGCGAACCGCAGCGCGGCGAATAGAGCCCCTTCCACGAGTGTGCACCGCGAGAGCGAGCGACAGGTGGATGAGCGGGAGCAAGGCGACGCCGATATCCCCGCAACGGCCGACTGGCGCGAGGCGCTTCGCGCGGTCGGAGCGGACAAGACCTCCTTGCGCGACTCCCGCGCTTCGCCACCCGAACGCCCTGCCGTGGAAGCGCCCCAGGGCATCGTGGTGGGCGAGCGGCTCGACAGTGAGCCGGTGCCCGAGATCGCGGCGTGCCGAACGCTCGAGGAGGTGGCGGCCCTGGTTGCCCGCTGCCGGCGCTGCGATCTCTACAAGACCGCCCTCAATCCGGTCCCGGGCGAGGGCAACCCGAACGCGCGGCTCATGTGCGTAGGCGAAGCGCCCGGCGCCAGGGAGGACGAGACGGGCCGTCCCTTCGTTGGCGCCGCGGGCGAGCTACTGACGAAGATCCTCGCCGCGATTAACTTGAAGCGCGACGAGGTCTTCATCGCCAACGTCCTGAAGCACCGGCCACCCGGCAACCGCAACCCGCTGCCGGAAGAAGTCGAGGCCTGCAAACCGTACCTGGTGCGTCAGGTGGCGCTGATCCGCCCCGAGGTCATCATCACCTTCGGCGCCTTCGCCGCGCAGACTCTGCTCGAAACCAAGCTCGCGATAGGCAAGCTGCGCGGCGCGGTCCACCGCTACCACGGCATTCCGGTAGTGGTGACCTATCACCCCGCGGCCCTCCTCCGGAACCCGGCGTGGAAGCGACCAACCTGGGAAGATGTCCAGCTCGCCCGCAGAATACTCGATAACTCCTCCGCGTGACGTCTACCGCGACCGCCGCCCTCCGTACTCCGAGGAGGCCGAGACGGCGGTGATCGCCGCGATGCTCATGGACCAGGACGCGATCCTGCGAGCCGCCGAGCACGTGGACGATACCATGTTCTACCGCGAGCAGAACCGGAGGATGTTCCGCGCCATGATCGCCGTCTCGGAACGCGGCGAAGTGGTGGACCCGCTCACGCTCGCCGAAGAGCTCTCGCGACGCGGAGAGCTCGATGCGGCCGGCGGGAAGGAGCGAATCGGTGAGCTGATCGACGCGATCCCCACCTCGGCGAACGTCGAGTACCACGCGAAGATCGTGAAGGAGAAGGCGCTCCAGCGCCGGCTCATCGAGACGTGCACCACGCTGGTGGCCGAGGCCTTCGAAGGAAAGACAACCGCCGCCGAGCTGCTGGACGACGCCGAGCACCGCATCTTCCAGGTGAGCCAGCAGCGCGGGATGCAGGGCTTCACCCGCATCAAGGAGCTGATGTGGCCCACGATGGAGCGCATCGAAGCGCTCCAGCGAGGCGGCAAGACCATCACCGGTGTAGCCAGCGGCTTCACCGACCTCGATGAGATGACCTCGGGCTTTCAGCCGGCCGACCTCGTCATCGTCGCCGCCAGACCGTCGATGGGAAAAACGGCCTTCGTTCTCAACGTAGCGCAGTACGCGGCGATCGAGACGAAAACGCCGGTCGCGATCTTCTCGCTCGAAATGAGCAAGGAGTCGCTCGTACAGCGAATGCTCACGGCCGAGGCGCGCGTGGATGCGCAGAAGCTTCGCAAGGGGATGCTGCGCGACGATGACTTCCCTCGCATGGCGCGCGCGGCCGGCATTCTGAGCTCCGCGCCCATCTGGATAGACGATGCAGCCGGGATCACCCTCCTCGAGATCCGCTCCAAGGCGCGCCGGCTCAAGGCCGATTCCGACATCGGGATGGTCGTCGTCGATTATCTTCAATTGATACAGGGGCCCGCGAGCTCCGAGAGCCGCCAGCAGGAGATCAGCCAGATCTCGCGCTCGCTCAAGATGCTCGCCAAGGAGCTCGGCGTACCGGTGATCGCGCTGTCGCAGCTCTCCCGCGCTCCGGAGCAGCGCGCTGGCGACCATCGGCCACAGCTCTCCGACCTGCGCGAGTCTGGCGCCATCGAGCAGGACGCCGACCTTGTGATGTTCATCTTCCGTCAGGAAGTGTACGACGGGCCCGTGGACAAGGATGGCAACTCCCTGGAGGGACGCGCCGAGATAATCATCGGGAAGCAGCGCAACGGGCCGATCGGCACCGCGAACCTGTTCTTCCACAAGGCATACACGAGGTTCGAGAATTACACATCAAGGCCTTCGGAGCAGTAAGACGAAGAGCATCTACCGCTGTACGGAGTGCGGCGCCGAACACCCGAAGTGGGCGGGGCGCTGCGACGCGTGCGGCGAGTGGAACACCCTCACCGAGGAAGCGGTAGCGGCCGCCGCGCCGAAGAGCGCGAGCGCGCGCCGCAAGGGTGGCGGGGCAGCGCTCGCGCACGGCGGCAGCGTCGCGCCCACTGCACGCCTCGCCGATGTGCAGGGCTCCGAGAGCGGTCGCTTCCGTACCGGCATCCGCGAGTTCGACTTCGTCCTGGGCGGAGGGATCGTCCCGGGCTCCATGGTGCTCATCGGCGGCGAGCCGGGGATCGGGAAGTCCACCCTCCTTCTGCAGGTGGCCGCGCAGCTCCAGGAGTCTGGCGAACGCGCGCTCTACGTGTCCGGCGAGGAGTCGGCGCTGCAGGTGAAACTCCGCGCCGACCGGCTCGGCGCGCCCGCGCTCGACGTAGAACTGCTCGGCGAAACGGAGCTCGAGACGATCATCGCCACCGCGTCGTCGCTATCTCCACGCGTGATGTTCGTGGACTCGATCCAGACGATCTTCACCGGCGACCTCGAGGGGGCGCCGGGTAGCGTGGGGCAGGTCCGCGAGTGTGCAGCGCGGCTCATGCGCTTCGCAAAGGAGAGCGGTACCGCGACCTTCGTGGTGGGTCACGTCACCAAGGGCGGCGGGATCGCGGGCCCAAAGACGCTCGAGCACATCGTGGATACGGTGCTGTACTTCGAAGGCGAGAGCTCCTTCGACCAGCGCGTTTTGCGCGCGACGAAGAACCGCTTTGGCGGCGTGGACGAGATAGGCGTCTTCCGCATGACCGAGGCGGGACTCATCGCCATCGAGAATCCCTCGGAGCTCTTCCTCGGTGATCGCCTCTCGAACGCGTCGGGAAGTGCGGTGACGGCGCTCATGGAGGGGACGCGCCCACTGCTGGTGGAGATCCAGGCGCTCGCCGCGAAGGCAGGCTTCGGCACCCCGCAGCGCGTGGCTACCGGCTACGATTCGCGGCGGCTCGCGCTGCTGCTCGCGGTGCTCGACAAGCGCGCCGGCCTTTCCTTCTCGCAGCTCGATGTGTTCGCGAACGTCGTGGGCGGCCTCCGTGTGCAGGAGCCCGCGGCCGATCTCGCAATCGCCGCGGCACTCGCATCGAGCGTGTACGACCGGCCGCTCCCCTCCGATGCAATCTTCCTCGGCGAGGTAGGACTCGCTGGCGAGGTGCGTCCGATCTCCCTGGCCGACCGCCGGCTCGGCGAAGCGGAGCGGATGGGGATGCGTCGCGCGTACCTCGCCGAGCGCAGCGTGCCGCGCGGTGTGCGTCGCGGCGCGGGCGGCCAGCACATCGAAGCCGTAGGTGTGCGCGGAATCGCCGACCTTTTCGAGAAGCTCTTTTCATGAGCGAGGTCGAGCGCGACGTCGGCGTGGTAATCGTGGCGGCGGGGAGCGGATCGCGCACTGGAAGCGAACAGCTCAAGCAGTTCCGCTGGGTGGCGGGGAAGCCGATGCTCCTGCACAGCGTTCAGCGCTTCATGGAACGGCCAGACGTAGCCATCGTGGTTGCCGTCCTCCCGCGTAACTACGCCGGCGATCCGCCGCCCTGGCTCTTCCAATGCGATCTGGATCGGCTCCTCGTGTCGGTAGGCGGCCGCGAACGCGGCGACTCGGTGCTGAATGGCTTGCAGGACATGCCGCCCGAAGTGAAGACAGTGGTGATCCACGATGCCGCGCGCCCACTCGCCGATTCGGCGACGATCGAGCGCGTGATCGCCGAAGCGCGCCAAGGTCGCGGAGCAGTCGCCGCACTCCCGGTCAGCGACACGCTCAAGGAGGTGGACGACGAAGGGCGCATCATCCGCACGGTGGATCGCGCGAAGCTCTGGCGCGCGCAGACGCCGCAGGCCTTCCCGCGCGACATGATCGAGCGCGCCTATGCCGATGCACGGAAGGCGCGCGTGAGCGCCACCGACGACGCGGCGCTCTGCGAGCGGCTCGGTCTGGAGGTGGTGGTGGTACCGGGAAGCGAGCTCGCGATGAAGGTCACCGTGGAGGAGGACTTCGCGCGGCTCGAAGCGCTTTCCACGACGATTCCCGCATGACCGCACCACTCTCCATCCCCTTCTGGTCGCCCGCCGAGATCGAGGCGTCACTGACCGGCACCATTGCGCACCTCGCGGCGCGTCGCGTCCTCGCGTATCCCACCGAGACCGTGTACGGCTTCGGCGGCGCCACCGATCAGGAGTCGGTGGACGCGCTCATCGAGGTCAAGACGCGTCCCCCGGCCAAGCCGTTCCTGATTCTCGTCGCGTCGAGCGAGATGCTCGCGCGACTCGACATCACTCTCACGGGCTACGCGGCACAGCTCGCGGCGCGCCACTGGCCCGGCCCGCTCACGCTCGTTCTCCCGGGGGGCGAACGTCGCGTCCCCGAACAGCTTCGCGGACCCGAGGGTGGAATCGCCGTTCGCTGGACTTCGCACCCTGCCATCCAGCGGCTCCTCCAGGCGTACGGCGAACCGATCACCTCCACGAGCGCCAACCGGCCGGGCACGCCGCCGGCGACATCGGCGCGGGAGGTCGAAGAGCAGTGGAGCGACGCGATCGGTCGCGGCGTTCTTCGGGTACTCGACGGCGGTACTCTCGTCCCGTCGCCGCCTTCGACGGTTGTAGATTGCACTGGACGGTGGCCGCGGGTCATCCGGCCCGGTGCCATATCGTCGTCAGTGCTCCGCGAGAGCGTCCCGGATCTGATTGGAGATGTCTGATGTCCCTGCGCGTACTCTTCGTCTGCACCGGCAATACGTGCCGCAGCGCCATGGCCGAGGCGATGGCCAGGCAGATCATCGCCGATCGCGGCATAACCGACGTCGAAGTAGGTAGCGCGGGCACGGCCGCCTGGGAGAACGCGCCCGCCTCCGACGGAGCGCTTCTCGTGTGCCTGGAGCAGAAGGTGGATCTCTCGCAGCATCACGCTCGCCTTCTCAGCGACGAGCTGGTGCAGTCGTACGACCTCATACTCGGCATGGGCCCGCACCATGTGGAACGTGCGGAGGCACTGGGCGGCGGATCGAAAGCGCACCTGCTCACGAGCTACGCGTCCAACGGCGAGGTGGAGCGCCCGATCGGCGATCCATTCGGCGGCGAGCTCGATCTCTACCGCGAGACGTTCATCGAGCTCGAGCGCGAGCTGAACCGGCTCTTCGACCGTCTCACGGCAGACCGCGCCCAGGAGTGACCGCGGTGGCGCTTCCGAGCCGCCTCGTGCTGCTGGGGCACCCGGTGGCGCACTCGGTGTCGCCCCTCTTTCAGAACGCGGCGCTTCGTGGTGCCGGCATCCCGCTCGTCTACGAGGCGCTCGATACTCCGCCTGCGGAGCTGGATGAGCGCCTGGACGCCCTCATCGCCAAGCGCGCTGCGGGAAATGTCACCATACCGCACAAGGAACGCGTCGCGGCGCGGTGCGCGCGCCTCACGCCGGTGGCGGAGCGCGTAGGGGCGGTGAACACTTTCCGTACGGAAGATGGAGCGCTCACTGGCCACAACACCGACGTTGCGGGATTCGATCATCTCGCGCGCATGGCTCTCGGACGCTCTCCCTTGCCGCGCCGCGTGGCGCTTCTGGGCGCTGGGGGCGCGGCGGCAGCAGTGCTCGCCGCGGTGGGGAAATGGCCGGGGTGTGAGGTGATGCTCTTCAACAGAAACGCCGAGAGGCGCGAGCATCTGGCGGAGAGGTTCGCGGTCGTCAGGCACACCACCGGCGATGTAGTCGAAGCGGTGAAGGGGTGCGACATTGTGGTGAACGCCACTCCTCTGGGGCTCCGGCCCGGCGATGTGCTCCCCGCGCCCATTCATGCACTGGAGCCGGATGCCGTGGTCGTAGATCTGGTGTACGGCCGCGCCGAAACGCCGTGGGTTCACGCAGCGCGCGCCGCCGGCCACACAGCAGCCGACGGCCTCGCGATGCTCCTCGAGCAGGGTGCCCTCGCTTTCGAGTGGTGGTTCGGCGTCCCCGCGCCGCGCGACATCATGCGCGAGGCGCTCGAGCCATGAACGAGATCGCCCGCGTACGGTCGACGGCCGCCCGAAGCTTCGTCCGCGCCGCGAGCGCCTCGCTCCTCGACCTCCTTCTGCCGCGTGCGTGCGTCTCCTGCAGCCGGCTCCTGGATGCAGGCGACGACGGCCCGGTGTGCGGCCGCTGCTGGTCGCGCCTGCAACTCCTCCACCACCCGCGCTGCGACCGCTGCGGACATCCGCTGCATCGCGAGAAGTGCAGATGGTGCGAGCTGCTGCCGCCGTTCGTGCGCGCCGCTCGTTCCGTCTGCTGGATTCCGGGGAACACCGCCGCGCCGATAGTTCACGCGCTCAAGTACGCCGGCTGGAGCGCGGTGGCTAACGGCATGGCCGAGCGCATGGCGCGGCTCTCGTGGCCACGCGACGTGGTGGAGGAGCGGGTGGCGCTCGTACCGGTGCCGCTCGCCCCGGTTCGCGAGCGCGAGCGCGGCTACAACCAGAGCGCATTGCTTGCGCGCGCGCTCGCAGCGAGCTGGAAACTTCCAGTCTGGGACGACGCGTTACTGCGTGTGCGCGCGACGCGTACACAGACGCGGTTGACACCGGACGGGAGGCGCGGCAACGTTTCGGGTGCGTTCCGTGTGCCTGAGGTCGGCGCCGCTCGTCTGCGCGGCACGCACCTTGTGCTGGTGGATGATGTGATCACCACCGGTGCGACTCTCGCGGCGTGCGCCGCTGTGCTCTTCGGCGCTGGAGCGCGCGTGATCAGCCTGGTGACTTTCGGCAGGGCGCCGGCGTCCGGCGACCATGTCTGACCTCGAACATGGAATAGACTGAGATGGCCATTCGCGTGGGGATAAACGGCTTCGGCCGTATCGGGCGGCAGGTGGTGCGGTCGGCGAAGGAGCAGGGGATTACCGACCTCGATTTCGTGGCGGTGAACGATCTTACCGATACCAATACGCTCGCTCACCTCTTCAAGTACGATTCCGTCCACCGCACGTACGAGGGCGATGTCACGGCCGGCAGCGACAGCATAACGATCGATGGCGACGAGATGAAGGTCCTCGCCGAGAAGGACCCGGCGTCGCTCCCGTGGAAGGACCTCGGCGTGGACATCGTACTCGAGTCCACCGGCCGCTTCACCAAGGCGGAAGACGCGCGCAAGCACATCACCGCCGGCGCACGCAAGGTGATCATCTCCGCGCCCGGCAAGGGCGAGGACATCACCATCGTCATGGGTGTCAACAGCGACAAGTACGACCCGGCGAAGGACGACATCATCTCGAACGCCTCGTGCACCACGAACTGCCTGGTGCCCATGGTGAAGGTCGTCATGGACAACTTCGGCTTCCGCCACGGCTCCATGACCACCGTGCACAGCTACACCAACGACCAGAAAATCCTCGACGCACCGCACAAGGATCTTCGCCGCGCACGCGCTGCCGCGCTGTCGATGATCCCCACCACCACCGGCGCCGCGAAGGCCACATCGCTCGTGATCCCCGAGGTGAAGGGGAAGCTCGACGGCATCTCGATTCGCGTTCCGACGCCCGACGTCTCCCTCACCGATCTCGTAGTCGAGGTCGAGAAGGCGACCACCATCGAGGAGGTCAACGCCGCCTTCCGCGCTGCCTCGGAAAAGGGCGACCTCGCCGGATTCCTCGGCTACTCCGATGAACCGCTCGTCTCGTCCGACTATGTCGGCAACCAGTACTCGTGCGTACTCGATGCGATGAGCACCAACGTGATAGACGGTACGCTGGTGAAGGTCTGCGGCTGGTACGACAACGAGTGGGGCTACTCGTCGCGCTGCGTGGACCTGCTCCGCTTCGTCGGCGATCGGCTCTGAGCCGACGGTAAGCGATGGCAACCAGGACCATCCACGATCTCGCGGACTCCGAGATCCGCGGGAAGCGCGCCCTCGTGCGCGTGGATTTCAACGTTCCCCTCGATGCCGAGGGGAACGTCACGGATGACACGCGCATCCGCGCGTCGCTCCCCACCATAGACGCGCTCTTCGAGCGCGGTGCACGCGTAGTGGTGCTCCTCTCGCACCTGGGCAGGCCGAAGGGCAAACCCGACCCGGCGTACTCGCTCGCTCCGGTTGCGCGCCGGCTGGTGGAGCTGTCGTCGCACCCGGTGATCTTCGTACCGAGCACCGTGTCCGACGATGCCCTCACCGCCACGCGTACCGCGCCCGAAGGCACGATCGTTCTCCTCGAGAACACGCGTTACCTCCCCGGCGAGGAGAAGAACGACGCCGCTCTCGCGCACGAGCTGGCGAAGCTCGGCGACTTCTACGTGAACGATGCATTCGGCTCGGCGCACCGCGCGCACGCGTCCACCGAAGGCGTGGCGCACGATCTCCACCCGGCCGTCGCCGGTCTGCTAATGGAGAGCGAGCTGCGCTACCTCGGCGATGCGCTCGAGAATCCCGCCCGGCCGTTCGTCGCGATACTCGGCGGGGCGAAGATCTCGGGGAAGATCGACGTGATAGACAATCTTCTCCCCAAGGTAGACCGGCTTCTGATAGGCGGCGCCATGGCCTGCACCTTCTTTCGGGCGATGGGGCTCGAGACGGGCGGCTCGCTGGTGGAGCAGGACCGCGTCGAGATGGCGGGAAAGGTCCTCGCCGATGCGGGCGACAAGCTGGTGCTGCCGAGCGACGCGGTCGTGGCGCCCTCCATGGAGGCAGGCGATCGCGCGCACGCGGTAGCACGCGATGCGATCCCCGCGAGCGAAGCCGTGTTCGACATCGGTCCGGAGTCGGCGAAGCACTTCGCCGGCATCATAGCTGCGGCGAAGACGGTGGTGTGGAACGGACCGATGGGTGTCTTCGAGCACCCGCCCTTCGACGCCGGCACGCGCGCCGTGGGAGAGGCGATGGTACGCGCCACCGATGGCGGCGCCACGACCATCGTCGGCGGCGGCGACTCGGCCGCCGCCATGGAAGAGATGGGTCTGGCCGAACGCGTCAGCCACGTTTCGACCGGTGGTGGCGCCTCACTCGAATTTCTGGAGGGTAAGACACTGCCGGGAGTAGCCGCGCTGGACCAGCGGAGCGGGCGATGATTCGTCGCCCTGTTTTCGCGGCCAACTGGAAAATGAATCTCGGGCCGCAGGAGACGCGCTCCTACCTCGACACGTTTCTCGCCGCATATCCCGTCCACGACGACCGCACCGTGATCTTCTTTCCCAGCGCAGTGTCGCTGGCGGTGGCCGGCTTCGCTCTTCGCCAGCGCCCGGAGATCCTCACCGGGGTGCAGAGCGTGTACTGGGAAGACCATGGCGCGTTCACCGGCGAGACCTCGCCCGTCATGGCTCGCGACGCCGGGGCCAGGGTCGCACTGGTAGGACATTCCGAGCGGCGCCAGCTCTTCGGTGAGACCGACGAAGTGACCGCGCGCAAATGCGCGGCCGCGGTGAAGGCCGGCCTCATCCCCATGCTCTGCGTAGGCGAGCGGCTCGACGAGCGCGAGCGCAATGCGACGCAGAGCATCGTGCTCCGCCAGCTTCGGACCGGCGTTAGCCGGTTGGATCCGGATCGCGTCGCCGAAATGATGATCGCCTACGAGCCGGTTTGGGCTATCGGTACCGGACGGACCGCACAGCCCGAGGATGCGACCGCCGTGCACACCGCCATCCGGCGTGCGCTACGCGACATCGTCGGCGATCGTGCCTCCGAAGTGCCGATCCTCTACGGCGGAAGCGTGAACGCCGGCAACGCCGCCGCGCTCCTCGCGGCGCCCGAGGTGGACGGTCTTCTGGTGGGCGGAGCCAGTCTCGATCCGGAGGTCTGGGCGGGCATTGCCCGCACTTGACCACGTCGTGTAACCTGCCTAGGTTACGCGGGTTACGTCACGTTACCCCGTCTCTTCCCCGATGTATACGTTCATTCTCGTACTGCTGATCATAGACAGTATCGTGCTGATCGCCGCCGTCCTCATGCAGGCCGGCAAGGGCGGTGGCCTCTCCGCGTCGTTCGGCGGCGCAGCGTCCTCCTCCGATTCGTTCGTGGGGACGCGTCAGGCGGCCAACCTGCTCACGCGCACCAGCTGGTGGGGCGGGGGAATCTTCATGGCGCTTGCGTTCATCCTGCAGCTGCTGGGCGCGCCATCATCCGTGCCGAGGTCGGTGCTCGACGAGCCGTTCCAGCAGGCCGTCCCCGCGGCGCCCGCTCCTTCTACGAGCGCGCCGGCAGTGCCGCTTCAGCCAGCTCCATCCGCCCCGCAGGGCGGTGGGGCGCCAGCCAATCCACCCGAGCAATAACGCAGTGAGCACGAGCAGCGCGAAACCAGGGTTCCTCCTCCTCGAGGATGGAACCCTTTTTCACGGGGATGCGAGCGCGCCTTTCCCCGATACAGTAGCCGAGGTGGTCTTCACCACCAACATGACCGGCTACCAGGAGGTCTTCACCGATCCCTCGTACCGCGGGCAGATAGTCGTCATGACCGCGCCGATGATCGGCAACTACGGCGTCAACCAGGAGGACCCGGAATCCGCCGCTCCGCAGGTCGCCGGGGTCGTGGTCCGCGAGCTGGCCGACCAGCCATCCAACTGGCGTGCCAGCGGCGACCTGCGCAGCTGGCTCGACGCCGCCGGTATCCCGATCCTCGAGGAGGTGGACACGCGGCGCCTCACCCGCCACCTCCGCTCGTCTGGCGCGATGCGCGGGCTCATGGGAATGGGCACAGAGCCCACCGACGCGAGTCGCGCAGCGCTCGAGGCCTGTCCTTCCATGGAGGGGCTCGACCTCGCCTCGCACGTCAGCGTGCGCGAGCCGTACACCTGGGGCGACCCCGACGCGCCATTTCACATCGTCGCCTACGACTACGGGATCAAGCGCAACATCCTCCGGCTCTTCGAGCAGCACGGCTGTCGCGTGACGGTAGTGCCAGCCGATACGCCGGCGGCCGAGGTGCTGGCGATGAAGCCGGACGGAGTTTTCCTCTCGAACGGCCCGGGCGATCCTGCCGCGGTTGGCTACGCGCCGCCGATCATCCGTGAGCTCGCCAACAGCGGGACGCCGATGCTCGGCATCTGCCTCGGACATCAGCTCATCGGGATTACCTACGGCGGGCGCACCCAGAAGATGCCCTTCGGACATCATGGCGGTAATCATCCCGTGCGGGACATGGACACGGGCGCCGTCCTGATCACGTCGCAGAATCACGGATTTGCCGTGGTAGGCGAGCCTGGAAGCGGAAGCGGGACGCAGGTCGCGGGCGCGCCGGAGCTCGAGGTCACGCACGTCAACCTCAACGACGGTACGGTCGAGGGGCTCCGCCATCGCGAGTTGCCGGTGTTCGCGGTGCAGTACCACCCCGAGGCCGCGCCCGGCCCGCACGATGCCCGGCCGCTCTTCAGCGACTTCATGGCCGCCGTGCGCTCGAACGCCCGTTCCAAGTGAGCCAAACGGTTGACACACAACGAGTAAGGCCATAAGTTCGACACACGATGCGCCATGTGGCGACCGTCTGACACGAGGTTTCTGAATGACCAAAGCCGACCTTGTCGAGCGTGTAACAGCGCAGATATCCCGCACCGCCGGCCCGATGATCTCGAAGAAGGACTGCGCCCGCGTGGTGGACGCCTTCCTCGATGCGGTCAAGGAAGCGCTGAAGGAGCAGA
>DASSOX010000115.1:0-8911 GCA_035700125.1 Gemmatimonadaceae bacterium
TCTCTCCACGCAAACTCGTCCCCGAAGGGATCGAGGGCCGCGTCCCCTACAAGGGCCCCGTGGGCGACGTGCTCTACCAGATGGTGGGCGGTCTCCGCAGCGGCATGGGCTACGTTGGCTGCGCCGACATCGACGAGCTTCGCACGCGCACCCACTTCGTCCAGATCTCCTCCGCCGGCCTCCGTGAGTCGCACCCTCACGATGTCACCATCACGCGGGAAGCGCCCAACTATTCGTGGTAGAGCGCGGAGAGGCTGGAGCGGGCGAATCCCTGTCCCCTGCCTCTTTCCTACTATTTCCCCGGATGACACACTCTCGTAAGGGTGCCCTCTCCGCCTGGTTCCTCGGACCGCGGGCGGAAAATGCGGAGCTGCTCGAGCGGCTCGTGACCGAGGCGCTCAGGGATCACGTCTTCTGGAGACGCAACTACCATCCGGAAGACGGGTTCACCATCCGCGAGACGGACAAGAGAAGCGAGGAGTACGAGAACGCGGTAGCCACGCTGACGCAGGAGCTGATGGGGCTCCTGGCGGAGCTCAAGCGTGGGGTGCCTTTTTTTAGCGGCAGGTACAAGGGGCACATGAGCTTCGAGCAGACCATCGCGTCGCAGATCGGCTACTTCGCGGCGATGCTCTACAACCCCAACAACGTCTCGATCGAGGCATCGCCGGTCACCACGCGGCTCGAGCTGGAGCTGGCGGCGCAGCTCGCGGCCATGATCGGCTACGACACTACGAAGTCGTGGGGGCACCTCACCTCGGGTGGTACAGTGGCCAACTTCGAGGCGCTCTGGATGGCGCGGAACGTCATCTACCTCCCGCTCGCGGCAGCCGGCGCGGCCGACAAGCTGGGAGTGAGCATCGAGGTGGAGCGGCTCGATGGCACGCTCGCACCGATCGGCGGTCTGTCGCTCTGGGAGCTGGTCAACGTACGCGACAGGGCGGTGCTGGATCTCTGGGGACGGCTCTGGAGTGTGGCACCCCGTGCCGACGTGCAGCGAGCGTTGAGCGAGCACTCGCTCTCCACCGTGGGATATCAGGACTACGCCCGGCGACTGGCGCGCGCGTTCGGCGACACGCTGCCGGCGAGCGTGGTCCTCGTGGCTGCTACCGCGCACTACTCGTGGGAGAAGATCGTGCGCGCGCTGGGGATCGGCTCCAACCAGCTCGCCTTCGTTCCGGTGGACGAGAACTACCGCATGGATCCCGACGCTCTCTGGAACACCGTCCGGAAGCTCACCGAGAGCCGCACGTCCATCATGGCGTGCGTGAGCGTGTGTGGCTCGACCGAGGAGAGTGCGATAGACCGTCTCGACCAGGTGCTTGCAGTGCGCGAGCGCGCAGAGCGCGAGCTGGGAGCCACCTTTCACATCCACTCCGACGCCTGCTACGGCGGGTACGTGGCGTCGGTGACGCGGCGCGCGGACGGCTCGCGCAGGACGGCGGCAGAGATCCGCGCTTCGATGGGCGCGCTCGACATGGACGGGGAGGGGAACGGTGAAGAGTGGCCCGATGAAGGATGGGTCCGCGCGCTCGCGGCACTCGAGGGCGCCGACTCGGTCACGATAGATCCGCACAAGCTCGGCTACGTTCCGTATCCCGCCGGTGCGCTCCTCCTGCGCGATCGTCGGGCGCGCGAGCTCGTGGCCGTGGACCCACCCTACCTGCTTCCCACGCAGGGGCTCGACTCCTCGGAGGACCTCTTCCTCGGGCGCTTCATCTTCGAGGGGTCGAAGCCCGGCGCCGCGGCGGCCGCAGTGTGGCTGAGCCACAAGGTTCTCCCGCTCGACGAGCGGGGGTACGGCTATCTCATAGAGCGTACGATGGTAGGCGCGCGACGGCTGCATGCGGCACTCGCGGAGGAAGACTTCGGCGAGATGCGCATCGTGCTCCTCCCGAAGCCCGATGTGAACATCGTGTGCTACGTCATGCACCATCCGTCGCTCTCAACGCTCGCGGCCGTCAATGCGTTCAATGAAAGCATCTACGCGCGGATGAACCTCGGTGTGCCCGGTGCGACGCCGCCCTACATCATCACGCGCACTCGTCTCCAGGCACCCATGTACAGCGGCGCCGTGGAGCCGCTTCTGGAGAAGTTGGGAGTGTGCGGAGTGGCCGAATGGGAGGCGAGCGGTGCTGATGGACTCGTGGTGCTCCGCTCCACGGTGATGGATCCGTTCCTCGTATCGCCGCCTCCGGCGCCCGATCACGTCTCGGGCTTCGTGAGCGCGCTACGCACCGCAGCGCTCGCATCCCTTGACAAAGGGCCGTCCGCCTAAGAACGTAATCCGGTTTGGGACCAGTATCGCACATCCCACCGAACACCTCCGCGGCACCCCGTCCCTCGTAGTCTCCCACCACATCCGTATCTAATCGGAGAATTGCATGAGTCTGTTCGCGACCAAGAGCATGGCCGTACTCCAGGCGGAGGCTGGCGAAGAGAATACGCTGCGCCGATCGCTGGGCGCCGTGAATCTCGTCACGCTCGGCATCGGGGCCATCATCGGGGCGGGCATCTTCGTTCTAACCGGTACCGCCGCCGCGCAGTACGCTGGTCCCGCAATCGCCATCTCGTTCGTAGTCGCCGGTGTCGGCTGCCTCTTCGCGGGGCTCTGCTATGCGGAGTTCGCGTCGATGATCCCGATCGCCGGGAGCGCGTACACTTACGGCTATGCGACGCTCGGTGAATTCATTGCCTGGATCATCGGCTGGGACCTCATCCTCGAGTACCTCTTCGGCGCCGCTACGGTGGCGGTGGGGTGGTCGGGGTACTTCACCGAGTTCCTCAAGGAGATCGGGATCCACATCCCGACAGCGCTGAGCACCGCGCCGTTCGACGTGGAGGGGACACATACGCTGGTGCGCACCGGCGCGGTGGTGAATCTCCCCGCCGCCTTCCTCGTGCTCTTCATGACGGTGCTCCTGGTGGTCGGCATCAGGGAATCGGCCCGCTTCAACAACATCATCGTGTTCGTGAAGCTTGCCATCGTGTTCCTGGTGATCGGCTTCGGCTTCATGTTCGTGAAGCCCGATAACTGGCACCCCTTCATTCCGCCCAACGAGGGGACGTCGGGCGCCTTCGGCGTGAGCGGCATCTTCCGCGCGGCGGGCGTGATCTTCTTCGCCTACATCGGCTTCGACGCCGTGTCCACCACCGCGCAGGAGGCGAAGAACCCGCAGCGTGACATGCCCATCGGAATTCTGGGATCGCTGGTGATCTGTACGGTTCTGTACATCCTGATGTCGCTGGTGATGACGGGACTCGCGCACTACACCACGCTCAATGTGCCGCACCCGGTGTTCGTGGCCGTGGCGGCGGGCGGCCCGGGACTCGCCTGGCTCGGACCGATCGTGAACATCGGCGCCATCGCCGGCCTCGCTTCGGTGGTGCTGGTGATGCTCATGGCGCAGCCGCGTATCTTCTACTCCATGTCGCGCGACGGGCTGCTCCCGCCGGTCTTCGCCAAGGTGCACCCGAAGTTCCGCACCCCCTACATCACCACCATCGCCACGGGCCTCGTTGCGGCCGTGGTGGCCGCGCTCTTCCCGATCGCGCTCCTCGGTGAGCTCGTGAGCATCGGGACGCTGCTGGCCTTCGTGATCGTGTGCGCGGGAATCATCGTGCTCCGCAAGACGCGCCCCGACATGCCGCGCCCCTTCCGGACGCCGCTCGTGCCGCTCGTCCCGATCCTCGGAATCATCACCTGCGGCTACCTCATGTACTCGCTCCCGGAAGACACCTGGTTGCGGCTCATCATCTGGATGGTGATCGGGATCGTGATCTACTTCCTGTACGGTCGCAAGCACTCCAACGTGGGCCGTGGCGTGACGACGAGCGACATCCCATCGCTCGGTGCCGACGGAATCACGCAGCGCACCGGCCGCGACTGACGAACGAGCGAGCCCCGGCTCGCACAGCGATTATCTTTGCTGGAGCGGCGTCCGCGCATGTGCGGACGCCGTTTCCATTGATATCACTCATGTCTTCCAACCTTCCCGACCTGCTCGTCATCGCCCCGCACCGCCGCGAGGCAATCGAGAGTCTCGCCGCCGAGCTCGTACCCGGGCGCACGGCCGTACTTTCCACCCACATCAACGCCGACGGCGACGGCTGCGGCTCCGAGACCGCGCTCGCACGCCTCCTCGAGCAGCGAGGCGTGCACGCGCGCATCGTGAACCCGACGCCGTGGCCGTCGATGTTCGACTTCCTGCTCGATGGCATCGAGGAGCGGAGCGCTGACGGCGTGCGGGCCCTCGAGGGTGCCGACCTGCTCATCGTTCTCGACATCAGCGACGTGAAGCGCCTCGGTGCACTCACGGATGCCGTGCGAGCGCTGAAGGTGCCGCGTATCGTGATTGACCATCACGTGGCATCGGACGAGCCGCCGGGTGAGCTGATAGTGAGCGACATCGCCGCGTGCGCGACCGGCGAGCTGATATTCGATTTCGCGCGCGTCTTCGGCCTGGAGATCACGCCGCTCGTGGCGCGCTCGCTCTACACCGCGATCCTGACCGATACCGGCGGCTTCCGCTTCAGCAACACCTCGCCGCGCTGCCACGCGATCGCGGGTCAGCTCCTCGCCTCGGGCGTGGACCCCGAAGAGATGTACCGCCGCATCTACGCCTCCGTCTCGGTGGGCCGCATCCAGCTCCTCCGCGATGCGCTCGCAACTCTCGAGGTAGACGGCGAGCATGGGGTCTCGTGGATCGCGCTCCCCGCCGGCGCTCTCGAGCGCTACGGCGTCCGCGCCGAGGAGCTCGACGGCCTCGCCGAGCACCCACGCTCCGTGGCGGGCACGCGGATGGCGATCTTCTTCCGCGACCTCGGCCACGGCAAGGTCAAAGTCTCCTTCCGCAGCACCGGCGAAGTAGACGTGAACATCTTCGCCCGCACCTTCGGCGGCGGCGGCCACGCAAAGGCCTCGGGCGCCCTCATCCCGGGCGATCTGGATGAGGTGAGGGAGAGGGTGGTCGAGGCGGCGAGGGAATACTTGAAAGAGAGCAGAGAGCAGAAAGCAGAAAGCAGTAACGGCTTGTAGGGCGAGGGCCCTCTCCCCCGAGGCAGTTCCCTGCTTTCTGCTCTCTGCTTTCTGCCCTCTGCTTTCTTGTAGTTCCCCTCTCCCGCATCTAGCTTCCGCAACATGGGTCTCTTCAAGCGCGCGAACGAGGCCGACGGGGCGGTGGAGGACCGCATCCGGGCGGCGATTTCCGAGGTGGGGCCGCTACTCAAGCTCGAAACCATACACATCGTGCTGGTCGAGTTCGAGCGGGAGAGTGGTGTGGCCACGCTGCGCTTCGAGGGGGACTGTCCCCATTGCGACATGCCCGCCAGGATGCTGCGCGATGGAATCGAAGCACATCTGAGAACGCATGTGCCGGAGGTCCGCGAAGTACGCGAGGCCTGAGGCTCGGGAGATCTGCATATCATGGCTGAACCGCTGCAGGCGCGGATCGCTGACGCGCTGAGGAGCGTGATCAACCCGCGTACCGGAGAGGACGTCGTCAGCTCCGAGATGATCCGCGATGTGGGTGTGAGCGTGGAGGGGCGGGTGCGCTTCAGCATCCTGCTCGCCGCGCAGGATCCGGCATCGCTGGTACGCGAGGTGCGCCAGGCCGTCGAGAAGGTGGACGGGGTGAGCGACGTGCGAGTGGACGTTAGAGACCCGTCGCAGTCGAGCGCGAGTACTTCCTCGCCGCAGGCGGCGCAAGCACCGCAGCCGGGCGCGTTCCGGCCCGCGGCGGCCCAGGCGCCGCACACATCCCCAGCGCAGCCGCCGCATGCCCACGGGCACTCGCATGGTGGCTCGCACGGCGGCCCGCACGACGGCCCGCATGGCGGCGGGCCGGCTGGCGGCGCTCCGGCGGGAGCGACCGGGCGTTCGCGCTCGCTCCCCGTGATGGGTCAGGAGCCGCAGTCGCGGCGCGCGGCGGTGCCCGCGCCCACGCCAGTGGCCTACCCGAATCTCGGGCGCATCATCGCGGTGTCCAGCGGCAAGGGCGGGGTGGGGAAGAGCACCGTCGCGGTGAATCTCGCCATCGCGCTCGCGCAGAGCGGGGCGCGCGTGGGTCTCATGGATGCCGACATCTACGGCCCCAACGTCCCGCGCATGATGGGCGTCGACGAGCCGCCGCGCGTCGTGAACGAGCGCATCCTCCCGCTCGAAGCGTACGGCGTAAAAGTCATGAGTCTGGGCTTTCTCATCGAGCGCGATCAGCCAGCGATCTGGCGCGGCCCGATCGTCATGAAGATCATCACGCAGTTCCTGCGCGATGTGGAGTGGGGAGAGCTCGACTACTTCCTCGTGGACATGCCCCCCGGAACTGGCGACGCGCAGCTCTCGCTGGTGCAGGCCACCAACGTGCACGGCTCGGTGATCGTGACCACGCCGCAGCCCGTTGCTACGGGCGACGCGCTTCGCGGCGCGAAGATGTTCCAGCGCGTGGGTGTGCCGGTGCTCGGCATCGTCGAGAACATGAGCTACTTCGTGTGCGACTGCTGCGGTACGCGTACCGCGCTCTTCGGCGAAGGCGGAGGGCGCGCGCTCGCCGATGAGCTGGGAATCCCGCTGCTCGGCGAGATCCCACTGCAGCCCGCGGTGCGGACGGGCGGCGACGAGGGGAAGCCCATTGTGGTCGCCGACCCCGACTCGCCCACCGCGAAGGCCATCGTGGAAACGGCGCGTCAGATCACCACGACCGCGGAGAGCGCCATCCCCGCATGACACCGGCGTGAGCGACGCCAGCTCCACACGGCCGTTGGAAGACGCGCGGCTGCCGGACGATGCTCCGGTGGCCGCGTTGCCGTTGAGCTCACGAGATGGCGTGGCGGCCATCCCCGCCATGGCGGACGCCCCATCGCACGGCGCGCTGGTGGGCGGTCCGCTCGTGCGCACCATCGCCAGCGTGGCGCTTCCCGCGGTCGCGTCGATGCTGCTGATGACCATCTTCAGCACCGCGGATGCGTACTGGGTGGGGCGACACATCGGCCCCGACGGACTGGCCGCCGTGTCCACGTCGCTCTTCTGGATCTGGCTCCTCATAGCCTGCGCAGAGCTGGTGAGCGTGGGACTCACCTCGGTGGCGTCGCGCCGCCACGGCGAGCGAAGACATATCGCCGCCGCGGAAGCGGTGGGGAACGGAGTCGTCCTCGCGCTGGTGCTCGGGACCGCGGCGGCGCTGCTCGGCCACCTCGCCCTCGACTGGCTCTTTGCCGTGATGGACACGCCGTCGCACGTGACGGAGCTGGGACGCGTGTATCTGGGCACCTACCTCATAGGCGCGCCACCCTACTTCGGCTTCTTCGCCGTGGACGCGGCCTTCCGCGCCTCGGGAAATACGCGCACGCCTTTCCTTCTCCTGCTCGCGTCGGTCATCGGCGCGCTGGTTCTCGATCCCGTGCTCATCCTGGGTCTCGCGCACGCGCCGCGGCTCGGGATCGCCGGCGCGGCGGTCGCCACGGTGTTCACCAGATCGGTCGCTTTCATCTTCGGGATCACCCTGCTGGTGCGCCGGAAGATGATCCGCTTCGGACCCATCTCGGCGGCGACCATGCGCGCGATCGCCCGCGTCGGTCTCCCCACCGCCGCCACCGGAATCTTCTTCAGTCTCACCTACATCCTCATCACGCGCACCACCTCGCTCTTCGGCACTCCCGCTCTCGCCGCGCTCGGAGTTGGCCATCGCGTGGAGAGCTGGACGTTCACCATAGGTGTCGGCTTCGGTGCCGCCACGGCGGCGATCGTGGGCCAGAGCCTCGGTGCCGGTGAAGTGGATCGCGCTGCGCGCGCCGGCTGGATCGCCACCGGGCTCGCCACCGTGATAGGCGTGGTCGGCGCCCTTCTCGAGCTCACCTACGCACCCGACTTCGCCGCCCTCTTCACCACCGACCCCGCGGTGATCGCGGAGAGCGTTCGCTACCTCCGTATCGTCGCATTTTCCACGATCTTCATCGGCTCGGAGCTCGTCCTCGAGGGCGCCCTCGGCGGCGCCGGCAACACCCTCCCCCCGATGCTCTCCTCCACCACTTTTACCGCCCTGCGAATCCCCCTCGCCGCCTGGGCCGCCGCCCGCTGGGGCACCGACGGCATCTGGTGGACGATCTCCCTCACCGCCATCTGCCGCGGCCTCGCCATGATGCTCCTCTGGCGCGGAGGGGGATGGAGGAGTAAGAAGGTGTGAAGGCGAGAGAGCAGGAAGCAGGCAGCAGAGAGCAGAACGCAGTAGCAGCCCGTGAGGCAACGTCATCCCCGCGCAAGCGGGATCCGTGCTGATCGTACCGAAGCTGGATCAGCGCAATTCGGGGAATGACGTCGGGCGTGGGCGGTGTGCCGTTCCCGATTTCCGCCTTCTTCCACCACTAACCAGACCGCCATGCCAGCCCTCATCACCATCCTCACCGATTTCGGCACCTCCGACGGGTACGTGGGAGAAGTGAAGGGGGTGCTCGTGTCGGGGGCGCCGGGGACGACGGTGATGGATATCTCGCACGATGTGCGAGCGCAGGACGTGGACGGGGCGAGATTGGCGGTGGCGAGATACTGGAGGAGGTTCCCGAAGGGAACGGTGCATCTCGTGGTGGTGGATCCGGGGGTGGGATCGGCGCGCGCGGCGCTCGCGGTGGCCAGCGACGGACGCTTTCTCGTGGGGCCGGATAACGGGGTGCTGTCGCCGGCGCTGCTGGCGAAGGACGCGAGAGTGGTGGAGCTACCCTTGCCGGCGCACGCGTCGAGCACCTTCCATGGGCGCGACGTGTTCGCGCCGGCGGCGGCGCTCCTTGCCTCGGGTGCGCGGCTGGAGGAGGCGGGCACGCCCTTCGATTCGCCGATCATCCTGCGCACGCCCGAGGCGCGGCGGCTCGGCGACGGGCGAGTGCTCGGCGAGGTGATCTCGGTGGACCGGTTCGGCAATCTGAT
>DASSOX010000116.1:0-22970 GCA_035700125.1 Gemmatimonadaceae bacterium
GACCCGATTCGCGGCGTCGCCTACACGAGAGATGGTGCGCGCGCCTTCGCATCCGTCTCGAGCAGGGACCGCCGCGCGATCGCGCAGTGGGCACTGCGTGATTCAGTGGCTGAGCGCCGTCTGCTGAGCGGCTTCCATCACACCGACAGCATCCTCACCGACCCCGGTCAGCTATGGACGGAGCGCGACGGCAACGGAATCGAGTACGTGCTCACCACGTCGGCGGGCGACGCCGTGTACCTGCGCGGCGAGGGACTCGCCGCCGACTTCCGCCCGCAGCCGTTCGTGGATCGGGTGTCGCTCTCGGACACCGCGCACACGCGGATCTTCCAGGGCTCGAAGGAAACGTGGGACCGGCCGCTGGTCGCACTCGACCCCGACCTGAAGCGGATGATCGTGAGTCGCGAGAGCGTGACGCTCTTCCCCGACAGCTACCTCTGGTCGCGCGGCTCCCAGCTCGCGAACCTCACGCACAACAGGAACCCCTTCCCCGAGCTCGCATCCGCGAAGCACATCGACTTCTCCTTCACCAGGCAGGACGGCCTCGAGGTGCAGGGGCGCGTCACGCTGCCGCCGGGTTACAGGGAGGGCGAGAAGGTCCCCGCCATTTTCTGGACGTATCCGCGCGAGTACACGAAGCCCGACGAGTACACACGCTCGGCGATCGAGAGCCGAAACCACAACGCTTTCACGCATCTAACCTGGCTCAGATGGTCGGAGCTCTGGCTCACGCAGGGGTACGCGATCGTCTATCCGGACATCCCGATCGTGGGTGAGAACTATAACGACACCTACATCTCCAACATGGTGGACGCCATGTATGGCGCGATGCGCGCGGTGGACAAGCTCGGCGTGATAGACATGGACCGCATCGGTCACGGAGGCCATAGCTACGGCGCGTTCGCGACCGCGAACCTCCTGGCACACACGCCCTTCTTCAAGGCGGGGATCGCCGGCGACGGCGCCTACAACCGCTCGCTCACGCCCACCGGCTTCCAGGCCGAGCGTCGCAACATCTGGTCGGCGCCGGCGACGTACATAGAAATGTCGCCCTTCTTCGCGGCAGATCAGATCAACGCACCGCTCCTCATGTACCATGGAGCGGCGGACAACAACACCGGCACCTGGCCGATCCAGAGCGAGCGGCTCATCCACGCGCTGACGAGCCTGGGGAAAACCGCCGCGCTGTACGAGTATCCGTTCGAGTCGCACACCCCGCGCGCGATCGAGAACAACCTCGACATGTGGGCGAGGTGGATTGGGTGGTTCGACAGGTACGTGAAGGGGGCGGGCGCGCCGCAGGCGACGGCGGCGGAACGGTAGCTGCCTCGCGGTCGGAGCGACCCCGGGAGAGGTGGCCTGCCACGGCGGATGTAAGAATCCGATGCCGGGAGACGTTACTCGAACAGTACACGCTGTCTCCCGTCAGGAATTCACGTAGGAGTCCGTCCTCGCGCGGCTGACCATCCTCGCGCGTGGCCGACCATCCTCGCGCGATTCACCATCCTTCCCGTCCGTGGCTACAAGAACAGCGAATCGATTCGGCGTGGAGAGCCAGGAGTCGCAAGCAGCTCCCGATGAGGCCAGAGCCATCACGCTGCTTCGACTGGGCTCGCTCGATGCCATCGACCTGCTGTACGATCGCTACGCGGCGGCGCTCCTCCGCCTGGCGCGGTACATGTCGGGCTCCGATTCCGACGCCGAGGACATCGTCCACGACGTGTTCGTCGGATTACCGAAGTCGATTCGGACGTACAGGGAGGAGGGGCGGCTGGGCGCCTGGCTATCCAGACTAGTGGTGAACCGGGCCATCGACCTTCGCAGGGCGAGCGCGCGTCGTGCCGCGCTGCACCGAATCGCGGCCGCTCAACAGATCGCCGCCGCGGATTCGGTAGTTGTCCACGACCTGGACATGGACGCCGCGATCGCGACGCTCGCACCCACGCTGCGCGATGTCTTCGTGCTGCGAGCCATCGAGGGCTACTCGCACGCCGATATCGCCGCCCTCCTCGGAATCCGCACGGGCACCGTTCACGTGCGCTACTTCCGGGCGGTGAGGGCGCTCCGCTCCCTGCTCGGAGAGTCCGAATGCTGAACATCCTCCGCCATCCGCGCCAGCGGACGCTCTCGCGCTTCATCGCGGGCGACGCGTCCGGCGAGGAGTACGCGCACATCGCTCGTCACATCGCCCGCTGCTCCGAGTGTCACGAAACCGTGAACGTGACCCGGCGTATCGAGTCGCGATTTGCGGAACGCCGCGCGGCTCCGGCACCCGAGGGCCTGAAGCGACGCATACGCGAGTCGCTGCTGCAGATGGACTCCGCGGCGAGCGGCGAGCAGCGCGCGACACGGCCCCCGCGGCCGGTCGCCGTGCGAGGGTGGCCCTTCATGCTCGCGGCCGCGGCGATCCTCGCGATCGTCGCCATCCTGCTCTCCATGCCGGCCCGCTACCTGACGGCGGGTGCCACCGCCGGTGACTTGCGGCTCGCGCCCTCGGCGCCTGCACGAGGCGCGACCATCACTGCGAGCTACACACCGAGCCAACTGCTCGCCGGCGCGATGCGACTCCGGCTCCGTGCCGCTTATCGGACCGCCAACGACCTGCCCGTTCCGTCATCGGTCCGGCGGGTAGCGGCCAGCACTCTCATACGCGATCGTGATGGAGCCTTCCACGGCACGTTCCGGCTTCCGGACTCCGTCGTCTACGCCACCTTTGCAGTGGAAACCGAGGATGGCCGAGTCGTGGACAGCAACGCGCGTCGGCTCTGGCCGATGCTGGTGAGCGACGGCTCCGGCGTTCCGATCTACGAGGCGCTCGAACAGCAGGTGAGCGACCTGATGTTCAGGAACTGGGAGCTCGCGCTCGATGCTGCAAAGCGAGCCGCGGCGCTGTATCCCATGAAGATTCGCGCGCAGGCGATTCTCGCCACGCTGGAGCAGTCGATCCTCACCCCTGTAGCGCTCGACAGCGCGCTCACCGCCCACCGTCGGCACATCGCCGAGCTCGAATCGCGAATGGAGAAAGTTGCATCGCCCGATCCGGAAGAGATGGGCGCCATGGTGACCTTCGCGCAGATGGTCGGTGACACGGCGCGCGCGCGGCGTTGGCTGGATCGAGTGGTAGTCGCCCGCCCCACCGGCCTGTGGGGACTGAACGTGGCGATACCGCGTCTCGTACCCGACCCCGACGTAGATCCCGCGGCCGCGGCGGCCGTTCTCGATTCGCTCTGGCACGCGGACGGCTCGGCCCATCCGGCCATAGTCATCGGGGGCCTCATGACTGCAACCAGGTCCGGCGATTCGGCGGCAGCGCGGAGTTGGCTCGAGCGAACCGACGCCGTGCCTGATGAGGAGATCGACCGCACGCGGGTCGCGCAATCCATGTTGCGGCAGCCGGCGCTCCACGAAAGCGCTCTGGACCTTCTGCGTGCTCAGGTCCGCGCGTACTCCCACCCGAGCGACGCGCAACGGCCGCTCGAGATGGACGCTGCGGATGCTCTCCGGGTGCGCCGACAACGGCAGCGTGCTGCGCTCGCGACACTAGGGGAGGCGCTGCTGGCAGACGGCAGGAAGCGCGCGGCGCTCGACACCCTTCGACTTGCCGCGGCTGGAGGGTGGGATACCGAGACGTTCCATCGTATCGGAAACGCAGCATTGCTCGCGGGTGATGCCACCACCGCACGTGACATGTTCGCACGTGTCGCGGTAGATCCGTCGACCCCTCCGGCGTTCGCCGACTCCGCCCGCGCGCGCCTGAAAATCGATGCTGACGACTGGTCGCGAGCGGTGCGTGAGGCTACGAGCGAGCTTCGCTCGCGGATGCTCCAGGTTGCCGAACGCCGTCCGTTGCCGGAGCCGGTGACTCTGACGCGGAGCGACGGTACGCCGGTGAGCCTGCGGGCGCTCGTGAGCGACCGTCCAACGGTCGTCGTCTTCTGGTCTCGCGGCTGCGGCAACGCGCTCGCCATCACGTCCCGGCTCGTTCGGCTCACGCAACGCTGGGTCGCGGCGGGGTACGGAGTAATTCTCGTAGTGAATGACCGGCCATCGAGCGAGCTTGCCGCATACCTCGAGCAGCATCACCTGTCGCTGCCCCTCTACCGAGACATGCAACACGAGGCGCGCCGTGCGCTCGGGCAGTGGGGTACCCCGGAGCTGTTCGTGCTCGATGGTCAGGGACGGCTGCGCTATCCACACACATCACTGGAGCTGGCAGGGGCACAGCTGGCGAGCCTGCGCTAGTACTCGGGGTACTACTACTTCTTCTTCCGGCGATTCTTCCGGCGGGAGTCCTTCGCAGCTTTGCGGCGCGCCTTGCGCCTGGAGCTGGCCGCGTGCGACTGGTGTCCGGCCAGCGCTGCCTCCGGCGGCGCGTGCTCGGGGAGAGCGTGGGGGACGAAATACTCGAAGCGCGGGCGCGGCGTCGTTCGTTCGTCGAGTAAGCCCAGCTCTATCTGGACGTCTTCCCAATCGCCCATGATGTTGATGTCTACGGCGTCCGCGGAAAAGGCGCTCTCGATGAGCGGCGCCTTGCCCACAGCCTTCAGCTCCGCGAGAGAAGTCACGATGAAGCCGTTCAAGGTCGGATCGTTCTGCTCGTAGAGGGCGAGCTGTGTCGCAAGCGCTTCCACTGCCCTGCCTCGCGCCGCTTCGTGCTGCACCGCCATTCTCCGCAGCGTCTCTGACGCGGCGACGCGCGTGTACAGGCTGCGCGATGGGTCGAACAACCGCTCCGCGATGGGGTCCATCGCGGGCAGACCGATCAAAGCCAGGGCTCTCGGGATCTCCTCCAGCGCCCACTCATCATCGAACTCGTCTGCCTCATCCAGCAACGTGAGAAGCGGCTCGATCGCCGCTTCGGCACGGAGCTGACCGAGCGCGCGCCACGCGTGAACGTTTGCGAACACCTCGGTACTGTCGCTGGCGGCAAAGCGCAGTTCCGGATCCACGACCATGCGGATCAGTTCCGGCACGTGCGAGGAATCGAGCCCCAACTCCGCCGGGTAGTCGGGCCACGGGCGCTGCCGGGCCGGTTCTTCGCCGAGGGTTATCAGCCGTGATACCGGCTCTGCGTAACGTTGCGACATTCTGAGCTCCCTCCGAGTTCAGCGACAGCGATGCCACCCGCGACCCGGCGCCGCAGCCCCGCCTCAGTCGGGCTGCCCTCCCGCGTCCGCTCGCCCATGTGCATTCCGCTGTGCGCGGCGATGGGTCTTCATGAGCGTCCCGCAAGTTTCCATCTCGCACCAGCGGCGGAGGCCGTTGCGGCTGCGGTCCACGTAGTACCAGCCGCAGTCGATCCCGCCGCAGCGGCGGATGCGCGCGACGTCGTCGGATGCGAGGAGGCGCGCGGCCGACCAGGCCACGCTCCATAGCGGAGACTCGAGCGCCTCTCCCGCGCGCGGCCAGCCGAGTGCGAGAGGGCTGCCACGGCCGGCGCCGGCGTCGTGCTCGCGCTGGAATAGCGCCAGTTCCGTCAGCGCATGGCGAAGCCAGCCGCGGTTCAGCTCGGACAGCTCATCGTCGACTCGCTTCCCGCGCACCAACCGTGAGAAGATGCGCTCGAGGAGATCGCGCAACTCCGCGGCATCGCGCACGAACTGTTCAGCGGCGTACCCATCGCGCGCGGCCGCCTTCCGCAGGCCCTCGAGCTCGGCGGGCTCCACGATACCGGCTCCTTCCGCCCATTCCAGCAGCCGGCCGTAGCTCGTGAAGCGGTCGTTCTCGAGTCCGCGCTCGGTCCAATCGACGGTATTGACGAAGTCGGTCGCCGGGTCGCCGCCCACGTACCGGTATCGGGTTGCCGGGTCGAAGCGTGGCTGGGGCGTCTTCATGGTGCACCGAAATTAAGCGGTTACTTCCTGTTCCGGTATTCTTGCATTTACCGGTGCAATAGCGCAAGATGTGCTGCACCAGTATTATGCCATTTACCGGAACAGGGGAGGCCGCCGTAAATGAAGTGTCCGCCGACAACGCCGTCGCTCGCTCTCCTCATCGCTCGCGCCGCTCTCGCAATCATTGTAGCGCTCGCCGCAACCGCCATCGATTCGCCGCTCCGCGCGCAATCGATTCCCGACTCGCCTCGACCTGACTCCCGCGCGCGTCAGATTCCGCATCCGGCCGACGATGCCGAGCGCCGCGCGAGCACGTCGGGCTTACCCAGTGCCCTCGATACACGAGGCGTCTGGCCAGCCTCCGAGCTGCCCGGTGTACCCGATGCCGGCAGGGTGGACAGCGCCCGACTGCGCCACCGCTCCATTTCCGCCACGCGCATCACCAGCGATGAACCGCGAATCGACGGTTCGCTCGCTGACCCGATCTGGAGCCGTGCCTTCACCGACCCGCGTTTCCGCGTGGACGACTTCGTGGAGTCGAACCCGCAGCCGGGGGTCGTTCCCGCGCTCCCCACGGTTGCCTCATTCGCATTCGACGACGAAGCCGTTTACGTGGCCGTTCGCGCCTACGACCCGGCGCCCGATTCCATCGTGGCGCCCTACCCGCGCCGCGACTTCGAGGTGCGCTCGGACTGGATCTTCGTGGAGCTCGACACCCGTCACGATCGTCGCACGGGCGTCAGTCTCGGTGTCAATCCGCGCGGCGTGCAGGTGGATGGCACCTGGGACAACGACGTTGACTACGACTACTCGTGGAACGCCGTCTGGCAGGCCGCCACGACCATCGACTCGCTCGGCTGGACGGCGGAGTTCCGCATCCCCTTCACGCAGCTCCGCGCCGCGGCGCCCGAGCGCGGTGCGCGCGACGTGGTGTGGGGGATGAATATCTATCGCCACACGGTGCATCGTGGCACCAGCTCCAATTGGTCGCCGCGTCTTCCCTCCTTCGGCGGCCGAGTGGTCTCGCACTTCAACGACCTCCGCGGCATAGAGCTCCCGCGCGAACAGCACCGCTTCGAGCTCCATCCATTCGTACTCGGCGAGTCGAAGCCGAGTGCTCGAGTGGCGCCCGTGACACTCGCGCCGCCTGGATCGGCAGGGTCCACGAAGGGAAGCGGCGCACCGGCTATCCGCGATCGGCGCACGAGCGACGTATCGGCGGGACTCGACGCCACCGTGCATCTGATGCACGGCGTCACGCTCGAAGCAACCGTGAACCCCGATTTCGGTCAGGTGGAGGCCGACCCATCGCAGATCAATCTCACCACCTTCGAGACTTTCCTTCAGGAGAAGCGCCCCTTCTTCGTGAATGGCGCCGACGTCTTTCACTTCGACCTCGGCGTTCCGTTCACGACGCGGGACGATGACTTCACGCTGGAGCAGGCCTTCTATTCGCGTCGCATCGGCGCGCCTCCACACGGAGCACCGCCCGCATCTGCACTCGCGGTGAACACCCCTCTCGCAACCGATGTACTCGGCGCGCTCGAGCTATCCGGTCGCCTCGCGAATCACTGGACCGTGGGCGCCATGGCCGCGGCCACGCGTGACGCCAGCGCGCGGTACGTGGACGCCGGCGGCAATGTCGCGCGCATGCGCGTGGAGCCGCGCTCGCTCTTCGGCGCGGCGCGCCTCCAGCGCGACTTCCACGACGGCGCGAGCGCGGCGGGGCTCTTCGTGAGCGGCATGGATCGCGGCGCGATGAACGACGATCTCGCGTTTCTCCTCCCGAAGCGCGCTCTTTTCGCGGGCGCCGATGGTCGTCATCGGATCGGCAATTACGAGGTGAGCGGCTTCGCCGGCACGAGCCGAGTGACCGGCGACGCCGCCGCGATCACGGGAGTCATGCACGGCCCCGGACACTTTCTCCAGCGTCCGGGCGCGAGCTACGCGCACTTCGATTCCTCCGCCACCTCTGCCACCGGCGTCGCCGCGCGCGTCCGCTTCGCGCGCGTGGATGGCGGGAACCTCACCTGGAGCATCACAGGCTACGGGATCTCACCGCGCTTCGACGTGAGCGACCAGGGCTTCCAGCGCAACGCCGACTGGCTCCTCGCACTCGGCACGGTACGCTATCAGCGCAATGAGCCGCACGACGGCAAGCACATCTTCCGCCGCTGGGCCATCGGCTCGGACCAGCTCGGCGTGGGCTGGAGCTGGGGCGGCGAACGGAGAGCGACGGTGCTCGACTTTCACGCCGACGGGGATCTCTGGAGCTACTGGGGGGGCTCGCTCTCGGTGAATCAGGAGTTGAGCGGCCTCTCGCTGGAAGTGCTCCGCGGAGGCGCTGCGGTGAAGATGCCGGCACGCACGGCCTTCTCGCTCGGCATCTACAGCGATACGCGCCGAGCAGCTCACTTGCAGCTCAACACGAGCTACGCACGTGAGCCCGGGAGCAGAAGCAGCTCACTGGACATCGCACCCACGATCACCGCGCGCGTCGTCGACCGACTCGCCCTCACTGGCAGCGTGGAGTACACGCGATCCGTGAACGGCTGGCAATACCTGGGGAGGCCGGTGCTCGACGATGGCAGCGCACAGATCGTCCTCGCGCGCCTTCGTGCCAGCACGCTTTCCTTCACCGCGCGCGCAGACTACGCCTTCTCGCCGCATCTCACTCTCCAGCTCTACGCCCAGCCCTACTTCGGGGCGGGGCGTTACGATCGCCCGGCGCACGCCCTGCAGCGCGGCACGCGCGCCGGCATCGAGGAACTCGGCGCTCGCGCGTGGCGCCTCGACGACGGATCGCTCGCTATCGACTTTTCCGACGATGAGTCACGCGACGCATCGCGAACAGCGCTCATTCCCGATCCCGACTTCACTCTGCGCGAGCTGCACGGGAGCGCCGTGCTACGCTGGGAGTATCGCCCGGGCTCGGAGCTCTTCCTCGTCTGGACGCAGACCCGCTCCGGCTCCGACCACATCGGCTCTCTCGATACCGGCCGGGACATGAGCGATCTCTTCGCACTGCACCCGAAGAACGTGCTGCTGATGAAGATGAGCTACCACTGGGAGCCGTGAAGATCGGTGCGGAGCCGCTACGGTCATCGTGAAACCCTGGCGTTCGCCCAGGCAGCGGCTGCGTCCTCGCCGCAGCCGTTACAGCTGGGGTTTGCAGCCGGTGAGCAGCGGGCGCGTGTCCGTGAAGTCCCTGCCGGTGAAGGCATCGAGACGTGCCTCTCCCTTCGCCTCCCACCATTGCAGTCCGTCATCCGCCGGCGTGGGGCCATACAGTCCGGCGTAGCGCGCTCCACTCGCCGAGGCAGCCCGCGCGAGCCCATAGTCGTTTCCGTTCCAGTGCAGCACCACGAAGGTCGCGCTCCCGCCGTGGTACTCGAGATAGGTGGCGCGAATCCGCTGATCGTTGGTGCACAGGTACTCGACACTGCGCGACACGATCGCATCGCCCCGACTCGGTGTAGCGGCTGATGAAGTACACGATGCAAGCACGGGCAGCACGAGTCCGGTGAAGACGGGCACGAGAAGTCCACGAATCAAGATCCCTGCTCCTGAAATTGGCGAACGACGCGAAGCAGTCTCGCTTCACGCCCTCAGGTACTCTACGAATTCTGCGGCAGGAGCGCTCGGCTTTCGCCCCTTCAGCCACAGCTCCGTGAGAGCACGACCGAGCTCCATGTCATGCACGCGGACGAGCGCTATGCGACCGAGCGCCAGCTGATCCGCAGCGGCGTAGCGGGAGACGATCGCCAGGCCGAGTCCGGCCGCCACTGCCTGCTTCACTGCTTCGGTGCTTCCCAATTGCAGCGCTACGGCGGGATGCACTCCGTGCTTCGAAAGAGCGCGCTGCGCCACCACGCGGGTGCCCGACCCTTGTTCGCGCACCACGAAACGCTCCGCGAGCAGATCGTGCGCGCGGACGCTGCGGCGCTTCGCGAGCCGGTGATCGGAAGGTGCGATCACTACCAGCTCGTCGCCCCGCCAGCGTCGGGCCTCGATGCGCGGATGGTTCACCGGACCTTCGACCAGAGCGACATCCAGCCGCCGCTCGAGGAGGGCACGGGTGATGGCGCGGGTATTGGCGCTGACCACGCGCAGCTCTATCGCGGGGTGTGCATCGTGGAAGCGCGCCAGTATCGGCGGCAGCAGGTATGTCGCGATGGTGGTGCTCGCCCCTACGCGCAGACTCCCCGCCTCCAGGCCACGAAGCGCGCGGAGCTCCTCCTCGGCCGCGGACTCCACTCCGAACAGCTCGCGCGCCCGTGCCGCGAGCTGTTCGCCGGCAGCGGTGAGACGCGACGCGCGGCCCGCCCTCTCCAGCAGCGGCACACCCACCTGGCGCTCCAGCTGTCGCACCGCCTTCGATACCGCGGGCTGACTGATGCGCAGCGCCGCCGCCGCGCGCGAGAAGCCGCGCTGCTCGGCCACCGCGGCGAAGACGCGCAGGTGATGGAGGTTGAGACTCATAACCGATGGTTATGTAGAAATGCGATAATTGTCTTTGATCTATGAGTATGGCGACGGTAACCTGCGGGTGCAACGCAGCATTCCCACGACCACCCGAGGACCGATGCCATCCAACGACAATCCGTCAGAGGCTCTTGCGAATCCGCCCGCTGCTTCCTCGCCCGCAATGGCATGCGCCTCCGCCGCGACTCCGGCACGGATTGCACGGCGACCAGCCGCCGGGCAGCGGCCGCCGGTGCCCGCGCGGCGAGCCACCCTCCCCGCACCGCCGAGCCTCGCCCCCGGTATCGCGCTCGCCGCGGTAGTGGCGCTCGCCTCCATCGGAATCGCCGCCGTCGAGTCGCGGCTCTTCGGTCACGCGATCATCGAGGCGCTCGTCGTGGCGATCCTGCTCGGTATGACCGTGCGGACCCTCTGGACCCCACCCGCCTCCTGCGAGGCAGGCGTGCGCTTCACCGGCAAGCAGGTTCTGGAGGTCGCGGTCTTCCTCCTGGGCGCATCGGTCGACCTCCCGCTCCTCATGAAGGCCGGGCCATCACTCGTGATGGGGATCGTCCTGCTCGTGGTGCTCGGACTCGGTGCGAGTTACGGGATGGGCCGGTTCATGGGGCTCCCGCACAAGCTCGCGCTGCTCGTAGCCTGCGGGAATTCGATCTGCGGCAATTCGGCCATCGCCGCGGTTGCACCGGTGATCCGCGCCGAACAGGAGCACGTGGCCTCATCTATCGCCTTCACCGCCATACTCGGCGTCGTCGTGATACTCGGCCTCCCTCTTTTGATACAGCCACTGGCGTTGAGCAACTACCAGTACGGCGTACTCGCCGGCCTGACGGTCTACGCCGTCCCGCAGGTACTCGCAGCGGCTTTCCCGGTGAGCGCCCTGTCAGGACAGGTCGGTACACTCGTGAAGCTGGTGCGCGTCCTGATGCTCGGCCCGGTAGTCCTCGGCGTCGCGCTCTGGCATCGAAATGAAAACGCCGACAGTGTCGGTACAGCCAAAAGCACGCGCTTCGATCTGGCGCGCTTCGTCCCCTGGTTCATCACCGGCTTCCTCGCGCTCGCAGTGCTGCGCTCTACCGGCGTGATCCCCGAGCGCTGGATCGCCCCCACGCGCTCGCTCTCCACCTGGCTCACCGTGGGCGCCATGGCGGCACTCGGCCTCGGCGTGGACCTCAAGGCGATCCGGCGCGTCGGGCGGCCGGTGATCATTACCGTGAGCGCGTCGCTCGCGGTGCTCATAGTGCTCGCCGTGACGCTGATCCGCCTGCTGGCCATCCGCTGAGCGCGACAATTGCAGCGATTTCCATTATCCCCCCCGAACCCGAGCCCGCTCGTCCTTCGTGCTACTGACATGGCCAGGCCGTCGTAGCCGATCGGAGATCGGAGCATCGGGATCCGCCAACGCGCCAACTGCGGTTCGATGCGGGAGGGATCATGTTCACTCGTGCAGTGGCAGTGCTGGCCGCCGCTCCGCTGGTGTTGGGACTCCCTGCTTGCGGCAGCGATCGCAGTACGGGGCCACACGACTCGCAAACGGTTTCGGTGGCCTGGAGCCGACTTCCGGGCATACTCGCCTACTCCCGAGCACCCGTCACCGGCGGAGGCGGATTCCTCTACGTCGCCGATGGAACCAGGCAGGAGGTGCGCCTCGTCGACAGTGCCGACGCGGGTCAGGTGAGTCTCTTCTACCTCGCCTGGTCGCCGGACGGGCGCATCGCCTACGCCCAACTACCGGTCGAATGCTGCACCACTCCGTGGTCGATCTTCACAGTCTCATCGGATACGGGTGGCGCGCCGCAACTGCTCTATGAGGGCGGGCTCGCAGGGAACTGGTCGAGAGATGGTCACCTGGCATACAGCTGCCTCGACGGTGGCCTCTGCCTCGATGGTGCGAGCGCCCTGCGCGGCGAAACCACCGTCGGCGGCTCGCGCCCGGCATGGGAGAGAGATGACGTGCACCTCGTCTTCGCGCTCGATTCGCGCCCGGGAAGCAACGGACTGTACGTACTGGACACGCGCGATGGATCGGTCGTTCCGCTCCTTCTCTCGTCGAACGATAGCGTTGGCTATCTGAATCCGATTCTCTCTCCGGACGGTGCCCGCATCGCGTACGAGCGGTCTGTCGCTTACGTGCCCGGAAGCGAGATATGGGTGATGAATGCCGATGGTACCGGCGCGGTCCGCCTGACGAGCGGCCACCGCGACTACGAGCCCGCATGGTCGCCCGACGGGTCGGAGATCGCGTTCATCCACGATGAAGAGGTGTGGCTGATGAACTCGGACGGCGGCGATGCGGCGCGCGTCCTCGACGGCGCGCCGATCCGATCCATAGCATGGTCCCCCTGACCGACGCCGACCCGGTCCCATGCGGCAGTGCTTCGAGCGGACTTGTATATTCCTATATCGGTATATAGTATTGTGCGTATGCGCGTACCGGCCGCCGCTGGTGGCGCTGCCGTGGAAGCCGCTGATACACCGTTCGTTCCATACCGCCACATGAAAGCAAGGCCCGACATGCACCGAAGATGGCCAGCACTACTCGCTCTGACCGCCGCACTCGGGGTGGCGCATCTCGGTTTTGCCGCCGGCGCCAGCGCGCAGATCTCGCTCCACGACGCACTCAGCGCCGCCGACGACGCCGCCTTCCCCAACAGAATTGCGGCCGGCAACCTTGCCGCTCGACGCGGAGAGTCGCTCGCGCCGCTTCGCGGGATGCTCCCCACCCTCCGCCTCGACGCCGGCTACCTCCGCACTACCGACCCGCTCAATACCTTCGGCCTCGCGCTCCAGCAGCGCGGCATCACGGCAGCCGACTTCGACCCGCAACGACTCAACTTCCCCGGCGCGATAGGTAATTACAGCGCGGGCATCGTCGTCGAGCAGCCGCTCTTCAACGCTGATGCCTGGCTCGGTCGCCGTGCGGCGAGTCACGCGGTGGATGCGACTACCGCCCAGCAGAGCTGGACCCGGATATCCACGCACACCGATGTGATTCGTGCCTACTACGGAGCCGTGCTGGCCGCCGAGCGGGTTGCGACTCTGGAAGCCGCGGCTCGCGCCGCGCACTCGCACGTGACGCAGGCGCAGTCCATGGTGCGCAACGGCCTGGTGACGAAGTCGGATGCGCTGCTCGCCGAGGTACGTGCCGGCGAGGTGGACGCACAGTTGGTGGAGGCCCGCGGCAACGCCGAGTCGGCTGGGCGCCAGCTGGAAGTCGCGCTCGGCCAGGACCCCGCCGGCGATCTCGCGTTGCCGCGATCGCTCCCCGCAAGCGCCCGAATCGTGGACGTCGTCGCGGCCGACACTGCAGCGCGCCCGCAGGCGAGTCGCGCGGACATCGAAGCGGCACGTAGAGGACTCGATGCCGCACGCGCCGACGCGCTCCGCGCTCGCTCCACCTACCTGCCACGCGTTAACGGCTTCGCGCGCTACGACTGGAACTCCGCATCACGCCCATACGCCGGCGACCGGAGCTGGACGGTGGGCGTGATGGCGTCGTGGGATCTCTTCGCCGGCGCGAGCACGCTCTCCGATGTTCGAGCTACAGCAGGGCGCGAGTCGACCGCACGCGCCCAGGCGGATGCCGCCTCCGCGAAAGCGCGCCTCGAGGCCCAGCAGAGCCGAACGGCGCTCGAGGTGGCGCTCGCACGGCTCGCGATCGCCGAGCGAGCGGTGGCACAGAGCACAGAAGCGCATCGGATAGTGGCGAAGCAGTACGAGGGCGGCCTCGCGACCATCGCCGCTCTGCTCGATGCGCAGGCAGCCGATGTGAGCAGCTCGCTCGCCCTCTCGCAGGCGCGCTACGCCGCGATCGTCGCCGGTGCCGAGCGCAAACAGACACTCGGTCTTGATCCGGCGAGCATCGCGGCGCTCGACGACTTCCCGACGGGCACGGCGTCCAGCGACCCGACGGCCAATGAGCGAGATGGGCGGCCGGGCCACGACGCACCTCCACGCTGACAACATGACTTCGATGAATACTTCTCTACTTGGCAGAATCGGACTGCCGTCCATGACGGTCGCCGCCTCGGCGCTGCTACTGGCGGGGTGCGGCAACGAGCAGCACGAGAGTGCCGGCGCGGTGCCGGCACGCGTCGCTGGCACCGCATACACGCTCCTCGATACGACCATCGCCACGACTTTCCGGGCGGCTGGCGTGGCAGAGCCGATATATCGGGCCACGCTCGCCACGAAGCTCATGGGAAGGGTCACCGAAGTGCTCGTGCGCGAGGGCGACGTCGTGAAGGCGGGCCAACCACTGGTTCGCATCGATGCCCGCGAGCTGCAGGCGAAAGAGGCACACGTGGCCGCATCACTCGCCGAAGCATCGGCCGTGCGCGATGAAGCCGCCACTCACGCGAAACGCATCCGCGCTCTCTACGCAGACAGCGCCGCTGCCCGCGCGCAGCTCGACGCCGCCGAGACGGGGCTCGCTCGGGCCGAAGCCGGTGTCGCGACCGCGCGGGCGGCCGCCGCGGAACTGGATGCGGTGAGCTCGTATTCAGTGATCCGTGCTCCCTTCGCGGGAGTGGTCACCGCGCGATTCGTGGATCCGGGAGCGTTCGCCGTGCCGGGAGCGCCGCTGGTGGCGGTGCAGGACGCGTCGCGGCTACGCATAACCGCCGCGGTCACGCCCGAGATTGCGCAGCGACTGCATCGCGGAGACTCGATCGATGCGACGATCGAGGGGCGGGCCGTTCCGGCCGTGGTCGAGGGCGCGGTGCCGACCACCAGCGGCAATCTCTACAACGTGAACGCACTGGTCTCGAACGCCGATCGCGAATTCCTGCCGGGAAGCGCGGCCAGTCTGTCCGTAACGCTGGGGAGCCACCACGCTCTCGTGATACCTGTGCGCGCCATCGCGCGCCAGGGCGATCTCACCGGAGTGACGCTGCGCACGAGCGAGGGCGATGAGCTGCGTTGGGTGCGTCTGGGTGACGGCACCGCCGACTTCGTGGAAGTGACTGCCGGCCTGCGTGCCGGCGATCAGATAGTGATTCCGGCCGCGCGCAGCGCGCAGGTCGAGGGTACGGAGTAGATCATGGGAATCTCCGGGCGCATCGCGCATGCATTCCTGCGCTCCCGACTCACGCCGCTCATCGCGGGTGCTTCTCTGGCGGCCGGGCTGCTCGGCATTCTCGCCACACCGCGCGAGGAAGAGCCGCAGATCTCGGTACCGATGATAGATGTGATCGCGGCGCTCCCCGGCGCGTCACCGAGCGAAGCGGAGAACCTGCTTGGAAGGCCGATCGAGCAGCGCATGCTCGAGCTTCCGGGCGTGGACCACGTGTACACGACGTCCGGTGACGGCTACTCGATGATTACTGTCCGCTTCGAGGTAGGCGAGGACCAGGAGCGGAGCGTGACACGGGTGAGAGCCAAGCTGGAGTCGTCGCTGGACCAGGCACCTCCCGGCGCGCTGCCGCCGATCGTGAAGCCGCACTCTGTGGACGACGTGCCGGTGCTCACGCTCACGCTGCACGCGAAGAGCTACGATGCCAACGCGCTCCGGCAGATCGCCGTGCACCTGGAGGACGAGATCCGCACGGTGCCCGATGTCGCCGAAACCTTCGTCGTGGGCGGTGAGCCCCGGCAGATGCGCGTCACGCTCGATGCGACGCGGCTCGCCGCCAGCGGCATCACACCTGGCGAGGTGGCCATGGCGTTGCAGGGCGCGAAAGCCCGGCTGCAGGCTGGCTCGCTGGTGAGCGGAGGCGAGGTGTACCGGATCGACGTGGGTGCACCGCTCGAGACGGCGGAAGCCGTGGGGAGCGTGGTCGTCGGCGTCCGTGGAGGAGCACCTGTCTACCTGCGCAACGTAGCGAAGGTAGAGGACGGCTTCGCCGAGACCACGAACTATGTAGCGCACGCGGATCGCTCGGGCGGCGCGGAGCCAGCCGTCACCATATCCGTGGCGAAGCGCAAGGGCGCCAACGCGACTGTACTCACGCATGCCGTCATGGAGCGCGTGAATGCCGCAAAGGGACGCCTCATCCCCGCCGACGTGAAGCTCACTGTCACGCGCGATTACGGCGAGACGGCCGGAGAGAAGGCGAACGAACTGATTCTCCATCTGCTCATCGCGACAGTCTCGGTGACGGCGCTGATCTGGCTCTTCCTCGGCTGGCGCGAGGCGGTCGTGGTGCTCGTGGCCGTCCCGGTCACGCTGGCACTCACGCTCTTCACGTACTACGCGCTGGGCTACACGCTCAACAGGATCACCCTCTTCGCACTCATATTCTCGATCGGGATCCTGGTGGATGACGCCATCGTGGTGGTGGAGAACATCTACCGACACCTGAAGATGGGAGACAGGGAACCGGAGGTGGCCGCGGTGGAAGCGGTGGACGAGGTCGGTAACCCCACGATCCTCGCCACCTTCACAGTGATCGCAGCCATCCTCCCGATGGCGTTCGTCTCCGGGATGATGGGACCCTACATGCGACCGATCCCGGTGGGCGCGACCGTGGCGATGCTCGCGTCGCTTGCCGTGGCATTCATCATCACGCCCTATCTCGCCTACCGGTTGCTGAAGGATCACACCGGATCGGAGTCGCACGCTCGTGACCAACGCGGCGCGTCGGCTTCCGTTGGCGTCGACGCGAGCAATGGCGGAACTGTCATCGGCGCCGCGAACATTGACGGGGCCAGCGGCGAACACGATGCTGCCAGTCAGGCGCACGGCGACCGCTCGCGCTTCGCACGGTGGTACGCGAGAGCGATGACCCCGCTCATGGACAGTCCGCAGAAGCGCTTCGGCTTCTACGGCGGCGTCGTGGCGCTGCTGCTTCTATCCATGGGTCTCATCGCCGTGAAGGGAGTGAAGGTGAAGATGCTCCCCTTCGACAACAAGAGCGAGTTTCAGGTGATACTCGACACGCAGGAGGGCACCACTCTCGAGACCACCAACGCGCTGGGGAGAGAGATCGCCGGCTACCTCGCCGGCGTACCGGAGGTGCTGAGCACCGAGGTCTACGCCGGCACTGCCGCGCCGTTCAACTTCAACGGGCTGGTGCGCCATTACTTCATGCGCTCGGGCCCGAACGTGGCCGACGTGCAGGTGAACCTCCTTCCCAAGTCGGAGCGCTCGCGACAGAGCCACGCCATCGCCGTGGCCGTGCGCCCTGGCATCGACTCGATCGCGAGCCGCTACGGAGCATCGGCGAAGGTGGCCGAGATCCCTCCAGGCCCACCGGTGCTCTCCACGCTGGTCGCCGAGGTTTACGCCGCGGACGACAGCACGCGGCTCGAGGCCGCACGGCGGGTCAAGGAGGTGTTCGAGAGCACCCCCGGTGTCGTGGATGTGGACTGGACAGTCACCGCGCCGCAGCAGAAGCGCGTCTTCCGGGTGGACCGGGTGCGCGCGGCGGAAGCCGGAGCGAGCGTGGAGCAGATCACTCGTACTCTGTATCTGGCACTCTCCGGAGCGCCCTCCGGCGTTACCAGCTCACCCACGGCGCGCGAGGGAGTGGAGATAGTGCCGCGGCTTCCGATCGCGAATCGCTCGTCGGTGGAGGCGCTCCTGGCGCTGCCCATGGCCACTGCTTCCGGTCCGCAGCCGCTCGCGCGCTTCGTGGATGTGCAGAGCGGTACGCGGGAGATGGATCGCGTGCGGAAGGATCTCCGCCCCGCGATCTACGTGACCGGCGATGTGGCTGGCGAGATCGAATCGCCGGTGTACGCGATCCTGGAGATGAACCGCAAACTCGACGGCATCCGGGTGAACGGCGCGCGGATCGAGCGCTACAACGCGGTGCAGCCCGACAATCTCTCGGAGACAGCCATCAAGTGGGATGGCGAGTGGCAGGTCACCATAGAAGTATTCCGCGATCTGGGGCTCGCCTTCGCGATAGTGCTGGTGCTGATCTACGTGCTGGTGGTGGGCTGGTTCCAGTCGTTCACGATACCGCTGGTGATCATGGCGCCGATCCCGCTCACGCTGATCGGGATTCTACCGGGCCACGCGGCGACGGGCGCGTTCTTCACGGCGACGTCGATGATCGGGATGATAGCACTCGCGGGGATCATCGTGCGCAATTCGATCCTCCTGGTCGACTTCATCCAGCTCGCCGAGGAGCGGGGGCGTACGCTGCGCGAAGCGGTGCTCGAGGCGGGCGCGGTGCGCTTCCGGCCGATAGCGCTCACCGCCGCCGCGGTGGTCGTGGGCGGTCTCGTGATGGTGCTCGATCCGATCTTCCAGGGGCTCGCGGTGGCGCTCATCAGCGGCGCGATCGTGGCCACCGGGCTCACGATGGTGGTGGTGCCTCTGCTCTACTGGGAGCTGCGGCGCCGGGCCAGCACGCCCGATACGCCGCTGCGCTCCGCTGAACGAGCTGATACTCGCGGCCGGCCGCTCGAACCGGCGATGCACACCGCTGACGATCGGTCAGCGATTTTCGATTCCACTCAATGAGGAAACTACGATGTGCAACGATTACATCATTCGCCGCTTCGCCGGCGTGTTCATTCTCGCCTCGCTGGCGCTGGGATGGTGGGTTCACCCGGGATGGTTCCTGTTCACGGCGTTCGTGGGCGTCAACCTCCTGCAGTCGACGTTCACCAACGCGTGTCCGCTCGAGCGTATACTCGGGAGATTCGGGATCGCCGGCTGTCACCGGCGAGATGGCTCCGGCACGTGAGAACCGCTGTGGGGATCCGTGCGCCGTCAGGACGCGAGAATTCGCCGTATGGTTCTGGTCTCGGCGTCGAGCCGCTCGCACATGATATCGCACAGCTGGAAGACGCCCCGATCCGCGAGTGCATAGTAAACGAATAGGCCGTCCTTGCGCCGCGTGACGAAGCCACTGGCGTGGAGGAGGCGGAGATGCTTGGAGACGTTGGCCTGGGCCAGCCCGCTCTCTTCGACGAGCTCGCTCACCGTCATCTCGCCGCCGCGGAGATAGTTGAGGAGCTCGAGTCGCACGGGCTCGGCGAGAACCTTGAAGCGCTCAGCGACGAGCTCCAGCATCTCGGGTGTCAATCTGGTCTTTGCCACGGAGAATTCCCTTTCACATCTATATGACTAAATTGTAATATAGTAGTTACCTGCGCTCGGACAACTGGCCCTTCGCGGACCGAGGGCGCTGATACGAGCGAGCCGCGGAGACAATGCGCGAAGGGTGGGCGAAGGAGGGCCCTGGCGCGATCAGCGCTGGTCGAGCGTCCGGGACGATGGAGGTGCGCTGCTGCTCACGCGGCGGCGCGACCCGTCGCTCGGGCTGCCACCAATCTCCCGGGCGGCAGCCCGAAACCCCTCGCGCGCACTCGGATAGCGTGGAGCCCAGCCGATGCCGCGCAACTTGCGGTTCGACATCCGTTCGGAGCGCGCCATCAGATCGCCGAGCGATCCCATGAACAGCGTTGCCCACGACGGCATGAGCTTCACCCTCGGGAGCTCGAAAGCGTCAGCGATCGCATCCACCACTTCCCGTCGCGTCAGCGGCTCGTCATCGCACACGTTGTACGCGCCCGGCGGAGCTGTGAGCGTCGCGACCACCGCGCTCGCCGCGTCATCGTGCGACACCGATGACCAGTACGCATCGGCGGCGCCGGGGATCGGAGCCCACCCATTCCGCACGACCTTCGCCATCTCGGGAAGAAACGAGTCGGGTCCGTAGAACCAAGCGAAGCGAAGCACCACCCACTCGCCACGTCTTTCGCCGAATCGCTCCGCCGAGTGCTCGGCGTCGAGCACCGTCCTGTTGTAGCGCACGGGCCGTTGCACCGCATTCTCATCGAGCCAGCGATCACCGCCATCGGCGTACACCGGCGCGAAGGATTCCTGGATGAAGCGCCCCACCCCCGCTGCCGAGGCCGCGGCCGCGATGATCGCCGAGCCCTCCCTGCGGATGCGGTCGTTCTCGCGGAAGGCGCCAGGGAGCATCATCCTGAAGGTGGACGACGGCATGTGCGTGGTGAGGTTCACCACGACTTCCTGCCCCTGTACTGCGTGCGTTACCGCGCCGCGATCGAAAATGTCGACGTCCGTCACCGCCGCGCCCGCGCGCTCGAGCTCCGCGCGTCGCGCGGGGTTGCGGCCCACGGCCGTTACGTCGTGCCCGGCCGCTACCATGAACGGAACCGCCCTTCTGCCAACTACGCCTGTGGCGCCGAATACGAGTATGCGCATCTACACCCTCCTGGCGACAAAGCGCTGCCATGTGCGTTCGGGTTCCAGCGACGCAGGCGAGGACGGGGGAGAGTTGTGACGATGTGACTGCATCCCGCGGCTCGGCGCCGCGCAATGCAGATCAGCGAGGCTACGTTGCTGGTTCTACCTCGAACCCGGCCACCGAGAAGTGGTGATCGAGCGTCAGAGCGGCCGCGATACGTCGCTCGCGCATGACCGCGAAGCTCACCGCGTCGGTCAGCGAGAAGTCCTGATCCGCGTAGCGCTCCAGCCAATCGCGGCGCGCGCGCTCCTCGACCTCCCGCGTGCTTTCGACCACCACATTGGGCTCCGATCGGATCTCGCGCAGAAAGGCAAGCGCCACATCGCGGTTGAACCGGCGCAACAGAAGCGCGTGCGTCTCGGCGACGATCAGGTTGGTGGTGACGATGCGGTAGCGGTCAGCTATGGCTTCACTCAGCGCCTTCCCGACCCGCGAGCGTGCTCTCTCGCCAGTGTCCACGAGCGTGTACCATGCGCTCGTGTCCACGAAGAGCTCCCTAGCCACGTTTCCTGCCCGCGCTCCGCTTTCGACCCTTCGAAGCCGTATTCCGTGTGTCGGCCTTCCACGACGCCTCCTCGGAATCCGCGAGGAATCGGTCGTGCTCGACAGCCACGTCGTAATCGGGCGAAGGGGCCGGGGCCACGCCTTCCGCGATCTTCATGATCCGCAGCGCAGGATGCGACTCCGGATCCGTGATCTGTCGCTCCAACGCTTCCAGCGCGCGCCTCAGCACGTCCGACTTCGTCGTGCCGAGCTGCTCGGTCAGCCAGTGCAGGCGCCCGCGGTCCACCGGATCGAGGTATACCTGCACCGGCTCAGCCACCTTGCCACGGCTCTTATCATTACCTGCTTTCATGATTTCATGATACCTGAGCAGGTAGATCGCCGCAAGGTTTGCCCGTGCGGGGAAACTGGCCTCCGGGGGGCCTGCCCCATCGCCTCCCGTGTATGGCGATGGGGCCGGGCCATCGTGACGCACCACCGACCGTCATCCTCTCGGGAAGCGGGGATCCATGTTGCTCGCCTGAACATGGATCCCCGCTTCCCGAGAGGATGACGGTGCGAATTCGAAGCCGCTGCCCTACGCCGCTGCCCTACAGGGACAGCAGATACTGAACGAGATCTGCCTTCTGCTGCGGCGTGAGACCCAAGTGGAAGTTCGCGTCGTAGCGGTCCACGACATCCGCGAGCGTGGGTGAGGATCCGTCGTGGAAGTAGGGCGGATGCTGCCAGACACCACGCAGCGGCGCGGTGCGCCACATCTTCGTCGCGCTGCGCAGCGCATAGGTCGGATCGGTGAAGAACTTCGCCGGGTCGTGCAGCCGCACGTTCGCATCGGTGAAGGTGCTTCCGGTGTGACAGTTCGAACAGTTCCCCGCCCCGTTGAAGACTATGCGTCCTCGAGCTGCTGCCGCCTTGTCGAAGCTTCCGGGAGGCGGTGGCGGTGCCTGGAGACTGAGTTGATACGCCTGGAGCGCGCCGAGCTGCCGTGCAACCAGATCGGGCGACTGATGGATGCTGATGTCGAGCCGCGGCTCGCTGAAATTCCCCTGCCCGTGCATCTGCGTCACGGCCACATAGCGGTTCCAGTACTTGAGGTTCGGCCCGTCGCCGGTGACGGTCACGCTGTGCACGCCTTCGAGCCCGTACGCCGGCGGAATCGGCACCGGACCGTTCTTGCCGTCGAAGTTGAAGCGCGGATCGTAGCGGCCGGGTCCCCACGAGTTGTAGACCGCCTTCTGCGCGTCGGTGAGCGCGGGCGAGAGCGCGATGATCGCGCCGGGATTCAGATCGCGATTCGGATAACCGTCGAGCCGCTTCCCGATTCCGGGCGCGAACGAGTTGTCCACTGTCGAATGGCAGAGCGCGCAGGTGATCCCCACTCGGGTGATGTGGTTCGCGTCGTCCACCTCCGCCTTCACACCGACCACGGCATCCAGCTTCAACAGAAGCGCCGTGGTCGCGGGATCGTCGAGATCGACGAGGTTCGCGCGGATCGCCTCGACCACCGAGGTGGGGAGCGCATCGGCATCCACCTTGAGACCGACCGACAGCGCGACCGCGGGGCTGACCACGTCCTCGATCACCTGGTTCATGTGCAGCGTGTCGGTCCAGAACTTCTCGTCGCCGAAGGTGCTGTAGCGGAAGATCCGCTGCCCTTCGCTGACGTTCTGTGGCTCGCTGCGCTGGAGTTGAACCGCGCTCGCCTTCCGCGCCGGCGGACTCACCGGCTCGGCGTCCGCACAGGCGCCGAGCACTGCGACCGCGCCGAACAGCACCGCGATGCAGGCTGCCTGCATCACGATCGCCCGATCGAGGACTCGGCGATCCACGACTCTCTCCCGCTTGCCTGACTCTTCCGCTGGCATGGCTCACCCTCCTGAGTGGTACCCTACAATTTGTCAACGAATAATTGGACAAAATGCACGGGCGCACCGGGAGCGCGAGCGAATCGTGGTAAGGGACCCTCATTGAGGGGTGA
>DASSOX010000117.1:0-4295 GCA_035700125.1 Gemmatimonadaceae bacterium
TACCTGGGCTTCCTGAACTACGCGCCTCCGGGTGGCAGCGCGGGCGGCCCGATCGATCAGGCTGCGCTCACCAAGGCGCTGGCCGCGCTGGATGCTTCGTTCATCGACGAAGGCGCTTCCACGCTTGCCGCCCTGAACGTGGGGCCGGCGCACACCTACAGCACGGCATCGGGCGACGCGACGAACGCGCTCTACGGCGATCCGGCAGCGACCGACTTCCGCGCCAACGCGCGCGTGGTCACCGAGGCCGCCCCCGGCGACGACCGCGTGGCGCGCAAGGTGGTGAAGACGTCCGAGCTCTCGCTGAGCGGAGTCGGTTCCGATTGGGCGTTCACGCTCTACCCCACGCCGACCACGCCCGTGCGCATCCTGACGAACAAAGAGCTGATCCTCATCAAGGCCGAGGTGCTCTGGGGTCAGGGGCAGTACCCGCAGGCGCTGGCACTCGCCAACATCGTTCGGACGGTAGACGGCGGTCTGGACGCTGCTTCAGTAAGCGGTGCGGAGGCGGTGCTCAACCAGATTCTGTACGAGAAGCGCTACTCGCTCCTCTGGGAGAGCCCCGACCGCTGGATAGACGCGCGCATGTTCGGGAAGCTGAACGGCTCGAACCCACCGGCCGGACTCGGCATGGAGAACGGAAACGCTCCGCTCTGGAACATCCCGATCCCGCAGCCCGAGGTGGACGCCCGCGGCGGCGACCCGAATTCGCTCGAGAAGACCTGCTCGGCGGGGTGATTTAGAAGAGAAAGCAGAAAGCAGAGAGCAGAAAGCAGAAAGCAGTTAAAACCTCCAGGGCCGAGATTCCGGCCCTGGAGGTTTTAACTGCTTTCTGCTTTCTGCTCTCTGCTCTCTCTTCCCTACCTCACGCCGCCCACTCCCGCTTCAGCTGCTCGGCGCTCTCGCCGCGGCGTACTGTAGCCAGCGCGCGATCTCTGAGCTGGCGGACCCGCTCGCGGGTGATGCCGAAGATCTTGGCGATCTGGTCGAGCGTCATCGGCTCGCCGCTCTCGAGGCCGTAGTAAAGCACCAGCACCCGGCGGTCGCGAGGCGAGAGTCCCTCGAGCGCGCGGAGCAGAAGCTCGCGACGCGACTCGTCCTCGATTCCCATCGGGAGGGCGCCTTCCTCGTCGTCCGTCTCGGCGGCCACGATGCTCGTGAGCGTCCGGCCGCTGCGGTCGCCGTGGCCGGTGTTGAGCGGCTCATCGAGCGAGCGCTCGGGCTGCGTGAGCGCAACGAGGTCCTTGGTGAGATCCACCGAGAGCTCGGCCACCTTGGCGATCTCCTCTACCGTGGGATCACGGCCGAGGGTGTCGGTGAGCACCGCGCGGGCGCGGGCGATCCGCGTGAGATCGCTCGCACGGCTCAGCGGCAGTCGCACGGAGCGCGACTGCTTGGTGATCGAGGCGTGGATGGCCTGGCGAATCCACCACACCGCGTAGCTGATGAAGTTCACACCAACATCGGGATCGTACTTGTCGGCCGCGCGTACGAGTCCGCTGTTGGCCTCGGCGATCAGATCCGAGAGATCGAGGCCACGATGCTGATACTGCTTCGCTATGGAGAAGGCGAAGCGAAGGTTCGCGGAAATGAGCTCATCCCGCGCGCGCTCGCGCTCCTCGGTCGATCGCTTCGTGTCGCGCATCACGCGAGCGATGGCCTTCTGTTCGGCGGCCGTGCGCGTGGGCACCCGCTGGGTCTCCGCGATGTAGATGTCGAGAATGTCGCCAGTCATGTGATCGCTTAGGGTATCGGGACGCCGCGCGGCCTTCCGGCGCCCGCCTGTTGTGGGCTTTCGAGACACCATTCCTCCAAAAACACTACGCACAAAGGGGCGTCACCCGGGCATGAATCGCCGGGCGCGCCGCGATGCGTGCGGTCTGCTTCGACTGTCGTATGCTGCTTGTTAAACCGCCACAAGGGGCGAGTTGTTCCGATAATGGCGCATTGAACGCGGAAAAGCTACTAGCTGTCGCAACTTTGTCGTCATACTGATATTGACGCGCCCGCTTCATGGTTCCCCCAGTCGAACAAGCAGGGTCTCCAGCGCGAAGCGCCAGTTCTCCTCCAGCTCCCGCACCGCCCCGCTGAGGTCGTTCGCCTCCAGCGCTTCGATCACCCGCAGGTGCTGAGCCACCGAGGCGCGGGCGAGCGACTCATCTCTCATGTAGAGCCGCTCGTACCTCGATACGGTTTCCTTGAGCCGGGCGATGAGGTCGAGAAGACGCCGGTTGGGACACGCGGCCAGGAGGGCCTCGTGCCACTCGTGGTCCACCAACTGACCGCCTGCCGAATCGCCAGCCACCGCGGCGAGCTTCTCGTTGATTTGCCTGAGCTCGGGCGCGCTGGTCGCCGCGAGCTGCCCGATGGAGCGAAGGGCGAGTACCTCGAGCGTCTGGAGGATGGGGTAGCTCTCCCGCACCTCGCGCACCGAGAGCGGCGCCACCGAAAAGCCGCGGGCCAGGTCGGAGCGGACGAAACCCTCGCTCTCCAGGTTGAACAGCGCCTCTCGGAGCGGCGTGCGGCTCACGCCGAGCTCCGCGGCCAGCCGCGACTCGGTGATGCGGCTCCCCGGCGGGAGCTCGCCGCTCAGAATCCGCTCGAGGACGATCTGCCGCACGTCCTCGCGCAATGGTGAACGCGCAGGCGACCGCTCGGCGTCGCTCCGCAATTCGGCGGTCAAAGGCTTCTCGGTCGCGATGCTCTGCTCATCGGCCTCCGTGGCCGCCTTCTGCTCTTCTTCGCTGCGCCGCTGAGCCATTATCACGCGGCCCTCCGGTTCACTACATAGACGCCGCCCAGAACGAGCGCGCCGCCCACCGCCTGCGCGGGCGAGAGGCGCTCACCGAGGAGCGGCATGGCGAGGAGGGCGGTGAGCGGCGCCTGCGCGAGCAAGCTCACCGAGGTGACCGTGGCCCGGAGATGCCCCAGGGCGTAGGTGATGGCCAGGTAGCCGCCCACCTGCGATACCAACCCGAGCGTCACGAGCGCGGCCCACGACCGTGGCGCGAAGCCACTCATCGGCACCCCGCTCAAAAGGCACACCACCCAGAGCGTTACCGCGCTGGCCGCCACCGAGATGACCGTGAAGGTAAGCGTATCGCTGGTGACGCGCACCCGGTGCGTCGTCATGAGGTACGCCGCATACCACGCCGACGACGCCACGGCCATGAGGTGCCCGTATCCGAGCGCTGTGTGGTGCAGAACATCGCCGCCCACCAGCGCCGTCATCCCCACCAGGATCACGCCGAGCCCGATCCAGAAGCTGATCGAAGGCAGCTCCTTCCAGATGAGCCACGACCCCAGCGCCACCCAGATCGGAGTGCTGTTGGCGATCAGCGTGGTGCTCGTTGCGGACGTGATCAGGATGGCGCTGCTGAAGAGCGCGAGATCGAAGGCGAAGAACACCCCTCCGAGCGCCGCGAGCCCGATCGTCTGCCACTCGGGCAACGGCTTCCCCCTGGACTTCACTGCCCAGAGCGGGATGAGCACCGCGCAGGCGATGAACACCCTGTAGAACGCCGACGCCGGGCCGCTCACGTCGCTCGCGACCTTTACCAGAATCGCCGACCACGCGATGCACAAAATGCCCACGCCGAGCACGACGTAAGCTCTCGAATCCTGGCTTCGGCCCTGTTCGGCAGCGGCTACGGCGGTCATCTGGGTCGGAGGGGGGATTGTATTCGATCGAACAGAGATTGTATACGATTTGGGGAAAAAGTGCAAGGTGGAGGGGAGGCGGGAAGCAGGCAGCAGTTCACTGCTTTCCGCTCTCTTTCTTCACTACATTCCCCCCATGTCTCCACCACCTTCCCCTCGCATCCTCCTTGCCGACGCAGACGCGTTTTACGTGGCGGTGGCGCGGATGGTGGATCCGGACGGGGCGGGGCAGGCGAAGCTGCTCATCGTGGGCGGGGCGGCGGAGAGCCGGGGGGTGGTGTGCTCGGCCTCGTACGAGACGAGGAAGTTCGGCGTGCGCTCTGCGATGCCGATCTCGAGGGCGCTGAGACTATGCCCCGATGCCATGTGCGTGCCGGTGCCGAGGAAGGAGTGCTCGAGGAAGAGTGGCGAGATTCGGGCGGTGCTGCAGAAGTTCTCGCCGGTGGTGGAGGGGGCGAGCATCGATGAGTGGTATCTCGACCTCGGCGGCACCGAGAAGCTGTACAGAGGGGAGGCGCTCGCGGAGACGGCGCAGCGGATGCGGAAGGCGGTGCAGGAGAAGGTGGGACTCACCATCTCCGTGGGTGGGGGGACGAACAAGCTCGTGGCGAAGCTCGCCGTGGAGCTGGCGAAGC